>WHTV01000270.1 GCA_009377535.1 Kiloniellaceae bacterium
CGCAACGTCTACTGGGGCATGTGGGGTCACCCCATGTTCGACAATCCGGATGCGGCTGGACTCATGATGGAGCTTGCCGAATGCCGCAAGATCTACGGCGAACGCTATATCCGCGTCGTGGCATTTGACGCTTCGCATGGATGGGAGTCGGTGAAGCTCTCCTTCATCGTCAACCGACCGGCCGAGGAGCCTGGCTATCGCCTCGAACGGCAAGAAACGGCGGGACGGAATATGCATTACACGACAAAGCCATATGCGGCTGATCGCCGCTACGCCTGATTGAAGTCGAAGGAGTGTCTGTTCGTCCCTGCCCGCTCCCTTTCAAGGGGGTTGGTGGCAGCCCGACGGGGATTGCAAAGCTCCCCTAATGTTGCCGCAGAGCCAGAAGCAAATGTGAGGAGCATCCCATGTCCACAGCACCAGTAGCCGAGCAGGACAAGCTGACGGAAGAAATCCCGGCGGCTGTCGATCTGCGCGAGGAGTTCGAGGCGTCGGGTGTCAAGGATGTCCTGACCGAGCTCGATCGGGACATGATCGGCCTG
>WHTV01000271.1 GCA_009377535.1 Kiloniellaceae bacterium
CATGGTCAGTCTCGGGTGAGTTCGGCGGCTGCCTTCTTGGCGCAGGCGTCGTCGACGAGGTCTTTGTTGTCGGAGGCGGCGGCGATGAGGGCGGCGGTGGCGGCGTTGTTGAGCGCCCGGGGCAGCCCGTTGGCCACCCGGTGGAGTCGGGCGAGGGCGTCATCAGCGATGAGCGGATCGGTCCGCCCGGCCAGGGCCAGGTGGTGGCGCAGGTAGTTGGCTGACTCGCCGAGATCCATGGGCCCCAGCGCGAAGCGGGTGGCGATGCGCTGGTCGAGGGCGGCGAAGACGCCCATGCGCAGCTGGCGGTTGAGGGTGGGCTGGCCGACGAGGATGCCGGCGAACGGGGAGGCCGAGTCCATTTCGGCGTTGGTGAGCAGGCGTAGTTCTTCGAGTTGGTCGGCGTCGAGGAGGTGGGCCTCGTCGATGATGAGGACTACGAGCCGGCCCCGTTCGTGTTCTTCGGCCGCGAGGGCGTCGGCGGTTTGTGGGATGAGCGCGGCTTTGTGGAAGCGGGGGACGCCGCCGAGTGCGGTGATGAT
>WHTV01000272.1:0-214 GCA_009377535.1 Kiloniellaceae bacterium
TGAACTGGCCGGTAATGTTGACCTGAAGCGTCCTGTCCCATTCCTCCGGCGCGATCTCCTCGACCGGGCCGGTTGGGCCGGCGATCCCGGCGTTGTTCACCAGCACGTCGAGGCCGCCCAGCGTGGCGAGCGCCTTGTCGAACAGGTCGGCCACCTGCCTGCGGTCGGACACGTCCGCCTTCAGCCATGACACCTCGGGCAGCTCGGCGGTGCG
>WHTV01000272.1:224-541 GCA_009377535.1 Kiloniellaceae bacterium
GCCGCCCTCGTCAGCGCTCGGCAGGTTGCCGCTGGCGAGTATGAATTCGGCCGCCGAGGAGATGTCGGCGGCGACAGCCGCGCGTGCCATCTTGCCGTTGCGGGTGCGCACCCCTTCAACGATACGGGCATGGTGCTTGTGCGCTTCCACAGCGTGCAGCCGCCGGCCGCTGGCGCGCAGGTCGAGATTGATGACGGGCCCGACCCGTAGCCACAGCCCGTCGATGATCTGCAGAAGCTGGGGCATGGCGGCCGCGCGGTAGAGGGCGAAATGAAGGTCCTTGTTGACCTTCAAGGCGACCGCGCCATCGGGGTCCG
>WHTV01000273.1 GCA_009377535.1 Kiloniellaceae bacterium
GAGGAGTTCCTCGACCGCGCCGCCATCGGCGACATCTCAACGCGTATCAGGCTCGACGACGCCGGCACCACGGACGCCTACCTGACTCTCGGCGCCGGCACTCGGGCGGTCTCGCCGGCTGTCGACACTGCCGTCGCCGTGGACCCGGACGAGAGTTACCGAGGCGTTCCGGGCGCGGAGATCCTGGAGCGCCGACTCGGCCATGTCCC
Source organism: Kiloniellaceae bacterium (assembly GCA_009377535.1). Classification (GTDB taxonomy): domain Bacteria; phylum Pseudomonadota; class Alphaproteobacteria; order Kiloniellales; family Kiloniellaceae; genus Pelagibius. Next base: position 210 of record WHTV01000273.1, read on the forward strand.
GAGCGGCATCGCCTACCTCGCGACCGGTGCTGCGACTCTGATCAACGAACTCTCGTCCTTCGGGGCCGAGGTCGGCATGCTGGGCGGCGCGCTCGTCGACGCCGGTATCGCCCGGGCCGTGGTCGCCAATTCCGATGCAGCCGAGGGCTTCGTCAGCACCGACCCGCCGCCCGATGGTGCCTACTCACGGGCGGCCGCCACCATGCTCATGGACTCCGACGGCATCGTGCCGGACGGTTCGGTGGGCCGGTCGCTCCTCGCTGACGACCCGGACTCGCCGTTCGGCGTACGCCTCGATCACAGTCGCGTGCTCGAAGAGTTCGATCAGG
>WHTV01000274.1 GCA_009377535.1 Kiloniellaceae bacterium
CAGCCCCTGGCAAAATCCATACGAGAGGCTGATCGGATCGATCCGCCGAGAATGTTTGGACCACGTGATCGTACTCGGCGACCGGCACCTGCGCCGCGTCTTGACCGAGTATCTTGCCTACTATCATGGCTCGCGAACGCACCTCTCGCTCGAGAAAGACGCGCCCACGCCACGGCGCGTTCAAGACGTCACAGAAGGTGCCGTGATCGCGTTCCCGGAAGTCGGCGGATTACACCATCGCTACGAACGACGCGCCGCCTGACGTCCTCGGTCGACCGTAGGCTGTGCGTTTGCAATGTCGCCCCCGTGTGTGTGTGTGTGTGTGTGTGTGTGTGTGAGGCGCGGCCGCGGGTGAGCCTCCGTCGATGCCCGCCAATCGTGTTCGTCACGGCATCCCGTGGGGAGACGGTTTTGGCGAAGGCAGGGGCCGATAGGAGCTATGAACGGCCTCTGGGTTAACCGATCGCCCCTTATCGGACCCGGGCCCCGATCGCCCCGTGCATTTCGCCGCCCTGCAACACACAGTGCGGATGATTC
>WHTV01000275.1:0-309 GCA_009377535.1 Kiloniellaceae bacterium
GGTGACGGTGATCGTCGCGTCATGGAACGGATAAGTGAGCTCCTCGAGCCCCCCGGTAGACGCGCGGCGAGCGCCGTACACGTCCGCGGGCACTGTCATGTCTAACGCCTGATGCGGCCCGCCCTGCCCGGGTCCCGTAGCACCGGCAGGGATCCTCGCAAGTCACCGCAATCCTGGCGTGAACACAATGGCCGGCAAGACGTCCAAGAAATCGGCGACACTCGCCGCAGTGGCGTTCGTGCCATTCTTGGGCATCATGCGATCAGGCCCTCGGCTTGGGAGGAAGGCATGACCGCGAGCGAGTACGTT
>WHTV01000275.1:319-537 GCA_009377535.1 Kiloniellaceae bacterium
GGTGGCCACCGTCCTTCGCACGCCGATTCGGACGATGGCACGGCGCCGACGGGCGTGAAGACTGGCCCCCGATGAATGCGACCGCCTGTATCGAATCGCGCGCGTGACGGGCGAGGCCGTTTCGGCGTTTGGTGCCGAAGACAAAGCGACGACGTGGCTGCAGCGGCCGAACCGGGCGGAACGGCGAGCTCTCGGCCGTCACGCCGAGTTTCGATCCC
>WHTV01000276.1:0-274 GCA_009377535.1 Kiloniellaceae bacterium
GATCAGGTGGACAAGGTCGCCTTCACCGGATCCACCGAGGTCGGGCGGTCCATCGTGCAGGCCGCCGCCGGGAACCTGAAGAAGGTGTCGCTGGAGCTGGGCGGGAAGTCGCCGGTGGTGATCTTCGACGACGCCGACCTGGAGAAGGCCATACCGGGGGCGGCCGGGGCGATCTTCTCCAACGCCGGTCAGGTGTGCACCGCCGGCTCGCGGCTCTTCGTGCACCACAGCCTGTACGACGGAGTCGTCCGGGGGGTCGCCGACCTCGCCCAGG
>WHTV01000276.1:284-536 GCA_009377535.1 Kiloniellaceae bacterium
GGATACATCACCGACGGGAGGTCCGAGGGCGCCGAGGTCCTCACCGGCGGGGAGACGTCGGGTCCGGGTTACTTCGTCGAGCCCACCGTCCTGGTGAACGCGCACAACTCGATGCGTGCGGTGCGCGAGGAGATCTTCGGCCCGGTCGTGGCCGCCATACCGTTCACCGACCTGGACGAGGTCGCCGCGGCCGCCAACGACACCATGTACGGCCTGGCGGCCAGCGTCTGGACGCAGGACATCGGCCGGGCA
>WHTV01000277.1 GCA_009377535.1 Kiloniellaceae bacterium
CGGTTGTAGTCCATGCATAACGTCCGTTGTTCCGTCGCTTCTCCCCCAGCCTCCTGGGCTGCTCTTGTTTCGATCACGCTGCTGTTCTGGTCGGCGGCTTGCCTTGCCGGAACCATTGTCGGTTGCCCCGGCCAGGATGCGGCCGACGGCCCGCGGCACCCCCAAGTTTCGATGCCTGCAACCGAGGCATTGTCCGCACCGACCGCGAAAACCGTCAATTGGGGAATACCCCGACAGTCTCGACGGCCTCGCGGCGGGGCACGTCGGCCGAAGCACTCTTTCGGCACAGTCGGTTGCGTGCCCCCGCAACCAACATGACACATCCTCGGATGAACCAGCGCGAGCACCCGATTGTGGCGGTCGCCCCGGGTGCGGCCGAGAGTTCCATTTGGAATCCCGCTCGGAAACCCGCGGAAAAGCGTGGTCAGAATCGGATGTTTTTCCCAAATGGCCGCAGAAAAACTGGGGTTTTCCGGTGACTCTTAATCAGCGGCTCCTTAGAGCCCGGGGCTAGAGGAGGGCCCGCGGCTGGGGTT
>WHTV01000278.1 GCA_009377535.1 Kiloniellaceae bacterium
ACCAGGAGCTCGAGCTCCCGCAGGTTCTTGCCGTGCGGGTACAGCGGCGCGTCGGTGCCCATGGCGACCTTCACCCCGGACCGCACCGCCTTGTGCACGCCCTCGACGGCGGTCTCGGTGAGCTCCGTGATCTTCGCGACGACGTGGTCGGGGAAGTTTCCGCCGGCCTCGATCGACTCGCGGATACCGGCCGGCGCGGACAGCGTGGGGACCAGCCAGGTGCCGCGCTCGACCATCATCTCCAGCGTCTCGTCGTCGAGGTAGCTGCCGTGCTCGATGGAGCGGACGCCGTTGCGCACCGCCGTCTGCGCGCCCGCGCCGTTGGCGTGCGCCATCACGTGGAGGCCCGCGGCTGCGGCCTCGGTGACCATCATCGCGACCTCGTCGTCGCGGAAGTGCGGGATCAGCGGCCCGGCGCCGGCGGACATGATGCCGCCGCTGGTCGCGACCTTGATGACGTCCGCGCCCGCCCGCACCAGCTCCCTGATCTTCCGCCTGATCTCGTCCGGGCCGTCCACCACGACCGGTGGCCGGCC
>WHTV01000279.1:0-318 GCA_009377535.1 Kiloniellaceae bacterium
CAGCCCCTTCATCCAGTCCGTGTATTGTTGCAGAGTTCGAACGTCAGCCAGCGGCTCGGCTTGGGCAGAAAAAGTCGCGTCAGGTTCGCAATAGGCTTTGCAAACCTCCCAGCCTTTTCCAGTTTCGCAAGCTGCGAAAAATTCCTTTGCGACTTCTGTAATTGACGCCATGGATCGACCTCCTGTTCCGACGCATTTCTGTCGGGCTAATGTTGCCAGGCTTGCTTCGCAGGTCGCGATATGACCCTACGCGGTCCTACTGCCCCAGCACGCTCGGCCGGCCCCGGCCGAGCGCGCCGTCGGTCCGCGCCTGTAGGT
>WHTV01000279.1:328-536 GCA_009377535.1 Kiloniellaceae bacterium
GCCTTCGCGCACGACGCGCCGGAAAGTTTCGATGTCGCTGAGCCGGTCAATGAGAGAGAGGCCGAACGTCGAACCGACGCCGTCCGGCCCGTGGCAGTGATTGCAGGCCGCGTTATAACGTCGAAATCCGTTGTAGGTCCGCGCATCAACCTTGCCGTCGACGATTTGATAGAGCTTGTTGCTGGTCGAACCCTCTTGCACCCCTGCA
>WHTV01000027.1 GCA_009377535.1 Kiloniellaceae bacterium
GGGATAGCGCGGATCGCTGTAGCCGGGGGTCGAGGGGTGGCCGGGGGCGACCAGGGAATCGAGCAAGGCCTCGTCGGCTTCGTCGAAACCGTGATCGAGCGCGCCGAGGTAGGCCTTCCATTGCTCCAGGGTGCGCGGGCCGGCCAGCACCGAGGTGATGATGGGGTTGGCCAGCACCCAGTTCACCGCGAAGTCGGCGGCGGTCATGCCCTTGGCTTCGGCATGGGTCTTGATCTTCTGGGCGATGACCAGGGATTCCTCGCGGAACTCGCTCTCCATTATGCGCTGGTCCTTGCGCCCGGCGCGGCTGCCCTTGGGCGGCGCCTTGCCGGGCAGGTACTTGCCGGTCAAGACCCCGCGCGCCAGCGGGCTGTAGGGCACCACGCCGAGGCCGTAGTACTCGCAGGCAGGCAGGATCTCCACCTCCGGCATGCGGTTCATGGCGTTGTAGTAGGGCTGGCAGACGATGGGCCGGTCGATGCCCGCCTCGCCGGCGAGACGCACCAACTCGGCGATGCGCCAGCCGCGGAAGTTGCTGACGCCCCAATAGAGCGCCTTGCCCTGGCCGAGCACGTCGGCCACCGCGCTGACGGCTTCCTCCAGCGGCGTCGAGTAGTCGTCCAGGTGCAGGTACCAGATGTCGACGTAGTCGAGCTGCAGACGGGCGAGGCTGTCGTCGATGGCCTTCAGCAGCCACTTGCGGCCGAGGCCCTGCGCGTTCGCATGGGTGTCGTTCACCGGGTTGCCCGCCTTGGTCGCCAGCACCCAGGTATCGCGGTCCTTGGCGATGGCGCGGCCGATGATCTGCTCAGACTTGCCCCTGCCGTACTGGTCGGCGGTGTCGATGAAATTCACGCCGGCCTCGCGCGCGTGGTCGACGATCCGGCGCGCCTCCTTCTCGTCGGTCTGCTCGCCGAACATCATGGTGCCGAGACAGATCGGCGAGACGGTGAGGCCGCTGCGGCCGAGTTTGCGCATGTCCATGGGGGCTCCTAGAGGGCTCTTTCGGGCTCGTCGGTAGTGGGGGAAGGGACCGGATTTGCCGGCGGAGTTTAATCCTTTGCCCCGGCGCCCGGCAACACGGTGCGGCATGTCTTGAGCGCCCTTAATTATACATATGTATAATTTTACTTCTGTAGTATGGTTGAGTTCACTGCAGCGCCATCCTGGAAGGTCATCGCCTTGTCCGACGCCGTCAAGATTCGCCGCATCGGCAATTCACTGGGCGTGACCCTTTCCGAGCAGGTCCGCGAGATGGGCCTGGGCGAGGGCGACAGTCTCTTCGTGGTGAAGACCCGCGACGGCATCGAACTGACGCCCTATGACCCGGATTTCGCCGAGGCCTTGGAGGCAGGACGCGACTTCATGCGCCGATTCCCCAATGCCATGAAAAAGCTGGCGGAGTGACGGCCCATCGCTGGCTGAGCCTGGCGATGGTATCAGCCCTGCACCGCGAGTCGATTGCCCGCTTCGGCGGCAGCGACGGCATCCGCGACGCCGGTCTGCTCGAAAGCGCGCTCGCTCGTGCGCAAAATCGCGTCGCTTACGATCCCGGGGCCACGGTCTTTGCCCTGGCGGCGGACTACTGCCTCGGCATCGCGGGCAATCATCCCTTCGTGGACGGCAACAAGTGCACCGCGATCCTGGCGGCGGCGACCTTCCTTTCGCTCAACGGCTACGCCTTCGACCCGCCGGAGACGAGCATCGTCCAGATGATCGTCGGCCTGGCCGCGCGGGAGGTGGAGGCTGACGCCTTGACCGAGTGGTTTGCCGACTTCTCTCAACAGCGATGAGGCTGACGCCCGGCGTCAGTTTGCCGGGCCAGCAATAGGCACTGCCGGCACCGGTTTGTCCCTGGCCAGGTAGATCGCACCGGCGCAGATCATCACAGCGCCGGCGATGGCGGCCGGACGCGGCCACTCGTCGAAGAACAGAAGGCCGAGCAGGGCGGCGAAGACCAGGCCGAGGTACTTGATCGGTACCAGCTTGGCGGTCTCCGCCAGCTGGAAGGCGCGGATATTGCAATACTGGCCGACGATCGCCACGGGCCCCATGGCAAGCAGGACGACCAGGTCAGCGAGAGGCAGCAGGCGCCACCACCAAGCCGTCGCCGCGAGGAGCATCAGGCAGGCGCTGCCGTTCACCAGGGTGAGGGTGCGTTGCGGCGTATCGCGCACCGCGGTGAAGCGCAGCAGCACCACCTCGGCGCCCCATGCGATGGCCTGCACCAGGGCGGCAAGGGCGCCGAGGGAGACCCAGCCTGGCGCCTCGGGATCCGGCCCGGCCACCACCACCGCGCCGGCGAGGCAGACAACGCCGGCGATGAGGTCGGCACGCCTCAGGCGCTCGCGCAGGAAGATGGCGGCCAGGGTGACGGCGAAGACGCCATTGGTCATGGCGATGGCTTGCGCATTGGCCAGGGGAATGTGGGTCACAGCGTAGGTGCCGAAGGCGACACTGGTGATGCCGCAGCAGGCGCGGAAGACATGCGCCAGGTTGAGACGCCGCTTTGCCGGGGCAAGGATCTCCGGTGCCGCCTGTCGGGGGCCATAGGTCGCGAGGAAAAAGGGCAGGATCGTGAGGAAGCCGGCGAAATAGCGCAGGAAGGCGACCTGCACCGGCGGCACCGCGGCGCTCGCCAGCTTCGGCAGCATGAACATGAAGGCGAAGAGGAAGGCGCCGAGGACGACCCAGCCCATGGCCTTGACGAGATCGCGGGACACCTGGGACCGATTCGCCTGGGGAAGGACTTCAGCGCGTGGCGATGGCGGCGGCAGCGCCGGCCATGACGCCGGCGCTGACCCGGTTGGCGGCACGCACCGCCTTGGGCGAGCGCAGCACCCGGCGCGCCTGCGCGGCGAGGCCGGTCCAGGCGAGGTCGATGGCTGCGAGCACGACGAGCATGGTCGCCGTCAGTTCGATCCAGCCGACGAGGGTCACCGCCTTGAGATCGATGATGGCCGGAAGCAGGGCGAGATAGAACACCATGATCTTCGGATTACCGAGGGTGACCGCCATGCCCGCGGCGAAAAGCCTGAGGGCGGAACGGGTCCGCGGCGGGGCGCCGTCGCGCAGCTCCACCGGGGCGAACCACATGCGCCAGGCGAGATAGAGCAGGTAGGCGACGCCGAGATACTTGATGACGATAAACAGCAGATGCAGGCTTTCGGCGATGGCGGCCAGCCCCCAGACCGCCAGCGACAGCCAGATCGCCTCGCCGATCCACATGGCGGCCAGGAAGGGCAGCACGCCGCGCCAGCCGCCGGTCATCACGCGCGCTACCAGGGCTGCGATGCTGGGCCCTGGCGAGCCGGCGGCGACCAGCAGTGCGCCGGCGAAAATCAAGAGCGAGGTGGACTCCACGAGCTGCCCCTTCCACGGTGAGCGCGGCAAGCATAGGGGCAGGCCCGCTCCGGCGGCAATGCACTTTCGGCGCTTTGCCGGCTGGCGCTGGCTCTAGGACTCATCGTTCTTCTTCTTCTTCAGTTCCACGCGCAGGCGATCCTGGAACTTGCCGCCATCGGTGCGGGTCACCAGGAACTGGCGCACCGCCTCGCCCGCCGACTCGCGGTCGTAAGGCTCCCAGCCGGCCATCTTGGTCAGCACATGCTTGAGCGCGCTGGGATCGATCCGTCCGCGCAACTGCGAGAGCTGGCGCAGCAAGGCACGGCGGGCATCATCGCTTTGATCTGGCATCCTCTGGCTTTCCTCAAGCGAACAGGGCGGCGCGGGCTCCGCGGGACCGCCCCTTTTTTTGTCACCCTCACGATTTGGCAGCTTAGGACCACAACGGTAAGCTTCCGTTAACGCCTTGGCTTGCCTGCGCTGAAAGGCAGTGGTAGAAAAAGTCGCTGTAGCGATTAAACATTACGCTATTTCAATTATTTAGTGAAAGTACCGGCGGGAGGCCGGCGGGCAGCGGGTGCACCCAGCGCCACGGTGAGACAGTCCCCACGGGCCCGACCGCGCGAAACTCTGCTGTGAATCGAGGACGTTAGCTGGAAATGTCTCTGGGACTTCACGAAAACCGACAGCGCCGCCGCCGCCGCTTCTGGTGGGCCGTCAGCAAGTGGACGCTGGCGCTGGTGCTGGTGCTGGCCGCGGGCGCCTATTCCTATCGTTTCGGCACCCAGCTGGCCGAGCGTGAAGTGGTGAGGGCCGAGGAGCGCATCGCCGAGCTGACCATGGAGGTCTCCGGTCTGCAGCAGCAGAGCGCCGCGCTGGCCACCGACCTCGCCCAAACCCGCGAGGCGATCGCCGCCTGGCAGGCGCGCTACGAGCGCGAGGTGCCGAAGGGCTTCGTCAGGGAAATGATGGAACTGGTGCAGAAGAAGCTCGAGGCGGGCGCCGACGAGGAACGGCTGGCCTTCCTGGTGTCCGCCGCCGACAAGCCGCGCAACTGCGACGGCCAGCCGGAAACCAAGCGCTTCATCGTCACCACCGAGTTGCAGAGCGGTGGTTCGAACGACTCCGTCAGCTTCGGCGCGCGCGCCGTCACCGTCACGGCGGTGGGAGCGGCGGCGCACGATGCGAACGGCAACCTGGAGGCCTGGTTCGATCCGCAAAAGCCGCTCACCGTGACCTTCACCCAGCTTGGCGGCAAGACGGTGCAGGCGGAAGGCCCGCTGCCGCTGCACCACTCCGTGGTGGCCGGCAACGACGAATACCGCTTCTCAGTGCTGCCCGGCGCCCGCGGCTTCCTCACCGTCACCGCCGATCGCTGCGACTACCCTTAAGAGGCTAAGAGGCGGCTTTCACAGCGTGCCTACTTCGCCAGGGCCCTGGCGCGCAGGCCGCTCAGGGTGGCGCCCGGCGTGATCGCCTCGGGGTCGAGGCGCAGCTCCAGCAGCGCCGGCTTGCCCGAGGCCTGCGCTCGCCCGAAGGCGGCGGCGAAGTCGGCGTCGTCTTCCACCACCTCGCCATGGGCACCGTAGGCCCGGGCCAGCGCGGCGAAGTCCGGGTTGGTCAGCTCGGTGGCGCTGACGCGGCCCGGGTAGTGGTTTTCCTGATGCATGCGGATGGTGCCGAGGCTGGCGTTGTTCACCACCAGCACGATGATGGGCAGGCCGTACTGCATGGCAGTGGCCAACTCCTGGCCGTGCATCATGAAGCAGCCGTCGCCCGCGAAGCAGACGACCGGGCGGTCGGGATGGACCGCCTTGGCAGCCACCGCCGCCGGCAGGCCGTAGCCCATGGAGCCGGAAGTCGGCGCCAGCTGGCTGCGGAACTGGCGGAAGCGATAGAAGCGGTGCAGCCAGGCGGTGTAGTTGCCGGCGCCATTGGTCAGGATCGCTTCGGGCGGCAGCGTTTCATTGAGCCAGGCGACCACCTTGCCGAGTTGCAGGCGGCCGGGCACCTCGGTCGGCTGGTTGTGGGCGAGGTAGTCGGCATGCGCCGCCGCCGTCCAGTCTTGCCAGGCCCCGGCATCCGGCGGCGTCCTGTCGCGCGCCGCGCGGACGAAGGCGGCGCTGCCCGCCTGAATCGCCAGCTCGGGCCGGTAGACGCGGCCGAGTTCCTCGGCGGCGGGATAGACGTGCACCAGGGGCTGATCGGGGTTGGGGATCTTCATCAGGCTGTAGCCGCTGCTGGTCATCTCGCCGAAGCGCGAGCCCAGCAGGATCAGCAGGTCGGATTCGCGCACCCGCGCCGCCAGCTTCGGATCAATGCCGATGCCGACGTGGCCGGCGTAGCAGGAATGCTCGTTGTCGAAGTAGTCCTGACAGCGGAAGGAGGCGGCGACCGGTAGCCGCGCGCTCTCGGCGAAGGCTTCCAGCTCGGCCTTGGCCGCGGCGCTCCAGCCGCCGCCGCCGACGATGACGAGCGGGCGCCTCGCCCGCTCCAGGCGTTGCCAGAGTGCGTCCATCAGGCCCGGCTCGGGGGCGCCGGCGCTGGCGTGATAGGGCCGCGCCAGCAGCGGCGGCGGCACCGGCGTCGACAGCATGTCCTCCGGCAACGCCAGCACGACCGGCCCGGGCCGGCCGGAAGTCGCCGTGTGGAAGGCGCGGCTGACCATCTCCGGGATACGCTGGGCGTCGTCGATCTCGGCCACCCACTTGGCCATCTGCCCGAACATGCGGCGGTAGTCGATCTCCTGGAACGCCTCGCGCTCGCTCATGCCGCGGCCGACCTGGCCGATGAAGAGAATCATCGGCGTAGAATCCTGGAAGGCGACGTGGACGCCGGCACTGGCACTGGTCGCGCCGGGCCCGCGCGTCACGAAGCAGATGCCCGGCCGGCCGGTCAGCTTGCCGTAGGCGTCGGCCATCATCGCGGCGCCGCCTTCCTGCCGGCAAATGTGGTAGGTGATCTCCGGCGTGTCGTAGAGCGCGTCGAGCACGGCGAGGTAGCTCTCGCCCGGTACCCCGAAGATGCGGTCGGCCCCTTCGGCGGCCAGTTGATCGACCAGGATGCGGCCGCCGTTTGCCAAGTTGTTGTCGGTCATGTCGTCTCGTTGCAAAAAGGATCACTTGCTGCCTGGCGCCAGACTAGAACATGGGCGCGCCCGCGCAAGGGCGGCTTTCGCAGTCGCCGCCCGCCATGCTAGGAATGCGCGGCCTTTCGAGAGGATTCCCGCTTGCCCCGCCGCGCCCTTCGCCTGCTATCGCTGCTGATCGTCTGCCTCGGCCTTGCCGTTTCGGGCGTGGTGGCGGCGCAGGATGCCGGCGACGCCGCGGCCCGGTGGGACCGCAGCCTCGATCTCGTCGAGCAGCAGCTGTCGCGCGCCGATACCACCGCCGAGAGCGCGGCCCGCTTCTTCGAGCTGACGGAGCAGATCCGCCAGGAGGCGCGGGACGAAGCGGCAGCGCTGCAGCCGAGGGTGGAAAGCCTACAGCGCCGCCTGGAGGCGCTGGGGCCGGCGCCGGAGGAAGGAGCGGCGCCGGAATCTCCGGAGGTCGCCACGCAGCGCCAGGGACTGAGCGCGGAACTGCAGCGCCTCAATGCGCAAATCAGCCAGGCCAAGCTCGCCATCGTGCGTGCCGACGAGATCGACCGGCTGGTGGGCGCGCTGTCGCAGCGCAAGCGCTTCGAGGCGCTGTTCCACACCTATCCCTTCCCCTGGGTGCCGGAGACCTGGCAACAGAGCGTGCCGGAATCCTTCGCCGTGGCGGAGCAAATGTTGCGCGCGCCCGTCAACTGGTGGGAGGGCGTGTCGCTGGATGAGCGTCCCACCTCTCTCACTCTGCGCGTTGCCGTTCTGCTGGCCCTGGCCTTGGTGCTCGGCGGCGTCCTGCGCTACTGGCTGATCAGTCGCTATGGGCGCGACTCCCAGCAGAGCGCGCCGAGCTATGCCGCCCGCCTGGTCGCCGCGGTTGCCAGCGCCGGCGCGCGCGGCATCATTCCCGCCCTGGTCTTCGGTGGCCTCTTCTATCTCGCCTGGCGCAATCAGGTTGCGGAAGAAAGCCTGTTCTGGTCGCTGCTGACCCTGCTGTTCGCCGTGATGACGTTCTTCAGCCTGGCCTGGGCAGTGCCCTACGCGGTGCTCTCGCCGGACCTCCCGCAGTGGCGGCTGCTGTCGGTGTCGCCCGAGAACGCGCGCATCCTGGGCCGGCGCTTCACGCTGCTGGCGGCCTTCTTCGCCGTGCAGATCTTCATGGCCGGGGCGCACGAAGAAATCGGCGTCAGCGATGCCTATTTCTCTCTCTCCACGCTGCTGCTGAACGCGCTTCCCGCGCTCATCGTGATCGATATGGGTCGCCGCCGCTATTGGGTGATGGGGCGCCCGCGGGCCGACGAAGGTGAGGAAGACGAAGCCGCGCAGCCCGCTCCGTCGCAAAGCGGCTTCTGGAATCTGGTCAGACGCCTCACCGTCGTGATCGCCGTCGGCAGTATCCTGGCATCGCTCATCGGCTATGCCGACCTGGCCGACTTCCTCGTTCGCAGCCTGCTGCTGAGCATCGTGACCTTGGCCGCGGTCGCGATCCTGCGCGGGCTCGGCCGCGAGCTGGTCGGCGCCGGCTTGCGTTCGGGCTTCACGCGAGAGGCACTGGAGCTGCGCCACGTCGCCCGCAATCGCATCAAGTTCTGGCTGCGCACGCTGCTCGATGCCATGCTGATCGTGACCGGCATCCTGGTGATCGCCGCGATCTGGTCGTCACCCTTCGGCGAGTTCTGGGCGCAGACGCGACGCCTGCTGTCGGGCATCACCATCGGCGGCGTCACCATCTCCTTCACCGACATCCTGGTGGCGCTTTCCATCTTTGTCCTCATCCTGCTGCTGACCCGCCTCGGCCAGCGCTTCCTCAACAACAGCGTGCTGCCGCAGACCGGCTTCGATTCCGGCGTGCAGAACTCGCTCGCCGCCGGCTTCGGCTACATCGGCGTCATCCTGGCAGCCGTCTTCGGCATCTCCGCCCTCGGCGTCGACCTGTCCAACATCGCGCTGATTGCCGGCGCGCTCTCCGTCGGCATCGGCTTCGGGCTGCAGACCATCGTCAGCAACTTCGTCGCGGGCATCATCCTGCTCATCGAGCGGCCGATCAAAGTCGGCGACTGGGTCCTGGTCGGCGCCAACGAGGGCCTGGTGAAGCGGATCACCGTCCGCTCGACCGAACTGCAGACCTTTCAGCGTGCGTCGGTGATCATTCCCAACTCGGACTTCATCTCCACCTCGGTGATCAACTGGACCCACAAGGATCACTATGGGCGCATCGAGGTCGGGGTCGGCGTCGCCTACGGCTGCGACATCGAGAAGGTTCGCGAGGTGCTGCTCGACTGCGCCCAGCGGCACGAGCGCGTACTGACCTCGCCGGAGCCGAACGTGATCTTCATGAACTTCGGGTCCAGCAGTCTCGACTTCGAACTGCGCTGCTTCACCAGCGAGGTCAGCTACCGGCTGGTCATTGCCAGCGACCTGCGCTTTGCCATCGACAAGGCCTTCCGCGAGGCCGGAATCGAGATTCCCTTTCCGCAGCAGGTCGTCCATTTCGCGGCGCAGCCCATCGCCATCAAGTCCCTGGAATAGAAAGAAAAAAGCGATCTACCCAGCCCCGGGGCTGAGCGCTTCCGCCCAAGCGGCGGGCGGTGGACTTCTCCGCGCCGTTGCCTATCATGGCGCCAGGAGATAGGGACCGCGGCCGACCTCCGCGGTCGCCGGGGTGGGCTTGCCCGGAAGGGGCCGCAACCTGCATGGCTGACGGAAACCACCATCCGATGATCGCAGTGCTGCAGGCGCAGCTGGCCGCGCGCCGTATCGGGCGTCGCAGCTTCTTGCGCCTGGCGACGCTGCTCGGCACTTCCGCCGCTGCCGCCGCGGCCATGGCGGGCACCAGCGCGTCGGCTTTCGCCCCGCAGGTGGCGCAACGCAGGGGAGGGCGCCTGACCCTCGGCGGCCGTGTGCATCCGATGTCCGACCCCCACGCGCTGGCTTGGCTGGAGCCGGCCAACGTCGTGCACCAGGTCTGCGGGACGCTGACGCGCACCGGCTTCGACAACATCACGCGCCCGCACCTGCTGTCGCATTGGCGGGCCTCGCCGGACCTCACGACCTGGGACCTGCATCTGCGCGACGACGTCTTCTGGCGCAGCGGGCGCCGCTTCCTGGCCGAAGATGTGGCCTGGAATCTGCGCCGGCTTCTCGATCCGGCGGTCGGATCTTCGGCCTTGGGCTTCATGGGCGACTACATGCTGGCGGATGGAACGACCCCGGGGTCTGTCGCTGGCACGCTGTGGGATGCCGACGCGGTGGAACTGGTCGACGATTTCCACCTGCGGCTCAACCTCAAGTCTCCGCAGATCGCCCTCCCCGAACACCTCTTCCACTTCACCAACGTGATGCTGGACCCGGAGGAGGAAGGCCGCTTCGGCGTCGGTTCCAACGGCACCGGCCCCTTCACACTGGTGGAATACCGGGTCGGCGAGCGCGCCCTGCTGCGCGCGTGCGAAAGCCAGTGCGGGCCGGCGGGCGGGCGCCGGGCGCAGCTCGACGAGCTGCTGCTGCTCGATCTCGGCGACGAGGCCGCGGCTTCCGCCGCCGCGATGGTTTCGGGCCAGGTCGACGGACTGATGCGCTGCGACTATTCGGTGGCGGAGATCCTTGCCGGCCGGCCGGGGCTGCAGGTCCACCGCACGCGCACGGCGGCCACCGGCATGCTGCAGATGAAAGTCGACCAGAAGCCCTTCGACGACCCGCGTGTGCGCCGCGCGCTGCGCCTGGCCATTGACGTGGAGGAGGTCACGCGCCTTTCGTTGCGCGGCTTCGGCGAGCCCGCGGAACACCACATGGTGGCACCGGTGCATCCCTGTTATGCGGCGCTGCCGGCGATGGGGCACCACCCCGCGGAGGCGCGCGCGCTCTTGGCTGAGGCGGGCTATCCCGACGGCCTCGACCTCACCATCACCTGCAAGAACTGGCCGCAGTGGGAGCTCGACTCCGTGCAGGCCATGGCGGCGCAGTATGCCGCCGCCGGCATCCGCTGCACCCTGGAGGTGCTGCCGGCCGCGCGCTTCTGGGAGGTGTGGGAGAAGGCGCCGCTCGCCTTCGTCGAATGGGCGCCGCGCCCGCTCGGCTTCATGCTGCTGGATCTGACGGTGCGCTCCGGCGTGCCATGGAACACCACCGGGTTCTCCGACCCGGAGATCGACTCCCTGCTCAGCCAGGTGGAAGCGGAACCCGACATCGAAGATCGTCGCCCGCTGATGCGCCGCATCCAGAAGAAGATGCAGGAAGAGGGCCCAGTCGTGCAGCCGTCGTGGCTCTCCGTGGTCACCGTGATGGCGGAGCGGGTGGGCGGCTTCCGCCTGCATCCCACCACCCTGCTGTTCGCCGAGAACTATTTCCTCAAGGCGTAGGGGGTTTTGCCGGCAGACCCGGTCCCGGAGGTGTGAATAAGGCGGTTGCGTCTGGCGCCGCGCGGCCTAAACTCGCCAGCCTTGAAGGAGGCAGAGGCGGGCGGTCGTGACCCGGCCGGGCCGCGGGGCGGAAAGCAGCTGGGAGTTGCGCGATGACTGAGGATTATGCAGGCGACCTGCGCCCGGCGGAAGCCTGGGCGCTGCTGGAAAAGGATCCCAAGGCCGTGCTGGTCGACGTGCGCACGGCGCCGGAGTGGGGCTTCGTCGGCGTGCCGCGGCTGGACGGCATCGGCAAGGAGACGCTCTGTGTCTCCTGGCAGGCCTACCCCGACATGGCACGCAATGAGGACTTCGCCGGCGCGGTCGCGGCCAAGGGGGTCGGCAAGGATCAGCCGGTGCTGCTGCTCTGCCGTTCCGGCGCCCGCTCGCGCGCGGCCGCCATCGCGCTGACCGCCGCCGGCTTCGGGCCCTGCTACAACGTGGCCGAGGGCTTCGAGGGCGACCGCGACGGCGACCTGCACCGCGGCAGTGTGGGCGGCTGGAAGGCCGCCGGTCTGCCCTGGGCGCAAGGCTGAACGCCCTTTAAGAGAGATCGGGAAGATGCCGAAGGACAACAACACGACACGGCGCTGGCGTCCGCAGACCGAGATGGTGCGCGGCGGCCTGGCGCGCAGCCACTTCGACGAGACCAGCGAGGCGCTCTACCTGACCTCCGGCTACGTCTACGGGACCGCCGAGGAGGCCGAGGCCGCCTTCAAGGGTGACAAGGACCGCTTCGTCTACTCGCGCTACGCCAATCCGACGGTCGCCATGTTCGAGGAGCGCCTGCGCCTGTTGGAGGGCGCCGAGGCCTGCCGCGCCACCGCGAGCGGCATGAGCGCGGTCTATGCCTCCCTGATGTCGCAGCTGAAGGCCGGCGACCGCGTGGTCGCCTCGCGCGCCCTCTTCGGATCCTGTCAGTACATCGTGGCCGAACTGCTGCCGCGCTACGGCATAGAGACCCAGCTGATCGACGGCCGGGATCTTTCGGCCTGGGAGTCGGCCCTGGCTGCGGGCGCGCAGGCGGTGTTCCTTGAGACGCCGTCCAACCCGACGCTGGAGATCATCGACATCGCCGCGGTCAGCGAGCTGGCGCACGCCGCCGGCGCCACGGTCATCGTCGACAACGTCTTCGCCACGCCGCTGCTGCAGCGGCCGCTGGCGCTCGGCGCCGACGTGGTGGTCTATTCGGCCACCAAGCACATCGACGGCCAGGGCCGCACTATGGGCGGCGCTATCCTCTGCAGCGAGGCCTTCGTGAAGGACCACCTGCAGATGTTCTACCGCCACACCGGCCCGACGATGAGCCCCTTCAATGCCTGGGTCATGCTGAAGGGCCTCGAGACCCTGGATCTGCGCGTCGAGCGGCACTGCGCCAATGCGCTGGCCGTGGCTCAGTTCCTTGAGGGTCAGAGCGGCGTCGCCAAGGTGCTCTACCCGGGCCTCGCCAGCCACCCCCAGGCCGACCTCGCCAAGCGCCAGATGCAGGGCGGCAGCACCCTGGTGGCCTTCGAGGTCGCCGGCGGCAAGGCGCGCGCCTTTCGCCTGCTGAACGCGCTCGCCACCATCGACATCTCCAACAACCTCGGCGACTCCAAGAGCCTCGTCACCCATCCGGCCACGACGACGCACCAGCGCCTGAAGCCGGAGGAGCGCACCGAACTCGGCATCAGCGACGGCCTGCTGCGCCTCTCCGTCGGCCTGGAAGATCCCGCCGACCTCATCGAGGATCTGGAGCAGGCGCTCAGCGTCTGACGCGCGACGTCGATGCGAAAGTTCAGGGTCTTCCTGCGCGGCGAGAACTTGTTTTTGAGGATGGACGGAGAGACAAAGCGCTGCGGCTTCTACACGACGCGCTACGTGGAAGCTGCCGACCGCGACGCGGCCGAGCAGCGCGCGGTTGATGCTTTCCGGGACGAAGGCCGGCTGCGTGGTCTTGTGGTGAACGATCCGTCGGACCCGCCGATGCTTTTCGCCGACGAGATTGACGAGATCGAGACTTTTAACGGCATCGAGAGCCTGACGCCGAGTCTCGTCTTCTTTCCTGACGAGTCGGCCAAGCACTAGCCACTCGCCGATCGCGCTGATCGTCGCCGGCGTCAGCGCGTCATCGGCCGGCCATCCATGGGTCGCTGACGAAGTCCGGCACGACGGTCTCGTAGCTGCCTTCGCCGACCCACTCGTCGTTCTGCGGGTTGGGCATGAGGTCGTTGCTGTCCCAGCTGAAGAACAGCAGCACTACCCAGTCGGTCTGGTGCGAGAAGGCGTAGGTCGGCTCCTGCGAGTTCTTGAGGGCGCCCGTCTTGGCGTCGTAGGTGGTCAGCGCCAGCTTCACCACGCCTTGACGGCGGTCGCGCTTGTAGAGCGCCAGCTCGGGGAAGGTGAATTCGCCGGCCAGCGGAATCGGGATCGGGATACTCGGGATGCCGACCAGCGTCTTCTTGCGGTCGATCGAGAGGGCACCGACGCGCGGCTCGAACACCAGGTCCGCCTGGTCGCGCGCGGCGACGAGGCTGCCGCCGTGGCGTAGAACGCGGTCGCGCAGTGTCGCCACCAGGTACTTGCTGTCGGTTCCCTCGACGTAACTGGCGTCGACGAAAATCTTGCTGTTCGGCGGGATCTGGATCGCCAGCTCGTTGCAGACGCGGTCGATGGCGGTCGAGAACAGCAGTTGCTCGGTGGCGGTGCGCGCCGGCTGACTCTCGCGCAGCTGCGAGCAGGCGCAGAGCGCAAGCACAAGAAGGACGGCGGCCGGGGCACGGGCTACGGTCATGAGAAACGGCTCCGCGGGAAACAGGGATGCGGGCGACTTTAATCGATCGCTTGCCGTCGAGTCAGGGCGGCTCGTGCCCGGCCCTTGGAAAGACACAGCGGTGTCATCAAATGGACACGCCCGATGCGTGTCAGGCCCTGCCGACCAGCTGAGAAAACTGCCTAGACGCTCTTCGCCGCTTCCGAGAGCACCTTGAGCTTGCGCATCGCGAGATCGCGGCCGAGGTGGCCGAGGCCGCAGTCGGGTGCGGCGATGAGGCGTTCGGGTGGCAAGTGCCGGAGTGCCGCGACGAGGCGCTCGTGCACCTCATCCACCGTCTCGATGCGGCTGCGCGCGATGGCGATGACGCCGAAGATCACCGTGGTGTCGGTGAAGCAGTCGAGCAGGCCGAGATCGTTGGGGCGGTGCGCGTCTTCGAGCGAGACGGCGTCGACCACGCAGGCATCAATCGCTTCGGCGAGCTCGAAGTAGGCCCGCGGGTCGGCCTTTATGTAGTCTTCCTGGTCCAGGCGGCTGGGATAGCCGCAGCAGATGTGCAGGGTCTTCACCACGCCCGGCGGCACGCCCTGCCAGCAACGTTCGATGTGATCGATGCCATAGGCGAGCGCCTGTTTCGGCTTGCGGGCGAAGAGCGGTTCGTCGATCTGGATGTATTTGCAGCCGGCTCCGGCGAGGGCCAGGATCTCCTGGTTCAGCGCCGCGGCGAGGTCGCGGCCCAGCGCCTCGGCGTCGCCGTAGAACGCGTCCGCCGTGGTGTCGGCGATGGTCATGGGGCCGGGCAGGGTCATCTTCACCGGGCGTTCGGTAAAGCCCTGCGCCAGCTTCCAGTCGGCGGGCAGGAAGGGCGCGCGCGCCTTCACCGGGCCGCTCACCGTCGGCAGCTCGGCTTCGTAGGCGCCGTCCCGCAGGATGCGGTGGGTCAGGTGCTCGAAATCGAAACCCTCGAGGTGGCGGCAGTGGTAGTGCACGTAGTTCTCGCGGCGCACCTCGCCGTCGGTCGGGATGTCGATGCCGCAGGCGACCTGATCCTCGATGACCTCGCGCACGCCCGCGGCGATGATCCGGCCGGCCTCGGCGCCGAGGCGCTCGATGGCATGGACATAGTCGCGGGTGGCGACGCTCGAATCGACGGCGCCGGGATCGAACCAGTCGGGGATGCGCAGGCTGCGCGGTTTCGGGTAGGCCCCGATGGTGGTGGTCAGCAAAGGCATCTGATGTCTTCCCCCGGGGTCTCTTGCCCCATGGGGAAAACTAACAGGGATGGCGCGGCGAGGCTACGCCGCGCTGCCGACCAGTTGCGAGAACTTGCCGTGTCCGCGCAGCGGATCGAGAGCCTGGTCCAGCGGCATCCAGGCGAGCAGGCGCTGGCGGAACACAGGCAGAGCGTCGAGCGCGCGTTCCAGCCATTCCAGCGCCAGCGTGGTGTTGCCCAGCAGCGCATGGGTGCGGCTGACGTTGTAGCGCACGAGATGGTCGTCGGGGCCGATGACGACGGCGCGGCTCGCCCACTCCTCGCCGCGCAGGCCTTCGCCCAACTCGACGAGCAGGGTGCTACCGAAGGCCCAGGCATCCGCATTCTCCGGATGGCACCTCACCTCATCGGTCGCCTGGCGAAGCGAGCGTGACGCCGCCGACTTGAATTCGCGCTCGAAGCCGAGCGCCCGGTATTCCTCAGCCAGCAGGCCGGCGCAGCGGTAGTCGTGCGGCCGCAACTCGGCGGCGTTCTCGAACAGCGAAAGCGCCGGCTCGCGCTGGCCGAGCAGGCGGCAGCAGCGCGCCTTGAAGAAATGCGCCTCGAACAGCGACGGATCGAGTCCCATCGCGTAGTCGAGCAGGCCGAGCGCTTCCTGATAGCGGCCGAGGACATAGAGCGCGAGGCCCTTGGTGGCGCGGGCCTCGCCCAGGCCAGGCGCCAACTCGATGGCGCGCTCGCTGGTGGCGAGCATGCCCGCGGTGGTGACGGCCGCATCGTTGCCGCACAGCGTGGTCTCGCAGGTCGCCCGCGCCGCGTGGGCGTAGAGCGGATCGATCTCAGTCGCCTTGGTGAAGAGATCGTGGGCGATGCGCAGGCTCCGCTTGTCGCAGCCGCGCAGATAGAACGAGCGTCCGAGCAGGTAAAGCTGATAGGCCTCGACGCTGGCGGTCGGCCGGCCGGCGAGGCTCACCATCTCGTCGGGCAGCAGCTGCACGCGAAGCGCCTCTGCGATATCGCGGGACAGCGCCTCCTGCAGCCCGAAGATGTCCCTGACGTCGCGATCGTAGCGCCGTGCCCAGATGCAGCTGGCCGTCGCGCCCTCGATCAGCTGGGCCGTTATCCTGATGCGGCCACCGAGCTTGCGCACGCTGCCCTCGAGAACATATGCCGTCCGCAGGCTGTGCGCGGCTTTCTGCGGGGAAGGGCGTTCGCGGGCGTCCTGCGCCCCGCGGTGCACGACCGTCAGCAGGCCCGAGAGTTGCGACAGGTCGGTGATGATGTCCTCCGTCAGACCTTCCGCGAAATACTCCTGCTCGGGATCGCGGCCTATGTTGAGGAAGGGCAGCACGGCGACAGACGGCGCAGCCGCGTCGACCGCGGCAGTCTCGTCGCGGGCGGTGGCGACCACGCTGCGCTGGCGCTGTATTGCCTCGTAGGCGGCGAGCGTCGCCGGCTCCGGCCGGATGCCGAGATCGCGCGACAGGCGGCGGCGCAGCGACTCGTAGAGGGAGAGCGCCTGGGTGCTCTCTCCGCGGTCGGCGTGGATCTGCATCAGGGCGCGGCAGGCTCCCTCGTGGTGCGGATCGAGCAGCAGGAGCTGCCGGGCGATGGTGGCGGCGCGCTCGCGCTCGCGGGCGGATGTCGAGCGCAGTAGCGCTGCGGTCATGGCCTCCGTCGCCAGATGGCGCAGCCGTTGCCGCTCCAAGAGGAGCCATTCCTCGAAGCCGGCATCGGGAATCTCGATGCCCTCGAGGAAGTCGCCGCGGTAGAGGTCGATGGCTTTGTCGATCGCCGGCGATGTGCCTTCCTCCAGCAGCCGGCAGAAGTCGACCGCATCGACGGTGACGCAGGTCTCGTCGAGCTTCACCGACTGCCGGTCGGAGACGATCGCATCGGTGCCATGGCTGGAGAAGCTGCGGCGCAGGTGCCAGACGGCCTGCTTCAGGCTGTCGCGTGCCTGGCGGTCGCTGCGGTCTCCCCACAGCAGCGCCGCAATCCTGGAACGCGGCGTCGGGATGCCGAGCGTGGCAGCCAGGTAGCCCAGCAGCGCGCGCGCCTTGTGGCCGGCGACCGGGACCGCCGTCTTGCCGTCGCTCTGGACCTGCAGGCCGCCGAACAGGGTGACGGCGATGGAACGGCCATTCTCTTCGGCGACAGCGGCCGCGCCCGAAGGGGCTACCCCTGATGCGCCGGCGGTGCGAATTAACGGAGTTTTCTTCCTCCCCGCCGGCGTCCTGCACCGACTGTGGCGGTCTCTGAACGCGCTTGTCCGGCGCCAGCCTTCATCGTAGGTCCTGCGGTTCACCTGACGCCGCGACCGCCACTGTCCAGAAAAGCGAAGGATTGCTCAGTGAGGAATCCCACAGCCTGTGCCAGTTCCGCCAGATTGCACATCCGGAGCCGCCGATGAGCGCCGGCGATGCCGTGGGCTGGCTGGCTGCCACGCTGACGCTGCTGGCCTTCCTGATGCGCTCGATGACCGCACTGCGGGTCGTCGCGATCGCGGCGAACCTCTGCTTCATCCTCTATGGCGCGATGAGCTGGGCCTATCCAATCCTGGTGCTGCACATCGCGCTGTTGCCGTGCAACGTCCTGCGCCTCTGCGAGCTGCGCCGCGCCGGCGACGGCCGGCCGGTGCCGCGCCGACTATAGCGCCTTGCTGTAGATCGCCTTGCCGTCGCCGGGGCGGTAGAAGTCGGGCAGCTCGGCAGCGAGGGTGAAGCCGGCGGCGGCGTAGAAGGCGCGGGTCGGCGTATAGCGCGCGCTGGTCGAGGTGTCGATGTAGACGCGCTGCGCGCCGCCGCGCTTCATGGCCGCCTCGGCGCGGGCCAGGATCTGGTGGCCGAAGCCGCGGCCCTGGCGGTCCGGGTGCACGGCGATCCAGTAGAGGTCGTGGCTGCTGGCCGAGCCGGGGATCGGCCCGTAGCAGGCATAGCCGACAAGGGTGCCGTCCTCCTCCAACAGGACGAACTCGTAGCCGGAGGCGCGGCCCCTGGCCACGCGCTCCTGTACCAGCTCCTCGGCAATGGCGATCTCCTCGGCGGAGAACATGCCGGTGGCGGCGACCAGGCTGCGCACACGCTCGCCGTCTTCCGGCTTTACCGCCTCGCGCCACAGCTGGCCCTTGGCAGCCGGCCGGCCCGCAGCCGTCTTGGCCAGGCGCGCCGAGCGCTTGGCGACGCTGCTGCCTTCCACCAGGCCCGTGAAGAAGTGGCGCGCGTTGAGGCCCAGGGTGCGGATGCGATAGCCGCCTTCCTGCACCACCACCGTGGGATAGCCGGCGGCGCCGATGAGGACGCCCATGCGGTGAAAGTCGGCGGCCCGGTTCGACCAGGTGCCGGTCGGATCGCCGCGTGCGGTGTCGAGTCCGAAGGCAACCACCAGGCGGGCCGGGTCGTGGCGGTCGATGCGCTTCAAGGCGGTTTGCAGGGCGTCCATGTACTGCTCCGGCGTGATGCTCTCCGGCAGCGGGATGTTGAGGTTGTAGCCGGCGCCCTTGCCGCGCCCGGACTCGTTGCGAAATCCGGTGAAGTAGGGATAGGCAAAGGCCGGCGCGCCGTGGATCGACACAGTCAGCACGTCGTCGCGCTCGTAGAAGATGTCCTGCTGGCCGTTGCCGTGGTGGTAGTCCACGTCCAGCATGGCGACTTTGCCGTAGTGCGACAGGAAGTTGGCGGCGATGGCAGCGTTGCTGAAGTAGCAGAAGCCGCCGAAGCTGCGCCGCTCGGCGTGGTGGCCGGGCGGGCGCACCAGGGCGTAGGCCAGCGGCGCGCCGTTCAGCACCTCCTCGGCGGCGGTCAGCGCGCAGTCGACGGCCTGGCGCGCGGCCGGGAAGGCGTTGCGGTTCAGCGGCGTGAAGGTGTCGATGCACCAGTAGCCGGCCAGCACCGAACGTTCTTTCGGCCGGCGATCCGGGTTGCGGATCGGGAAGACGTAAGGGTAGATCGACCGCTTCAGCGGGGCCTCGGCGCAGGCGTGCTGGATGTAGTCGACCAGGCCGGCATCGTGCACTTCGCGGATGAAGCGGTCGGGGAATTTGCGGGCCGGCAGGCGGCGGAAGAAATCGGTCTTGTCGAGCTCGCCGAGGATGGCGCTGACGCGCACCGGGGCCTCCACATAGCCGCGGTCGCGCACGTGATGGATGTCGTGCTTGTCGTTCACCACCAGGGCGACCTGCGGACGGCCGGAAGAGCCGGGCAGGGGCGCGGCGATCTGCTCGCTCTTCAGATAGCGCGGCGCGCGCAGGCGGTAGCTGTCCGGCCTCACTGAGGCCACCACCTTCTCGACGTAGTCCGGCGGGCAGACGCCGGCGTAGTTGCGTTCCAGGATGGCGCGCACGATGCGACGCAGGCGGGCGGCCGAGGGCAAGGCGTGGCGGCCGAGGCCGTCGAACACCAGGTAGGGCATGTCGGTGTCGCCCGGCGTGATCGGCAGGTCGTAGGCGATGCCCTCGATGGGGAAGGCGCCGTAGCGCTCGTAGAACTTCAGGCGCTGGGCGTTCTGCCGGCGCAGCTTGGGGTCGGGGCTCTTGGCCGCCTCGTCGGGCAGGCATTCGTAGTAGAGGCCGGCTGCGCCCAGGCTCTCCGCCTCCTCGCGCACCCGGTCGTAGAGTGCGCCGCCGATGCCGCTGCCGGCGCGACCGCCGGGGGCGATGGAGATGACCTCCAGATAGGAGAAGGCAAGATCGGGATCGTGCAGCAGCAGAGCGAGCGCCTTCACCCGACCGCGCGCGTCCTCTGCCGCCAGAAGTGTGGCGATGAAGCGATACCTGAAGGGGTTGTCCAACTGGTCGGGCAGCTTGGCCACCTCGCCGCCCTGCATGCCGGGGAACTGGGCACGGATGATGGCCTGGGCTTCCTCCACGGCCGAGCGGTTGGCCGGGGTGTGGCTGTCGGAGATCTTGCGTATGCGCAGCATTCAGGCAGCGACCTGTCGGCGTCCCTTGGCGGCTGCGACGATGCTGCCGATGACGGCGTCGTAGTCAAGGCCGGTGCGCGCCGCCGCGGCGACGAAGCCGGCGTCCGGCGCCAGGCAGGGATTGAGATTGACCTCCAGGATGGTCGGGCGGCCGGCGCCGTCGACGCGAAAGTCGACGCGAGCATAGCCGGCGAGGCCGAATTGCCGCCAGGCCGCCAGCGCCAGCGTGCTCAACTCGGCGATGAGCGCGGCGTCGCCGGCCGCGAAGTCGAAGCTGCGCGGCGTGTTGGCGTAAGCGACGCTGTCGGTTGCCCACTTGGCTTCATAGTCGACGATGCGCGGCCGCTCCGACGGGAAGTCGACGAAGAGGATTTCGGCAGCCGGCAGCACGCTCGGGCCCGTGGCAGTCTCGAGGATCGAAAGGTTGAACTCGCGCCCCTCGACGTAGGCCTCGGCGAAGAACAGCCCGCCGAAGCGTTGCTCGCGGGCGGCGATCTCCCGCCGCGCCTCGGCGGCCGGCACCACGGAAGCGGCATCGAGCCCCAGCGAGGCGTGCTCGGTGTCGGACTTCACGATGACGCGGGCGTCCGGCGCGAAGCCGGCGCCGTCGGGCGACCAGGCCGGCGTCGGCAGTCCGGCCGCGGCCAGCAGGCGCTTGGCGGCGGTCTTGGTGAGGGTCAGGTGGTGCGCCGCCAGGCCGCTGCCGGTGTAGGGCAGGGCGAAGTGGTCGAGCGCGGCCGGGGCGAGTTGCGCCAGGGCCGAGTCGCCCTCCAAGGCCTCGACCAGGTTGAACACCAGGGTCGGGCGTTCGGCGGCGAGCTGCGCCAGGACAGAGAGGTCGAGGCCAAGCTTCACGACCTCGCTGTCATGGCCGAGGCGCTGCAGGGAGGCCGCGATGGCCTCTGCCGTGACGATGGTGTCCGCCTCGTCCGGGCGATCTGCCGCTGCCCCGTGCAGGACCGGCAGATAGCTGGACCGGATCATGCCGGGATGCGCCGCCGTCGCTTGGACTGCACCAGACCGACGCCGGTGCGCAGCTTGGCCGCCTGCAGGATCTCCCCGATCAGCGTCTCGTAGCTCATGCCGGACAGGCTGGCCAGGATCGGCAGGTCGGAGTGGGTCGGGTGCAGGCCGGCCAGCGGGTTGACCTCGAGGAACTGCGGCACGCCGCCGGCGTCCGAGCGCAGATCGAGGCGCGCGCCATCGCGGCAGCCCAGCGTGCGGTAGGCGGCCAGCGCGGTGGCGCCGGCGGCCCGGGCTTCCGCATCGTCGGCCAGATGGTATTCCACGCGCGACTCGCAGAGTTCCTTGTTCTCGAAGGAATAGACGTCCGGCTCAGCGTTCTGCAGCAGCACGATCTCGAGCACCGCGATGATGCGCGCCGCGGCGGCGTTGCCGACGACGCCGACGGTGAACTCGCGGCCCGGCAGGAAGGGCTCGGCGATGGCCGGCTGATTGAAGCGGGCGCGCAGGGAGCGCGCCGCCGAAAGCAGCGCCTTGCGGTCGCTAGCCTTGGAGGCCCGCTCGCAGCCCTTGCCGGTCCCCTCGGCCAGCGGCTTCACGAAGACCGGGAAGGCCAGGCTGCAGGCCCTGGCATCGGCGTCGTTCTCGATCACCGAGAAAGGCGCCGTGGGCAAGCCGGCGTCGCGCACCAGGCGCTTGGCGACGGCCTTGTCCAGCGTGACCGAGAGGGTCAGCGGGTCGGAGAAGACGTAGGAAATGTTGTAGGCCTCGAGCAGCGCCGGCACCTGGGCCTCGCGGTTGCGCCCGGCGACGCCCTCGCAGATGTTGAACACCAGGTCCCAGCTCTCGCCGGCGACCAGCCGGCTGGCGAGGCTGCGGATGTGGCCGATACGCTCGACCCGGCAGCCGTTGGCTGCGAGGGCCTGCTCGAGGGCGTCGATGGTTTCCGGCGAATCGAATTCGGCCAGGGCGTCTTCCGAGAAGCCGCCGAGGGCGCGGTAGTCGTCGCGCAGGTCGTAGGTCAGGCCGACACGCATCAGCGGGCCCCCTTCTTCCTGCCGGCGCCGGGTTTGTCGGCACCGGTGCGCCCGCCCGGGTCGGGGTAGCGGTAGACGCCGCCTTCGAAGTTGCGCAGCAGCAGGTCGTCGCCGTCGCGCCCCACGATGTAGTCGGGCAGCAGGGGGATCTTGCCGCCGCCGTTGGGGGCGTCGATCACGTACTGCGGGACGGCATAGCCGGTGGTGTGGCCGCGCAGGCCCTCGATGATCTCGATGCCCTTCTCGACCGGCGTGCGGAAGTGCGAGGAGCCGGTGATCGGATCGCACTGGTAGAGGTAGTAGGGCTTCACCCGGCGCATCAGCAGGCCGTGCATCATGGCCTTCATGGTATCGACCGAGTCGTTGATGCCTTTCAGCAGCACCGTCTGGCTGCCCAGCGGGATGCCGGCGTCGGCCAGGCGGGTGTAGGCCTCCGTTGCTTCCGGGGTCAGTTCCTTGGGATGGGTGACGTGGATGCTCATCCACACCGGGTGGTGCTTGCGCAGCATGCGGACGAGCGAGCGGGTGATCCGCATCGGCAACACGGTCGGCACCTTGGAGCCGAGGCGGATGAACTCGACGTGCTTGATCCGGCGCAGCCGGCCGAGCAGGTAGTCGAGCTTCTCGTCGGCGATGGTCAGCGGGTCGCCGCCCGACAGCAGCACGTCGCGGACCTCCGTATGCGCCTCGATGTAGGTCAGGGCCTGTTCCCACTGGCTGGTGGAGAACTGATACTCGCCGCCGGCCTCGCCCACCATGCGCGAGCGGGTGCAGTAGCGGCAGTAGGTCGAGCAGAAGCCGGTGGTGAGGAACAGCACCCGGTCCGGATAGCGGTGCACCAGGCCCGGCGTCTTGGTGTCGTGGTCCTCGCCCAGGGGGTCGTCCGCTTCGCCCGGCGTGCGCAGGTACTCCTGGCCGACGGGAATGTGCGTCCGACGCAGAGGCTCCTCGGCATCGTCGCGGCTCATCAGGCTGGCGTAGTAGGGCGTGATGCCGACCGGCAGGGATCCCTTGTGGCGGGCCACAGCGGCGTACTCGTCCGGCGACAGCTGGAAAATCCGCTCCAGCTCAGCCAGCGAGCGGATGCGATTGCGCAGCTGCCAGCGCCAGTCGTTCCATTCCTCCGGCGTGGCCGCGGGGAAGAAGCGGCGCCGGAAGGCGCGGGCCTCCGGTCCCTGCGGGAAGCGCTCCGTCCGCTGCCGCGCCTCGAAGGTCCGCGCCAGCAGGCTCTCCGCCGGGCGCAATGCAGGCGACCAGGAAGACGAGTTCAGTGCTTTTGATTTGAGGGGAGTGGAAGTCGGTTCGGTCTCCGAACCGGGAGGCTCCGAAGGGGGAGCCTGAAGATCGTCCATTTCTTGGTCAATCCATAAGTCGCGGGGGTCGTCGCGCGAAGATCGTCGATTCTGACACCGCACCGCAGACGTGAATTTATTTGTATAAGTCGCAAACCTTTACAAGTGGTTTTTTTTAAGCGGGTCTCGCGGGCGGGTCGGACCGCCTCTTTCAAAGCGGCGGAGCCGCGCCCTATGATGGGGTCGAGAGATGGGCAGGAAGCAGGGAGCGGAAAGCATGCAGGCTTGGCAGATCCAGTCGACGGAGGGCATCGAGGGGCTGACGCAGACGGCGCTTTCCCTGCCCGATCCCGGCCCCGGCGAGGTGCGGGTCCGTCTGCGGGCCAACTCGGTCAACTACCGCGACCTCAGCGTGGTCAGCGACCCGGCTGCCCGCGGCATCGCCCTGCCGCGCATCCCCAACTCCGACGGCGCCGGCGAGGTCCTGGCGGTCGGTATGGGCGTCACCGACTTTGCACCCGGCGATCGGGTGGCCGGTTGCTTCTTCCAGAACTGGATCGATGGTCCCTGCACGGCGGAGGCCATGGCCTCGGCCCTGGGCGGGGAGCTCGACGGGGTGCTGGCTGAGGAGGCCAACCTCAAGGCCGGCGGGCTGGTGAAGATCCCGGACCACCTGAGCTTCGCCGAAGCGGCGACGCTGCCCTGCGCCGCGCTGACCGCCTGGCGCGCGCTGGTCGAAGTCGGCCGCCTCAAGGCCGGCGACACCGTGCTGCTGCTGGGCACCGGCGGCGTCTCCATCTTCGCCCTGCAGTTCGCCACCCTGATGGGCGCCCGGGTCATCATCACCTCCTCCAGCGACGAGAAGCTCGCCCGCGCCCGCGAACTGGGCGCCTGGCAGGCGGTGAACTACCGCCAGACGCCGGACTGGGAGAAGCCGGTTCTCGAGATGACCGGCGGGCGCGGCGTCGACCTGACGGTGGAGGTCGGCGGCGCGGGGACCCTGGAAAAGTCGATTGTCGCCACCCGCATCGCCGGCACCATCGCCTTCATCGGCGTGCTTGCCGGCGGTCAGGTGAACCCGCGCCCCATCATGGGCAAATCCCTGACCCTGCAGGGCATCTACGTCGGCTCGCGCAATCTCTTCCGGGACATGAACCGCGCCATCGCGGCCTCCGGCCTGCGCCCGGTGATCGACCGGACCTTCGCCTTTGAGGAAGCCCCGCAGGCCTATCGGGCCATGAAGGCGGCCGGCCACTTCGGCAAGCTGGTCATCGAGATCTAGGCCGAGTGCAAACACCTTACTCCCGCGCGAAGCCGGCCGTCTTGTCCTTCAGTGCCGCGATGAGCGCGTCGATGCCGAGCTTGTCGATGATGCCGTTGTATTCGGAGCGGCGCGTGGCGAGTTCCGAGTAGGCGCCGCCGAGGATGGTGTCGACGATGCGCCAGTTCCCCGCGCCGTTCTCCGGGCGTGTCAGATAGTTGATCGCTACGGTCTCGCCATTGCCTTTCACGATCCGGTTCTGCACCAGCACCGTGCCGCGCCGGGCCGGCTGCTCACCAAGGATTTCGAATTTCTCGCCGTCGAAGCCGTCGAAGCGGTCGGCGAAGACGCCGATGCTGTAGTCCGCGAAGGCCTGCGTGAACGCCTGTTTCTGGGCCATGCTGATGGAGCTCCAGTGGCCGCCGACGACGATCTGCGCCATGGCCGCGAAGTCGAAGGTCTCCCGCAGCACCGGCGCCAGCTTCTCGTAGCGGCCGCTGTAGCCGAGCGCTTCGGCGCCCTTCATCGTCTCGAGCAGGGTGGCGTTCAGCCGCTCGACCGTTGCGGTTGGCGTCTCGGCGGCCTGCGCGGGCGCCGGGGCGGCAAGCAGCAGGCAGGCGAGGGCGAAGGCACTGAGGCGGGACATCGTCATCCCTTCTGATGTACGGCACGGCCATCCCGGTGCAAGGAATTTGTCGTTTGCGGCCACTCCGGGGCGGGCGCAAGCTGCCTACATGAGTGTTCTCGTCACTGGAGGCACAGGCTTCGTCGGCTCGGCGGTCGTGCGCGCGCTCATCGCCCAGGGCGAGCGGCCGCGATGCCTGGTGCGCTGTGGCAGCGACCGGCGCAATCTGGCCGGCCTCGACGTCGAGCTTGTCGAGGGCGACCTTAGCCGGGAGGACTCCCTGGAGGCCGCGCTCAAGGGCTGCACGGCGCTGTTCCATGTCGCCGCCGACTACCGCATCTGGGCGCGCCGGCCGGAAGACCTCATCCGCACCAACGTCGAGGGAACCCGCCGCCTGATGATGGCGGCGCTGCGCCACGGCGTTGAGCGGGTTGTCCACACCTCCTCGGTTGCCGTCCTCGGCAAGTTGGGCAACGGGGAGCCGGCCGACGAGGCGACGGCGGTCTGCCTGGGCGACATGATCGGCGCCTACAAGCGCTCGAAGTTTCTCGCCGAGGAGGAGGTGCGCCGGCTGCAGCGCGAGGAAGGCCTGCCGGTGGTGATCGTCAATCCCTCGACGCCCTTCGGGCCGCGTGACGTGAAGCCGACGCCGACCGGGCGCCTGGTGGTCGCGGCGGCGGCCGGGCGGATGCCCGCCTTCGTCGATACCGGCCTCAACGTGGTCCACGTCGACGATGTCGCCGCCGGGCACCTGCTGGCCTTCGAGAAGGGCAAGCTCGGCGAGCGCTACCTGCTGAGGGGTGAGAACCTCGGCCTTGCCGAGATCCTCGGCCAGGTGGCGGCGCTGCGCGGGCGCCGGGCGCCGCGCCTGCGCTTGCCGCGCCGACCGCTGTTCCCCCTCGCCGTGGCAGCCCAGGCCTGGGCGCGGGCGACCGGCGGGCGCAAGCCGATGCTGACCGTCGAGGGGCTCCGGATGGCCGCCCGGCCGATGTACTTCCGCCACGACAAGGCGGCCCGGGACCTCGGCTACCGGCCGCGCCCGGCGGCGGAGGCGATCGCCGACGCGGTCGGATGGTTCGAGCGCGAGGGCTATCTCTCCTGAGGCGCTGGCGCGCCGGCCCCCAAATCCCCACAGACTGTAGGGTGGTGTTGCGCCGCAAAATCGTTAGACTGGGCGCCGGACAGGGGGTCCCCCCAAAGCACCCGTTCCCCTACACCCTCTCGGAGAGGCATCTTGGCTGTACCCTTGATTCAACAGTTGCGCGTCGGCGCCTACATCATGAAGCAGCGCCTCCGCGGCAACAGCCGCTACCCGCTGGTCCTCATGCTGGAGCCGCTGTTCCGCTGCAACCTCGCCTGTCCCGGCTGCGGCAAGATCGACTATCCCGAGGAGATCCTGAACCGCCGCCTCTCGGTCGCCGAGTGCATCGAGGCGGCGGAGGAAAGCGGCGCGCCGATCGTGTCGATTCCGGGCGGCGAGCCGCTGATCCACAAGGAGATGCCGCAGATCGTGGCCGAGCTGGTGAAGCGCAAGCGCTTCGTCTACCTCTGCACCAACGCCCTGCTGCTGGAAAAGAAGATCGACCTCTTCAAGCCCAGCAAGTACCTGACTTTCTCCATTCACCTGGACGGGCTGGAGGAAGAACACGACCGTGCGGTCGACCAGAAGGGCGTGTTCAAGCGCGCCGTGAGGGCCATCGAGCTGGCGCGCGACCGCGGCTTCCGGGTCAACGTGAACTGCACCCTCTTCAACAACGCCAAGCCCGAGGAGGTCGCCAAGTACCTCGACTTCGCGCGGGACCTCGGCGTCGAGGGCGTCACCATCTCGCCGGGCTACGCCTACGAGCGCGCGCCCGACCAGCAGCATTTCCTCAGCCGGCGCCAGACCAAGGAGCTGTTCCGCGACGTCTTCCGACGCGGCAAGGGCCGCAAGTGGCGCTTCTCCCAGTCCAGCCTCTTCCTCGATTTCCTCGCCGGCAACCAGACCTACGAGTGCACGCCGTGGAGCAATCCGACGCGCAACGTCTTCGGCTGGCAACGGCCCTGCTACCTGCTGAACGAGGGCTATGCGCCGAGCTTTCAGGCGCTGATGGCGGAGACCGAGTGGGAGAGCTACGGCACCGGCAACTACGAGAAGTGCGCCAACTGCATGGTCCACTGCGGCTACGAGGGCACCGCCGTGGCCGACACCGTGGCCAATCCGCTGAAGGCGCTGAAGGTGGCGCTCGCCGGCGTCGGCACGGAAGGCGAGATGGCTCCGGAACTCGACCTCAGCCGGCAGCGTCCGGCGGTCTACGCCTTCGAGGACTTCGTCGCCGAGGCGATGAACCAGAAGCCGGCCAGCGGCACCTCGCCCTCAGAAGCCGCCGAATAGCGCGTCCTTCACCGCTTCCAGCGTCCGCAGGCGGGCCAGCGCCAGCTCGCTCTGGCGCGCCAGCCTGAGCGCGGCAGGGATTTCCGACGGGCGCCTGGCCAGGGCCGCGAGGGCGCGGCCGATGGCCGGCCGGCCATCGGGCTTCAGGGCATTCTCCACCAGGGACGGCAGGCTGTCCTGGGCCCGGTCGGCAATGGCGCGCACGGCAAGGAACGCCAGTCCAGCCTCGGCCGCGATGGCCCCGACCGCGCCGGATTCCATGTCGACCGCCAGGCAGCCGGTGGTACCGAAGAGGACTTCCTTGTCGTCCGGCGCCCGCCACAGCCGCTTGCTGCCCAGGATCAGGCCGTGGCGGCACGGCAGCCGCACTTCGGCCAGAGCGCTGCGGACCGCTTCCTGCCAGTCGGAGTCGCAGGCGTAGCAGTCGGCATCGTCGGTCAGCACGTCCTTCGCCACGACCAGATCGCCGCTCTCGAGCCTCGGATCGAGGGCCCCGGCGATGCCGAAGCTGATAAGCGCGTTGACGCCGGCGTCGACCAGCCGGCGGGCCAGCACGGCGGCGCGGGCGGCACTGGCGCCGGCGCAGACCACACGCACGCTGCTGACATCTTCCCCCAAGAGGCCGTCCACAACGGCGGCCTCCGAGGCGAGCCCGGTGACGACGCCGACCCTGGGAGAGCCCACGGGCCTACATGCCGTAGCTGACGCGCCGCTCGTTGCTTTGCATCAGGTTGCGGTAGCGCGCCAGGGCCCAGAGCGGGAAGTAGGCGCTGTAGCCATGGTATTTCAGGTAGAACACCCGCGGGAAGCCGGTGCCGGTCCAGTAGTCCTCGGCCCAGCGCGCGCCCTGGCGCGGCTGCTGCTGCAGGAAGGCGATGCCGCGGCGCACGGCGTCGCTCTCGACCTCGCCGGCGGCCATCAGTCCGAGCAGCGCCCAGGCGGTCTGCGAAGCGGTCGAGGACTTCGTCTCGGCGCGCCGCTCGCTCCAGTAGGTGGCGCAGTCCTCGCCCCAGCCGCCGTCGGGCAGCTGGCGGCGTTGCAACCAGGCCACCGCCTTGCGGATGTGCGGTGCCACCATGTCCTCGCCGCAGGCGTTGAAGGCGGCGAGCGCGGACCAGGTCCCGTAGACGTAGTTGACGCCCCAACGCCCGTACCAGGAGCCGTCGGCTTCCTGCTCGCGGCGCAGGTAGTCGAGGCCCCGGCGCACCACGGTGTGGTCGCGCCCGTAGCCGAGCTGGGCCAGCATGGAAAGGCAGCGCGCCGAGACGTCGGCCGTGGGCGGATCGAGCAGCGCGCCGTGGTCGGCGAAGGGGATGTGGTTCAGATACTGGAAGGCATTGTCGGCGTCGAAGGCACCCCAGCCGCCGTTCCTGCTCTGCATGGCGATGACCCACTTGGTCGCGCGCTCGATCGCCGGCTTGCAGGCTTCAGAGCCGGCGCGGTTCATCGCCAACACCACCACGGCGGTGTCGTCGACGTCCGGATAGTGGGCGTTGTTGTACTGGAAGGGCCAGCCGCCGACCGGCGCCTCGGCGCGCCGCCAGGCCCAGTCGCCACGCACCTCGGTGATCTCGCGGCCCAAGAGCCAGTCGAAGGCGCGGCTGATGCTGTCGCTGTCGACCGGCACATCGGCCTCCAGCATGGCATGGGCGGCGAGGCAGGTGTCCCAGATCGGCGACAGGCAGGGCTGGCAGGTGACGGTGTGCTCATCGCGCGCGAAGAGCAGGCGGTCGATCGCCTCGCGGGTCAGGCGGTAGTCGGGGTCCTCCCAGTCGTAGCCCAGCACGTGGAAGGCCATGGCGGCAATGGCCATGGCCGGAAAGATGCCGCCGAGGCCGTCTTCGCCGTTCAGGCGCTCCTTCACGAAGTCCATGGCCGCGTTGATCGCCTTCTGGCGCTTGGCGCGCGGACGCAGCGGGTCGCTGAAGCGCAGCACCCGGTCGATGCCGGCGAAGATGGCGCCGAGCGGGCTGCCGCTGGCATTCATGTTGTAGATTTCGCGCGCCGGGTCCCCGCGGAACAGCTCGCGGACGGAGATGCCGCGCGGGTTGGCCGCCTGCGGTTTCCTGTCCATGACCACCAGCAGCGGCGCGATCACCGTGCGCGACCAGTAGGACATCTTGGAGAGGTGGAAGGGGAACCAGCGCGGCAGCAGCATGATCTCGACCGGCATCTCCGGCACCGCGCGCCAGGGCACCTGGCCGAAGAGGGCGAGCGCGATGCGGGTGAAGACGTTGCTCTGCGCGGCACCGCCAGCGTCGAGGATGGCCTCGCGGGCGCGCTGCATGTGCGGCGCCTCCGGGTCGTCGCCGGCCAGCTTCAGGGCGAAGTAGGCCTTCACGCTGGCGCTGATGTCCAGATCGCCGTCGTAGAACAGCGGCCAGCCGCCGTGGCGGCCCTGGATGGCGCGCAGGTGGTTGGCGATCTTGGGCTCGATCTCGCGGAACCGCGGCGTGTCGACCTGGCCGAGGAAGTGCTGCAGAAAGATGTATTCGGCCGGGATGGTGGCATCGGCCTCCAGCTCGAACAGCCAGTGGCCGTCCGGGCGCTGTTCGGCCTTCAGCGCGCTTCGCATCTCACCGACCAGGGCATCGACGGCGTCGAGGTCGGGAAGCGGAGCGGCGACAGGTACGGGAGGAACGTCTCGATCTCTGGCTACGGTACTGCTTGTCATCTGATTATTGCGGGCAAGGCCTCATGAAGTGGATGAAATATCCCTGGCGACTTTCCTCAAACGTCTCCTGCTCCCTGAGACCCCGCCTTCGAATCAGCGGTTTGAGCGGGGATTCTGACCAAGCAGGTGGGCTCTGGCAAGCTCTGCCTGCCGCGCAAAGGAGGCGGCATCACGGCCTTGCCAGCAGGGCCGCGGCGGCCGCGCCCGAGCGCACGGCCGATTCGATGGTGGCGGGATAGCCGGTATCGGTCCAGTCGCCGGCCAGGGCGAGGTTCGCCCAGCGGGTGCGCGGGCCGGGCCGCAGGCGCAGGGCGGCCGGGGTCTGGGCCAGGGTGGCGCGCTTCTCCTTGATGATGCGGGAAACCGGCCGGCCGGCCGGGTCGAGGCCGAGGGCCCTGGCGGTATCGCGCCACATGAGGGCGGCGATCTCCTCCGAGGGGCGCTCGGCCAGGTCTTCGGCGGCGCTGACGGTGAGGCTCACCACGTCGTCGCGCAGGAACAGCCAGTCGGCCGCGCCCCCGACCAGGCCCAGGATGGGCAGCTCCGGTGCCAGGGCGCGGGCCGGGCGGGCGCCCGCCGGCAGGCGGAGGTGGGCGTTGACGATGGGGCGGCTGTCGCGTGGCACCTCCAGGTCCGGCAGGAGTTCGCCGGTGACCGCCGGCGGCAGAGCCAGCACCACCGGCTCGCCGGGCGCGACGGCGATGCGGGTCTCGCCGAAGTCGAGGCCGGCCACCCGGTCGCCCTCGAAGGCCAGGCCGCGCAGCCGTCGGCCGAAGGCGACCGCGCCGCCGCGGGCGCGCAGGCTTTCCAGCGCCGGGTCGACGAAGACGTCGCTGAGGCCGCGGCGGGCGACGTAGGGACGGCAGGCGTCGGCGCCCTTGGCGAAGGACTCCCGCACCACCAGCCAGAGCAGGCGCGCGGAGGCCTCGCGCGGATGGGTGTTCAGCGCCGCCACGGTGAGCGGCACCCAAAAGCGCTCCCACAGCGGGCCGCGGTCGTCAAGGCAGTCGGCGACGGTCGCGGTCTCGGAGGCCACGGCAAGCTTCCAGGTCGCCAGATAGTCGCTCACGCCGCTGCCGGGGATGCGTGCCTTCGCGCTGAAGATCCACCAGGGGATGGCGCCCGCGCCCGGCACCACCGTCCAGCTCTCGCCAGTGGCGAGATCGAGGAAGGGAAAGGCGGCCCGGGCAGGTTGGGTCAGGCGGTCGGCGGCACCGATCTCCGCGATGAAAGCCAAGGCCGCGGTGTTGGCGGCCAGCAGCATGTGGTTGCCGTTGTCGATGCTGCGCTCCAGCTTGGCGTCGACGTAGGAGCGGCAGCGTCCGCCGGCCTGGGCGGCCGCCTCATAGAGCGTGACCTGGAAACCTTCGGCCGAGAGCCGGAGGGCGGCCGACAGGCCGGCGATGCCGGCACCGACGACATGGGCACGGCGCGGGGAGGCGGCCTCAGGCATCACTCAGAGCCCGTTCCTCAGCGCGATCCAGAGCTTTTCCGCCTTGGCCAGGCGGACCTCCTCGGTCACGTCGGCCCAGCCGCGCTGCTGCAGGCGGGTCAGCAGACGGCGGTAGATCGCCAGCATGATCCGGGCCGGGCGCATCGGGCCGCGCCGGCAGTGGGCCATCAGGCGCTCGGCCTCGGCGAAGCGCTCCTGTGCCAGGGCAGCGAGGTCGCGGCAGACGCCGGCAAGGCGCGGGTCGCGCAGCACGGCCAGGGGATCGTCGGAATCGATGCCGTGGCGCTGCAGCAGCTCGCGCGGCAGGTAGAGGCGCCCGCGTTCGGCGTCCTCGGCGACGTCGCGCAGGATGTTGGTGAACTGCAGCGCGTCGCCCTCGGCCAGGGCGAGGGCTTGCGCTTCCGGTTCCGTCGCGCCGAAGGCCTGCACAGAGAGCACCCCGACGGCGCCGGCGACGCGGCGGCAGTAGAGCCTGAAATCGGCCATGGCGGGCGCGCGGATGTCCTCGCGCGCATCCATTTCCATGCCGTCGATCACGGCGAGGAACTCGTCCTGGGGCAGGGCGTAGTCCTGCACCGGCCCGAGCAGGGCCTGGGCGGTCGGGCGGCTTGGACAGCCGGCGTAGAGGCGGTCGATCTCCTCGCGCCAGGCGGCGAGCGCGCGCTGCTTGTCCGCCGGGCTGCCGCCCTCGTCGGCGATGTCGTCGACCTCGCGGCAGAAGGCGTAGATGGCGTACATCGCCTCACGGCGCGGGCGCGGCAGCAGGCGCATGCCCCAGAGGAAGGAGGAGCCGGAGCGGGTGGCGACGGCGTGCACGTGGACCCGGGCGGCGGCGATAGCGTCCGGCGGCAGTGCCGGGCGGGCGAGGGCGGCGGGCGAGGTCATCGGCTCTGGCTTGCCGGCTGGTGGCGGCCGAAGAGGCGGCCAAGCTGTACGCCGCAGATGCCCTTGATGCCGCAGGCGATGAAGTCGCCGCGGCTGAGCGCGACACGGCCGGCCAGGGGATCGCCGGCGCGCAGGCGCTTGGTGAGGCGACGGGCGAGCTGCACGATCACCGCCGACTCCATGGCGAGGCGAGCCGAGCGCAGCTGGCCGGGCAGCTGCCCGGCCTCCTCCATGAGGCCGTCGACGCCGTCGAGGCAGCGGTCGAGCAGGCGACGGAATCCCGGCGGGCTGGCATCACGGTCCAGCACGGTGACGTCGAAGCCCTCGGCCTGCAGCCAGTCCAGCGGCAGGTAGACCCGGTCGAGTTCGTGGTAGTCGTCCCGGCAGTCTTGCAGGTGGTTGAGGATCTGCAGCGCGGTGCAGAGCGCGTCGGAGGCGGTGTAGCCGGCGGGATCCTCGCCATGCAGGTCGAGCAGGTAGCGCCCGACCGGGTTGGCCGAGAGGCGGCAATAGCCGAGCAGTTCGCCCCAGTCGGCATAGCGCAGCTTCACCGCGTCCTGCTTGAAGGCCGCGATCAGGTCGGTGCCGCGCGCCGCCGGCACGCCGGTGGCCGCCAGGCTTTCGCGCAGGCGCTTCGCCTTCTCCAGGCCCGCGCCGGCGGCCGCAGGGTCGGTGAGAGCCGCCTCGAAGGCGGCGAGGCGGGCGATCTTGTCTTCGGCGGCGAGCTGCGGATTGTCGGCGATGTCGTCGATGGCGCGGGCGAAGGCATAGTAGGTCGCCACGTGCGGGCGCAGCGCCGCCGGCAGCAGCCAGGAGCCGACCGGGAAGTTCTCGTCCGCCGCGCCCTTGCCCGACGGGGTCTCGACCTTGGTGTCAGTCATCAGCCTCAATCATATCCGAGCAGGGATGCGGGGGCCTAGCCCACCGGCCTGTCCTGCACGCGGCCTTTCCACTGCCCGCCCCGGCCGCGCCAGTGGCGCCAGGCGGAATCGAAAGTCATCGCGCTGTATAGAGCAGCGGCCAGCGGCAGCAAAGGTGCCAGCCACGGCGACTGATCGTAGAGCCGCAGGGTCGGCAGCAGGGAAAGGCTCATAAGCAGCCAGGCCAGCGCGCCGAGCGCCGCCGGCAAGGCCTGCTGATGCCAGGGATAGGCCAGCACCAACAGCGGCGGTACCAGATAGGTGAGAACCATGCCGGCGAGCGTGCCGGCGAGCCGCAGCGGTTGATGGCGCAGCTGGTTGTAGGCGCTGCGCGCCACCATGTTCCAGATCACGCCGAGCCCGCTGTAGGGGCGGATCGAGCGCGCCTCGGTGCCGAGGCCAAGCCAGATTCCCCGGCTGGCGGCCGGCCGGCTGGCCTTCACGGCGTCGGCCAGGGCGCAGTCGTCGATGAGGGCGTCGCGAATGGCCGCGATGCCGCCGATGCGCTCGAGCGCCTCATGGCGCAGCAGCACGCAGCCGCCGGCCGCCGCGGCGGTGGCCCTGGCCGGGTCCTTCACCCAGGCGAAGGGATAGAGCTTCTGGAAGAAGTAGATGAAGGGCGGAATCAGCAGGCGCTCCCAGAAGCTCTCGCAGCGCAGGGCGACCATGAGGGAGACCAGGTCGCGGCCTTCGCTTTCCGCCTTGGCGACCAGGCGCCGCAGGGCGTCGGGCGGCTGGCTGATATCGGCGTCGCTGAACCAGAAGAAGCCGCTCTGCGCGCCGGCCTGCTGGACGCCCTGGTGCAACGCCCAGAGCTTCCCCGTCCAGCCCGGCGGGAGCGCGGCGGCCTGTACCAGGCGGAAGCGTGGCGGGTCCTTGCTGCCGGCCGCTGCGGCGCAGGCCAGTTCTGCGGTCGCGTCCTCGCTGTGATCGTCGACCAGGAGGACGCTCAAAGGGCCGGGATAGTCCTGGGCCAGCAGCGAGGCAAGGCTCTCTCCGATCACCTCCGCCTCGTTGCGCGCCGGCACCACCGCGGTGACCGCCGGCCAGGTCTCGCAAGCGGCGGGCAGACGCTCCAGCCGCTCGGCCGAGCGCCAGAAGCCGCCGCGGAAAGCCAGCAGGTAGACCCAGACCAGCAGCGAGAGCAGGGCGATCACAAGGAGGGGCGTCGGCAGGGGCAAGGCTCGTCCTTCGGGCAGGAGTTGAGTCCCTTTTTTGCCAGGTTTCCCGGCAGGTGCAAGCCGGCCGGCTCTGGAATTCCAGCTACCGCCCTGGAGCCAAGCTGCGGCGCCAGGAGTTGACGTTCAGCGAGATCATGCGATCGAGCGTCGTCCCGTCGCTCGACAGCGGCAGGCAGAGCGCCTCGATGTCGATCAAGGGTCGCCGCTCGGACGCCGACTCGGGCCAGTAGGCGTAGGTGGGTATGGCCTGGGCGACGCAGTGGTCGAAGATCTGCTTGCACCTGTCGCGCACCAAGGACGGGATCTTGGCGGTCATCAGGGTGCGGCCGGTCTGCTCGCCGTAGCTGTCGACGAGTCGTTGACCGCAGAGGCGAAAATAGTAGTCGCTGCCGTCGTCGATCACGTCGACCATGAGGATGTAGGGCCACAGCGCCACGATCTTTTCCGGCACCAGGGCGTCGCGCTGGGGAATCCTGGAGTCGCCCCTGATCTCGTGCCAGTAGGCCAGTGCTTCGTCCAGGATCTGCGAGAGGAAACTCACGCCTGCGGCGTCCACCGGGCCGACCGCCTGGCCACGCTCCCTCTCAGCGATCAATTGAAGTCTATCGCCACCGTTGGAAGTTTCCCTAATCGTTCCGCGCTCCGTTTCAGTCAGTCACGTTGGCCTTACCGAGGTTGAACGACGCCGCAGTTCGGGGGGATCGAGGTCGTGGCGTGCCGGCGCAGGACGCAGCCGCGGCGCTGCACCCAATATGCGCGGAGCTCGGCGAGCGACGGCCCGTCCAGTGACTCTGCAGATGTCATGTTCCCCGCCCCCAGGGCCGCGGCCCTTTTCCGGCGCCGCAGCGGACGATCTCCTGCCTGGATCCCAAATGCCTACGTACTGAAAAAAATACGATCAAAAAGGGAAGAGGTCCCATGCTCCCCCGCGCGCAGTTTAACACCTGTTCGGATTGATTATAAGCCCTTTGCAAGGCCGTCACAGCGCTCGAGAAAACAGCGCTTTGCCTTGCCCGGGGCCCAGGGCACCAGGACGATTCCGTCGAAGCGCTTGCTGCGGCCGAAGAGCCGGCGGGCCTCGCTCGGCGAGAAGCCGGCAAGCTGGGTCGCTTCCAGATAGGCGGCGATGCGGTCGGCGCGCTTGATCAGGCTTTTCAGCTCTTCCGTTTCGCGCGCCGGCAGGCCGAAGCGCAGCCGAATCGCCGTCATCAGGCGTTTCTCGAGCACCTTGTAGTCGGCGCCCACCGCAGACTTGAACGGCGTGATGAGGTCGCCGATAACATATTCCGCGGCGTCGTGCAGCACCGCAGAGAGATGTTCGGCCGGAGTGAGTTTCGGCTTCAACTGCCCGGCGATCTCGTCGACCAGCAGGCTGTGCTGGGCGACGGAGAAGGCCGCATCGCCGGAGGTCTGGCCGTTCCAGCGGGCGACTCGGGCCAAGCCGTGGGCGATGTCTTCCAGCTCGATATCGAGCGGCGAGGGGTCAAGCAGGTCCAGCCGGCGTCCGGAGAGCATGCGCTGCCATGCCCGCTTCGCATCCTTCATGCCGGTGGTCCTCTCTCTTGCCGGGCGGTCGGTTAGGGATAAGCCAGGCCGCGCGCCGGGGCAAGATTTGGGGGAGGCGGAGGGTTCAGCCGCCGTTGCTGCGTGGGTCGCCGAGCAGCTCGGAACGGGATTTAGAGACCTGAAGCGATCCGGCTGGCGATCAGGCCGCCGGCGGCGGATTGAGGATCGACCACCAGCCAGGCGCCGGCGCGCCGCAGCCGGCCGGCAAAGCCGCTCTCGTTGCTGTAGGCGACCAGGACCGTTTGCCAAAAGCCCTCGCGGACGGTGAAGCCGCCCGCTTTCGCCACAGCCGTCAGCGCCGCCGTCTTGTCGGTTCCCGGCGGGAAGACGGCGGCCAGGGTGCCGCGCTCGGCGCCCGGAAGGTCTGCCACGGCGAGGAGCGGTGTGGTGCTGGCCAGCAGCAGAAGGACGAAACCCAGCCCGGCGACCAGACGGCGTGCCGCCGTCTTTGAAAAACTGCCCTGTCGGGTCGGTACGCTCGATTGGCTGGACAATGTTCGAACCCCTTGGATCACTGGGAATTAGGCCCGAAAGCCCTTTATCCAGGGTTAAAGTTTGAGGTTCTGTTCAAGAATCCGCAGGCTCAAGCTGCGGCGGGCAGTTGCTTTTTCTATGCAAAGCGTGGTGAAAGGCGACGGAGACCGCATTTCGGGGGACCCCACCAGGCGATGAGACCCAACGTTCTGCTGATCACGGCCGACCAATGGCGCGGCGACAGCCTTGGCGCCGCCGGGCACCCGCTGTTGCGCACGCCGGCCATCGACGCCCTGGCCGCCGCCGGTGTCTGCTTCCTCAGCCACTATGCCCAGGCGGCGCCCTGCTCACCGGGGCGCGCCTCGCTCTACACCGGCCTCTATCAGATGAACCACCGGGTGCTGCGCAACGGCACCCCGCTGGATGCCCGCCACGACAACATCGCCAAGGCGCTGGCCCGCCAAGGCTACCGGCCGACCCTCTTCGGCTATACCGACCAGGCCG
This sequence comes from Kiloniellaceae bacterium, assembly GCA_009377535.1. Taxonomy (GTDB): domain Bacteria; phylum Pseudomonadota; class Alphaproteobacteria; order Kiloniellales; family Kiloniellaceae; genus Pelagibius. The sequence goes on from WHTV01000027.1 coordinate 36,922, forward strand.
TCGACCCGCGCACCACGACGGCGGACGATCCGCGCCTGACGACCTACGAGGAGGTGCTGCCCGGCTTTACCGTCGCGGTGAAGCTGCCGGAGGACAACGCGGCCTGGTTCGCCTGGATGGAAGCGCGCGGCCACGCGCTGCCGGCCGACCGCCGGGCGCTGTACTGGCCGGAAGAAGGCCGGCCCGAGCTGCCGTCGACGGCGCCGCCGCGTTACAGCCAGGACGAAACAGAAACCGCCTTCCTCACCGGCGCCTTTCTCGACTGGTTGCCGGAGCAGCCAAAGGACGCGCCGTGGTGCGCCCACCTCTCCTTCCTGCGCCCGCACCCGCCTTTCCTGGTGCCGGCGCCCTTCAACGACCTCTACGATCCGACGGCCGGCCCCGCCTTCCGGCGCGCCGAAAGCGCGGCGGCCGAGGCGGCGCAGCACCCCTACCTGCGCTATTGGCTCGACACGACGCTGGCCGGCTCGTTCTGCCTTGTCGAGGCGGCCGACCGCCGCGTGGCCGACTGGCCGGATGCCGCCTTTCGCAATGTCCGCGCCACCTACTGGGGCATGATCTCGGAGGTCGACCGCCAGATCGGCCGCCTGGTCGAGGGACTGAAGGCGGCCGGCGCCTGGGACAACACCGTCATCGTGCTGACCTCCGACCACGGCGAGATGATGGGCGATCACTGGACCCTGGGGAAGTTCGGCTACTTCGACCAGGCCTACCATGTTCCCCTCATCGTCCGCGATCCGCGCCACCCCGAGGGCTTCGGTGGCCGGGTCGCCGCCTTCACCGAGGCGGTCGACGTGGTGCCCACGCTGATCGAGGCGGCGAGCGCAGACCTGGAGGGGCCGGCCGACGGCCGCGCGCTGACGCCCTTCCTGCGTGGCGAGACGCCCGCCGACTGGCGCCGCGCGGCCCATTGGGAGTTCGATTTCCGTGAGGTGCCGAGCGGCCGCGCGCAGGCGGCCCTCGGCCTCGATCTCGACGACTGCGCCCTCGCGGTGATCCGCGGCGAGCGCTACAAATACGTCCACTTCGCCGGCCTGCCGCCGCTGCTCTTCGATCTCGCCGAGGATCCGGCCGAGTTGCACAACCTTGCCGACGACCCCGACCATCTCGTGGTCCGCCTCGCCATGGCCGAGAAGCTGCTGGCCTGGCGCAGCCACCACCTTGACCGCCGGCTCACCGGCCTCTCGCTGACTCCCGGCGGGCCGTTCGACGCGCGCACCTGAGGCCCGTGAGGCTAAGCGCCCGGACTTTCCCAGCGCCCGCTGTCGCCGGAGCGGAACAGCGCGTCGAGAATGCGCATCATCTGGATGGCGTCTTCGATGCCGTAGGGCAGCTCGGCTTCGCCCAGCACCACGCGCGCGAAGGCATCGCACTGCTCGCTGTACTGGTCGACGGCCGGGATGACGTGCGTCCTACGGTGGCCGTCCCCGGGTGCCTTGCCCTCGTCGATGAATACCTTGGTTTCCACGCCGGCTGGTGCATTGAAAGGGATTTCGACTTCCATGCGTGCCTTGGTGCCGACGGCGTGCAGGCGCTGATAGGCCGTCACCTGGGTCGACACCGTGAAGTCGCAGCGCCGCCCGCCGCCGAAGTCGAGGATGGCGCTTGCCAGGCGGTCGGTGCCGAAGGTGGGGTCGCGCTCGATGAGGGCGATCACGCGCTGCGGCTCGGCCTCGAAGAGGAAGCGGCTGATCACCGTGGGATAGCAGCCGATGTCGAGCAGGGCGCCGCCCCCTGTTTCCGGCCTGTTGCGAATGTTCTCCGGGTCGAGATTGCTGTAGGAAAAGAAGCACTGAATGGCGCGCAGGTCGCCCAGGGCACCGCTGCGCACCTGTTCGCGCAGCCACAGCCACTGCGGATGGAAGCGCACCATGAAGGCTTCCATCACCGGCACCCGGCCGTCGATGGCGGTGAGCCGCTCGGCGTCGGCGGCCGTCATGGCGATAGGTTTTTCACAGAGCACCGGCTTGCCGGCCGCTACCGCCTCGAGGGTCAGGTCGACGTGCAGGTTGTTGGGCAAGGGGTTGTAGACGGCGTCGATGTCCGGGTCGGCCAGAAGTTCGGCATAGGAGCCGTAGGCCTTCTCGATGCCGAGATCGCGTGCCGCCGCAGCGGCGCGTTCCCGGTCGCGCGAGGCGATCGCCGTCACCACGCCGCGCTGGGAGCGCTGGATGGCCGGAATGACCAGGCTGCGGCCGATTTTCGCCGTGCTGAGAACGCCCCAGCGAATCTTGCGCATGTGTCATACTCCTCGGTGGCACTGCAGATCTGGGGAGACCCTACAGGAGGGAACCATCCGCCGTCGACCTGACAAGGCGCGAGGAATGTGTCTACAATCGTTTTCTGCTTCGAGCGGTGGTTCGCCTGGTAGACAAGGTAGGGACCAGACTGCTGGATCGACCTGAAGGCAATGAAGAGTCTTTCCGTGCCCGGATCGCGCATCCGGACCTGAGAGGTCTCTATGACTACTGGCTGGAGCGCAGCAGCGACGCCGCCGTGATGCCGCGCGGGGCCTTGGACCCGGTGGACATCCCCAGCCTGCTCAAGAATCTCATCCTTGCCGATGTCGCCGACGGCGGGCGACAGATCGACTATCGCCTGGTGGGCACGGACATCGTCGCCGCCCATGGCTTCGACTTCACCGGCTGGAGCGTCGAGCGCCTGACCAGCGGGGCCACCCTGGCCTTCACCCAGCGGCTCTACGGCACTGTCGTGACGCGCGCCGTGCCGGTCTACTCCGAAGGCCGGTTCCGTTGGATCGACAAGGAATACCACTGGACCTGGCGCCTTCACCTGCCGCTGTCACGGGCTGGGGACGGGCAGGTGGATTTGGTGCTGGTGGGTCAGTTCTTCCAGCCGAGGCACGGCCTCGGCGACCTGCTTTTCCCGGCCCAGCCGGCCGAACTGGCGGCCGACCGCGCCGCTATCGCCCCGACGCGCTAACGGGCTTCAGGCGGCCGCAACCGTGCTTGAAGTGTGATTTCCCCCACTGTGCCACCCGGGCGTTGCGTGCTCTTTGCTATGCTCCAACGACGCAAGCGGCTGCCGGCGAGCAGGGGAGGGTGGCGTGGCGAGCGAAATCCAGAATCTCGACGGGGCAGCTACCACCTTGGCGCCAGGGGAAGGCCGGGCGGAGAGCAGCCTCCGGCGCCTGACCGTGGGCGACCAGCCGATTTTCGTGCTGAAGCAGCGCGGCCGTTTCCCTGACATCGCCTACGACCACGGCCGGCTGCTCGCGCGGCAGATCGAAGCCGGCGCCTTTCCGGAGATCGTCTCCACCATCGCCCGTGGCGTGAACCTCGAAAGCAAGCTGCTCAGCAAGGTCGCCTCGGCGCTCTACCGCTGCTACAGCGACCGGGTGCTGCGCCATTGCAGCGCGGAGTTCCGCGCTGCCGTGGACGGCCTCGCCGCCGGCTACCGCGACGGGGTGGCCGACCCGGAATTCTCCGATCTCGAAGTGCGTGACGCCCTCGTCGCCATCGAGGTCGGCAACGTCATCGACGGCCTGTCGCGCATCTTCGCCATGCCCGGCGTCAGGGCCCTGCGCGCGCCTGCCGTACTGGCCCTGGTGGCACCGGTCCTGCGCGATCCTGCCGCGAAGAACTACCTGCAGGCGGCGCAGCAGGATGCTGCCAAGCAAGCCGACGTCGGCGCGGCGCTGCGCGCCATGGCCGGGCCCAACAACCGCATCGACTTTGCCTGCACCGGCTTTGCCGTGCCGGCAGCGCTGGCCGCCGACGGGCTGCACCTCCATGCCCGCAACCTCGATGCCGACCTCTACAACTGGACCGCCGCGCCGGTGCTGTCGCTGCTCGACGAGACCGCGGACAAGCCGGGCTGGCACAAGTACGCCGCCTTCGGGACCGCAGGCCTCATCTATCCCGGCGGCATCAGCGGCCTCAACGATGCCGGCATCGCCGTCTCCCTGCACCAGATGTCGACCACCGAGGTGCAGAGCGGCTTCCTGCTGGGCAGCGGCGACATCGCGCCCTTCGTCGAGCAGCGCATGCTGCGCGAAGCCGGCAGCGTCGACGACTGCGTCGACCTGGCCAAGGCGGCCAGGCATTTCGCCGCCTGGACCTTCTTCGTATCCGATGCCAAGACCGGCAAGGTCCGCCGCATCGAGGTGAACGGCGAGCGCGTGCGCGTGACCAAGCACGAGGGCGAAGCGGTGCCGCAGACCAACCACTTCCTGCACGCCGACATGATGGAGCGCTTCTTCGACGAAGACGACAACCATTTCACGCCGAGCTTCGGCAAATGGCTGGAGACGCACGCCCGCTTCGACTCGGTGGCCGCGGCCCTGAAGGAGGATGCCGGCCGGCAGCGCATCGACGTCGACTGGTCGATCGATTGGCTGGCCTCCAGCCGCGACGGCGCCCTGGAGAAAATTCGCAAGGCCTTCCCGTCGCCACCCGATCCGATGACCGCGGAGCGCGCCTACGGCCGCGTGCCGCGCAAGGTCTACGGCCAGCTCGGCAGCATCGTGCGGGCCGATCCCAAGCGCCGGCCGTGGCGCGACGAGGTCTGGATGACCACCGGCGACCGCCAGCCGAGCCCGCACAGCAGCTACCTCGGCTGGGTCGTCGACTGGGAGGGTTTCGAGCTGAACCCGCTGGGCGACCGGCCGTTGCGCCGGGTTTCCCACTACGCGACGGAGGGCCGCCGCAACTGGGAGGAATCGCTGACCATCTACCTCTCGGCGCGCCTTGCCGTATCGCGCCCGCGCGACAGAGAGGGCCGCTTGTTGCGCGGGCGGCCCGATGCGGCCTACCAAGAGGGGGCCCTGAAGCGCGCCATCCACCTGCTGACCTCGGCCATCGACCTGGCGGCGCTGGATCGCCTGGTCGAGGTGCCCTACCACTACATGCGCGCGCGCTTCAGCCACGCCGCCGGGGACTACGCCGCGGCGGAAGCCGACTGGCGACTGCTGCGCGCCATCTGGGCCTGGCAGAACGACGCCCCGTCGATTGCCGCCGACTGGCCGGTGTCGGTGCCGCGGGTGATGCCGCTCATGCATCCCTACGAGGCCGCGCTGGTGGCCCTGCTGTCGTCCGTGACGGAGGATCTGCTGCAGGGCGCCACGACCACCTGGGACGGCCGCGCCGAGCGCCTCGACGAGGCACGCGGGCTCTTCGCTCAGGTGAAGCAGGAATGCTTCGGGTCTGCCAAGCGCGCCCACTTCGATCTGGAGAACTGGATGGAACTGCTGGCGGAGGTGGCAGCCAAGGGCGGCGGCGCAGTCGAACTCCCGGAACCGAACTTCGTCACCGCGGAGTAGACGTTCCTCCTGCGCGCTCGAGGAAAAGGCTCTCAGCGCGCGGCGGCACGGCGATGTTGTCGATCAAGCGGACCGATCCCATCCAGCCCGCCACGAAGAGCCGCGCCGGGCGATCGGCCCGAATGAGCTCTTCCAGGTTGTCGCCGGCGCGCAGATCGAGATAGTCGAGCCTTTCGACGCCCGCGCGCTGCAACTCCGCGCGGCCCCAGGCGAGCAGCGGCGCGGCGGGGCCGTCCGACGCGGTGAGCCGCTGTGCCACGGCCGTCAGGATGCGGTGGATCGCCGGTGCCCGGCTGCGCTGTTCGTCGTCGAGCAGGGCGTTGCGCGATGACAGCGCCAGGCCGTCGGCGTCGCGCACCGTGTTGCGCAGCCGGTCGTGGAGTCGGTCGACGGCGCCGTCGGCGCTCCAGAGGGCGAAGTAGTCGTACACCGTCGCCCACGGCGGCAGGTCGCCAGGCAGCTGCCGCCAGGAGCAGCCTGTCCGGGCCTGGTACAAGATCGCATCCACGATCT
>WHTV01000280.1 GCA_009377535.1 Kiloniellaceae bacterium
AGAGGCATCTTGCCGGCAAGGCGCAGGCGAGGACAATTGCCCTCCATCTTCGGCAAGGGAGAACGTCCGGTGGCTCAGCTCGAGATCGTGATCGGCAACAAGCGCTACTCCTCCTGGTCGCTGCGCGGCTGGCTGGCCCTGGCCATGACCGGCCAGCCCTTCGCCGAGCAACTCGTCTGGCTCGACAAGCCGGCGACGAAGGGCGAGATCCTGGCCAGCAACCCGAGCGGCCGCGTGCCGGCACTGATAGACGGCGAGCTGGTGGTCTGGGACAGCCTGGCGATCGGCGAGTACCTGGCCGAGCGCTTTCCCGAGGCCGGCCTCTGGCCGGCCGATCCGGCGGCGCGGGCGCTCGCCCGCTCGGTGGTGGCAGAGATGCACGCCGGCTTCGCCGCGCTGCGCCAGCACCTGCCGATGGACCTGGGCACGCAAGACCCGACGCGCGGCCGGCGGCCCGAGGCACAGGCCGACATCGCCCGCATTATCGCCCTCTGGCAGGACTGCCGGGCGCGCCATGGGCAAGGCGGCCCCTTCCT
>WHTV01000281.1 GCA_009377535.1 Kiloniellaceae bacterium
CAGGTACGGCCACGCGACGCCCGACGGGGTTCCGCAGTTCAGGCCCGCCATCACCGTGGCGCCCGTCGGCACGCTGGTGAGCCGGCCGCGCGCCAGGCTCGCCAGCACGCATGCCGCGACCGCCGGCTCCACGGCCAGCAGCGCGGGAGCGGTCTTCGCGTGCGTACCGCGGTAGTGCGCGACGGCGGCCTGCGCGAGCGCGCCGACACCGACCGGGACGGCGACGAGGCCGACGCCGGCCGCACCGGCCTCGACGAGCTGCTCGTCGAGCTCGGCCACCCGCGCGGCGCGGTCCTGCTCGGCGGTGAGCGCCTCTTCGGCGGCTGCTTCGGCCTGGCCGCGCTCGACCTCGGCCCGGCGCTGCGCCTGCTCGGCCCGCGTCGCACGGGCGCTGGCGGCCGCGACCTGTTCGTCCGCCTCGGTCGTCACGGTCTCCAGCTGCGCCTCGACGGCGTCCGGGTCGCCGAGCGTGGCGAGCTCGTCGACGAGCTCGCGGAACTGCGCGAGAAAGTGCTCGCTGACCTCGCGCACCTGC
>WHTV01000282.1 GCA_009377535.1 Kiloniellaceae bacterium
GGTCAGTGTCGTGGTGATGACGCGGTCGAGCCAGCGGGGCGCGAGGATCGTGTCGATCTCGGTCTGGATGGCGGCAGCGTTCTTGCGGGTGCGTCCGCGAGCGAGCCGTGCTTGCAGTTCGGCCAGTTGCCGGCGGGCCTTGGCCAGGGTCTGTTCGAACCCGGCTGCCTGGCGCTGGTGGAAGGTGGTCGAGTGGGTGATCACCGCCCGGCGGGTGACCCCGAGTGCCTCCACGACGGTGTCGTGGGCGGTCACACCGTCGAACCGGTCGGGGGCGACCACGTCGAACTGGTCGTGGCCGATGGCGAGCAGGTCGGGATGGTCCGAGGGCGGCAGCGAGGTGACATAGCCCAGCCTGAGACCTTCGATGTGGGCGTGGTTGTCGGTGGAGTTCTGCCCGGAGTCATAGGTCACGCTCAACTCGGCCGGATCGCCGCCGAGAGCTTCCCATCGGCCAACGATCTCATCCAGCAGGCCGGTGAACTGGGTGGAGTCGTGCCGATTGCCCGGATAGGGGTGGGAGACGACCGGGACC
>WHTV01000283.1 GCA_009377535.1 Kiloniellaceae bacterium
CGCGGCCCCGTAGGCGGGCGCGAGGAAGTTCAGCGCCGCCATGTGCCGGATCTGGTGGACGGCGCCGACCCAGACCCACGCCGCGGCGAGGATCGCCAAGATCAGCCGGGCCGCGGCGGCCTCGCGGCCGGGAGGCGGGCGGAGGGCAAGAGCGAGCGCGACGACCGCCAACAGCGTCGCCACCGCCGCCGTGGGGAACCACGCCGCGTTGTAGTTGGCCATCGAGACGAAATAGACCTCGACGGTATAGGGCAGCATCACCGGGCGGATGCCCTAGAGGCTCTCGGCATGGCGGATCATTCGCCGGCGCATCTCCGCATCGGGGAGGCGACCGTAGAGCGCGCCCATGTTCTCCCGCATGTGATCAATCCGTGACGTGGCCGGGATGGTGCAACTCACCGCCGGATGGGAGACGATGAACTTGAGCAGGAACTGCGGCCAGTTGCCGCAGTCGATCTCGCCGGTCCAGTCCGGCAGCGGCTCGTCCTCGAAGGCGCGGATCAGCCGCTTCTGGCGGAACGGCCGGTTGGCGAT
>WHTV01000284.1 GCA_009377535.1 Kiloniellaceae bacterium
AGCCGATGAAGTCCGAGAAGAACCTGTTGCTGTCGACCACCATGATCCCGCTGCTGGTGTTCGGCGGGATCGCTGCCGGTGGAATGGTATTGACGGGGCAGCTCACCACCCCCCTTGCCCGCGCAGCCTGCAACCCTTGCAGCCCCTGTGCGGCGGCCAACCCCTGCAGTCCCTGCGCTGCTGGAGGCGGCGGCTCGGTGGCCGCCTGCGCCGTGCCGCGCCTGCAATCCGCCGCGGCGGCCAACCCCTGTGCGGTCGCCAAGCCGTGCGCGCCTTGTGCCGCCGCGAAGCCGTGCAGTCCCTGCGCAGCCGCCAGACCCTGTGCAGCAGCGAATCCCTGCGCAGCAGCGAAGCCTTGCGCGGCCGCCAATCCCTGTGCTGCGGCGAATCCTTGCGCGGCTGCAAATCCCTGTGCGGCCGCCAATCCCTGTAATCCGTGCAATCCCTGCGCCGCCGCGGCCGCTGCGGAGTTGACGGACGAGGAGGCGGTCACCGCCTACGACTGCCTCTTGCCGACTATGACGGAGGCCTAC
>WHTV01000285.1 GCA_009377535.1 Kiloniellaceae bacterium
TGGTACCGCTGGAGCGCATGCCCGCGCTGGTGCCGTCGCTGCTGCTGGCGAGCCTGTTCGCGCCGGTACCCGCGCTGCTGCTGGCCGCCTTCGCTGGCAACAAGGTCGAGGGGTTGGCGGTGATGAAGGCGCTCAACATGCCGTTGGTGCTGCCCGTGGTGACGTGGTTCGCTCACGGTCTCTGGGAGGTCCCGCTCGCGCTGGTGCCGACCTACTGGCCGCTCCGAGCGTTCTGGGAAGCCCAGGCCGGCGGGAGTTCGTGGCCGTACGTGCTGGGCGGCTTCGTGTACCTGGCCGTGGTGATCGCCTGGTTGCTGCGCCGCTTCCAGCGGCGCGTCCGCGCGGGGTAGCGACCGAGCGGTCAGCCGGGGTCCGGCGCTGCTCGCCGGGACAAGCCCGTCGATCCCGAGCGCTGGCCGGAGGGCTCCGCCGACGACGCCTGACCTGAACCGCGAAGGAACGCGCGCACATGACCCAGCAGGATCGCGAACTGGCCAGCACGGAGACCGTGCGGGCGCTTCCCGACGCGCCG
>WHTV01000286.1 GCA_009377535.1 Kiloniellaceae bacterium
CCGGGCGGCGACACTCCTCATCGAGGCCGCCACCGCCCTGGAGAACGCCATCGCCGACCGATCCCGCCCATTGCGGGACGTGCCCATGGTCGGCCGCACCCACGGGATCCACGCCGAGCCCACCACCATGGGGGCCAAGCTGGCCCTGTGGGCGCTGCAGATCCGCCGCGACCGCGAGCGACTGATCCGGGCCCGCCACGCCGTCAGCGTCGGCAAGCTGTCGGGAGCGGTGGGCACCTACTCCAACGTCGACCCGGCGGTGGAGCGCTACGTGTGCCAGCGCCTCGGCCTGCGGCCGGTGCCGGCCACCCAGGTCCTGGCCCGCGACCGCCACGCCGAGTTCTCCTATGCCTGCGCGTCGGTGGCGGCCAGCGTCGAGGCTTTCGCCCTCGAGATCCGCCACCTGCAGCGCACCGAGGTGGGCGAGGCCGCCGAGCCGTTCCGCAAGGGTGCCCAGAAGGGCTCCTCCGCCATGCCCCACAAGCGCAACCCGGTCCGCTGCGAGCAGATGTGCGGCCTGGCGAGGGTGGTG
>WHTV01000287.1 GCA_009377535.1 Kiloniellaceae bacterium
CAGCTTCATCATCCCGCCGCTCTCGGCAATCTTCGAGCGCATCGTGGAGATCGTGCCGACGGCGAGCTTCGCCGAGGCGCTGTGGATCACCGGCAAGGCCTTCATCCTCGGCAACGTCATCGCCGTCGCCGTCGGTGTGCCGCTCGGCGTCCTCATGGGTCGGTCGATTATTGCCGACCGCATTTTCCTGCCCTGGGTAAACCTCTTCCTCTCGGCGCCGCTCACCGCTCTGGTGCCGGTCATCATGGTGATCTTCGGCCTCGGCGAGACCACCATCATCATGACCGTGGTGCTTTTCGCGATCTGGATCATCGTGCTCGACGCCCGCGCCGGGGTGCGCAGCATTTCGCCTTCCCTGGTGGAGATGGCGCAGGTCTTCGGTGCTAATCCGTGGCAGGCCTTCAGCAAGATCTATGTCTTTGCCGCGCTGCCGGAGATCCTCTCCGGTGTGCGCCTGGGGATGATCCGGGCGGTGAAGGGCGTGGTCATCGGGCAGCTCCTGGTTTCCGTTATCGGCTTCGGGAGGCTGT
>WHTV01000288.1:0-262 GCA_009377535.1 Kiloniellaceae bacterium
TGAATCGCCTTCAGCACGTCGCCGGCGCCGAGTTCCTCGGCATAGGCCTCCAGCACGGGCGTGGCCGCATCGAGCATCTTGTCGCGCTCGGTGAATTCGTGCGTCTGCAGCCATCCCTCCTCCTCCATCGCCTTTACCTTCGCGGAGTCCTCGCCGCTCTCGATCTCCCGGCCGTGTTTTCCAGCCTCAGCGCCGGCTTCGTCGATGCAGCTCTGCAGTTTCTCCGGCAGCTTCTGATAGGTTTTGTTAGAGATGAGGAGCG
>WHTV01000288.1:272-528 GCA_009377535.1 Kiloniellaceae bacterium
CGGGCGGATGGTGATGGCGTGCTTGGTCAAAGACAAATGCGGCCCGACTTCGTAGAATTTCATCTGCTCCACGCCCGCCGCCTCGTTCTCGCCGGCGGCAATCACACCGGTCTGGATTGCGTTGTAGACCTCGTCATAGGCGATTACCGTCGGCGCCGCGCCAAGCGCATTAAAGACCCGCGTCCAGATCGGTGCTCCCTGCATGCGGACCGGGAGGCCAGCCAGTTCCGCCATGTTGGTGACCGGTTTGTTGGCG
>WHTV01000289.1 GCA_009377535.1 Kiloniellaceae bacterium
CTCTGCGAAAGCCCGCTCACCATCCACGCGCTGCTGCACTGGCGCCAGGCGCTGATCAACGGCGAGATTCTGCTGCGCGACATCATCGATCTCGACGCCACCTACGGCGCCGGTCCCGACGCCGAGGAGATTGCCGCGGCCGAGGGTGGTGCGCCTGCCGCCGCTGCCAACGGCGCCAACGGGGCCGAGCCGCACGGTGCGCCGGGCGCGAAGAAGCCGGCTAAGGTCGAAGGCGGCGCCGAAGCGCCGGCCGTCGCGGGCGGAGCCGAAGAGGCGGAAGCGGACGACGACGACGAGAACGCCATGTCGCTCTCGGCGATGGAGCAGGCGCTGCTGCCGCAGATCCTGGCCAACCTCGACGCCATCGCGGATATCTATAAGCGCCTGATGAAGGTGCAGGAGACGCGCCTCGAGGCGATGACCAAGGGCACCAAGATCAATCCGCAGACCGAGAAGCGCTACGAGAAGCTGAAGGAAGAGCTCGTTCAGCAGATGAAGTCGATCCGTTTCAACAACGGGCGGATCGAG
>WHTV01000028.1 GCA_009377535.1 Kiloniellaceae bacterium
CTTGGCACAAAGCCGCTCCGGCAGAATGGTTCAATATGACCATGAAAGGCTCTAGCACACTTTCCGCTAAAGGAAGCAGCGGACCTCGGCCTCGACCTGGGCCCGGCGCAGGCGGTCCACGGTCGACTTGGCGAAGGAGGTTTCGCGGAACAGCGCCATCTTTTCGCCGCCGCCGCGCACCTGGCGCATGCGCAGCACCGTCTCTGCCATGGAGTAGTCGTCGTAGCTGAGCAGGGAGGCCAGCACGTCGATGGAGCAGGAACACTGCCGCAGCGCCTCGGCGCTGTTGTTGTTGGCAGCCATGCAGGCCAGGACGTAGTCGGCCACGACCTCGGTGGGATAGTCGATGGCGCGCCCGGCGGTCGGAGCGGCAAGCAGCACGGCAAGCCCGAAGGGCAGAGCGATCAGTGTGGATCTCATGGCCGCATCTCCCGGAAGCGATAGGTCTCCCGCAGCAGCACGCCGTCGCCGTCTTCTTCCGGCGTCTCGGTCTGCACTTCGTAGATGCCGCCGGGAACCTCGTCGGACACGATGACGCGGTAGGACTTGTCGGCAAAGGCGCGCAGGCGGGCGCGGTTGGGATCGGCCGCGAAGGGCCGGAAGCGGATCTCGCTGGCGGCGACCTGGTGGCCGTCCAGCTCGATGGTGGTGGCGCGCCGGCTGTCGGCATCCGGCGTCTGCAAGACCCGGCGGATGGCGTTGCGGAAATAGTGCTGGCTGCCGCCGGTGCCGTTGCTCATCTGGGTGGCGTCGCGCTGGAAGAAGATCAGCAGGATCGGATTGGCCGAGGCGGCCGACATCGGGCCGATCTCAAGGTTGCGGGTCTGCGGAAACAGTGTGGCGGCGACATCGAAAGCCTCCCCGCCGCCGTGCCGCGAGAAGTCGAGTTCCACGCTGTCGTCGAAGGGCTGCTCGACCATGCTGCCGTCGAAGCGGTAGTCGAACACCAGCACGGCCTTATCGGGCAGCAGCGCCATGTGGTTGGAGCCGTAGATGCCCTCTGCCGGCGAGCCTGGGGTCAGCCCCTCGAGGCCGTCGCCCTCGGCCTGCACCGGAGCGGCAAAGCAGTTCAGGATGATGGCGAGGGATGGCAGCAGGAGGCGTTGCCAGGAGATCATCGTCAGTCCTCCACGAAAAAGTAGATGGTGCGGCCGAGGGCAAAGGCGCGCTGTTCCAGCAGGACCGGCTGCTCGCAAAGGTAGGTCATCGAGTGCTCGCGCTCATCGAAAATGCGCTGATCCCAGGTTAGCTGCTCGATGAGTTCGGCATCGTCCGTCTCGCCGCTCTCGGTCGCCTTCAGCTTCGCCCGGGTCTCGCGGATGCGCTCTGCCAAACTGCGCTGGCGCGCCGCAAAGCGCTTGATGCCGGCAATGATCGAGGCGCGGTCCTGGTTGATCGCCTGCAAGGTCCTGCCGAACAGGGCCGTCAGCTTCAGGTTGGCGGAGCCGCCGGGCTGGGCCTCGGCGAAAGCCTCGACCAGTTGCTCCGCTTCGCCGAGCGGGGTGCGCCGGGCAGCGAGCTTGGAGGCGAGGCGGCTGACCTCGATGTCGCCCTGCCAGCTGGCCGGGTCGGGCTCCGGCCCGGCCCAGACCTGGGCGGCGCTGATGCGCGGCACCAGGCGCTGAATGCAGGGCCAGTCCGGATCCTCCGAGGCAGCCGCCCAGGCCGGGGCGGGCAGCGCCAGGATCGCGAGGCAGAGAAATGTGGGTCCCCGCAGGCTCATGTCACTTCACGTTGATGGTGACGACGGTACTTATTTCCTTCCACCCATTTGCATAGAGCTCGTAGGTGCCCGGCCGGACCGGCACGAAGAAGAACTCGGCCTCTAAGCCGATCATGTCGGCGCCGAGGACCAGGGTTTCCAGCTCGATCGGCCGGGTCGCCAGGTAGCCTTCAGCCCGGCTTTGGCCGGGGCAGAGGGCGACGAGCCCGGCGGCCGTGCCGGCGAGGGCCGCCAGGGCGGCAAGCCTGAAAGACTGGGGCGCTCTCTTTAACACTTCCTGTTGTCTCCGTTCTTGTTGTCGTTGATTGCCGCCGAAGCTCAAGGCTTGATGGCAATGCCCCAGGGATAGCTGCCGACGGGGATCGACTTGCGCGCGCGTTCGCGCTCCACGTCGATCAGGGTGATGTCGTTGCTGACGCCGTTGGAAGAGAACAGCTGCGTCTCGTCAGGCGAGAGCTCCAGCTGCCAGACCCGCTGGCCGACCAGCACGTAGTCGGTGACCTCGTAGCTTTGGGCGTCGATCACGGCGACCCGGTTGGCCGGGCCGAGGGCGACGAAGGCCTTGCTGCGGTCCTTCAGGATGCGCACGCCGACCGGTTGCAGGGCCTCCGGCTGCAGGCCCGGGACCGAGAAGGAGATTTTCTTTTTGATCTCCAGGCTCTCGGCGTCGATGACGCTGACCGTGCCGCCGATCTCGGCGGAGACCCAGACCTCCGCGCCGTCGGCGGTGAATTCGGCGATGCGCGGGCGCTGGTCGACCAGCACGTTGCCCGTGATCTCGAAGGTGTCGGCGTCGATGAAGTGCGCCATGTTGGTGGTCTCCGAGGTATTGACGATGGTCTTGCCGTCAGGACTGACCCCCATGCCTTCGGGCTCGACGCCGACCGGTATCTCGGCGACTTTCGTGCCGCTCTCCAGGTCGATGACCGTCACCAGGTTGTCGTCCTCGTTGGCGACGTAGAGCCGCTTGCCGTCGGGCGAGATCACCAGCAGCTCGGGGTCGGGGCCGGAGGGCAGGGTGCCGACGACCTCCAGGCTCTCGGTGTCCATCACTTGGATGTGGTCGTCGTCGCTGGCGCAGATGTAGAGGAAGCGGTGATCCTTGCCGAGGGCGATGCCGCGCGGCCGGTTGCCGACCTCCACCGTGTCGGTCACCTCCAGGCTGTCGCCGTCGATGACGGAGATAGAGTTGCCTTTCTCGTTGGAGACGTAGATCGTCATGGCCTCTGCCGGGAAGGCCAGGGCAGTGGCACAGGCGAAGGTCGCCAGGCTTCGCTTCAGTCCGGGTCGCATGGGCATCGGTCTTCCCTTTTTCGTCACTGCAGGGCGCAGTCGGTTTCCGGCTCGTCGAATCCGAGGCTGTCGAGGGGCGTGCGCTGGTGCAGGAAGCCCGCCTGGGGCGATACCGAGACCAGCACCCGCTTGTTCACCAGCAGGACCGGCTGGCGCATCTGCTGGTTCCAGGGGCGAAAGGAGAGGCCGACGCCCTTGAAGCCGCCGAGCGCGAAGTCGGCGCTGCGCAGGTAGGCGCGCAGGGCCACGACGTCGCCGCCGTTGGTGCGGGTGACGGCCTCGCCGAGGGCGCGCACGCCGAGCCAGGCGGCGTAGTCGCGCTCCTCCATCCAGCGGCCGGCGACCTCGGTGAAGCGGCGCTGGATCTGCGTCGAGCCCCACTGCTCCTGCACCCGGTGCCAGGACATCGGCACCAGGCCGTGGGTGCCGGCGACCGGCCGCGCGGCATAGCTGTTGAAGGGCAGGTACTCGCCGAAGATCTCGTTCTCGTCGATGGCGATCAGCACGTCGTAGTCGTCGTCGGCCGCTTGCGTTGCCAGCGGCATCTGGCTCTGCACCTGGATGTGGCCGCTGTCGGTGCGCCGGGCGATCGGGGAGTAGGCGTAGCTGTCCTCGGCGACGATCTCGGCGCCGAACTTCCTGGCGGCGCGGCGGATGGCCTCGGCATAGGCCTGGTCGCCTTCTGTGGAGCCGGCGAGGATGAAGAGCTCGGTCCACTTCTTCCACACCAGGAACTGCACCAGGGCGTCGGCGCGCATGGCGCGGCTGAGGGCCGTGTGGAAGACCTGCGGGAAGCAGGTGGTGCGGCGCAGGTCGTCGTCGGCAACGCGACCGTTGAAGATCAGGGTGTTCGCCGCCTCGGGATGCTGCGCAATGACGAGCAGGTCATCGCGTGCGAGATCGGCGATGAAGAGGCGGCCGCCGGCGGCGATCTGCTCGGCGAAGACCGCGGCGATGTCCGCGCCGGCGGGAACCACGACCTCGACGAGCTCGTAGTTGTGGCCGAGGAAGCCGCCGGTCGTCTGATTGTCCTTGATGGCGAGGCGCGCGCCCCACACGCCGGGGTCTTCCACCACCGGATCGACGAAGGACAGCGGCAGGCGCGGCTCTTCGGCGCGGGTCAGGAACACGATGGGCAGGTCGATGGCCGCCGCGGCGGGTCCCATGGCCAGGCTAGCCAGGATGAAGCCGGCGGTGGTAAGCAGTCTCTTGAGCAAGCGTCCTCCCGCTCTCCCGCTGCGGTTTCGCGCCGGCTGTTCCTTGGGAGATGCTGAGAACAATTATCAGTCAGGCGGCAGAGCGGCCAAATAGGCCTAAAGTGCTATATCCAAACACTTCTCCGACACGGGGCCGGGCGGCGGCCACCCTGGGTGACGGAGGTCGAGGCGTACTTTAGGACTATGGAGGCTTGCCCCGCGTTTCCCGTAAAAACAAGGGGATCGGCCGGGCGATGCATCGAGATGCAACGCGATGGCAATTTTACAGATCAAGCATTTTGGGGAGGCGTCGGAGATGGACGTGCGTGCTGCGGTGGCGATCGAGGCGGGCAAGCCGCTGGAGGTGATGACGGTACAGCTGGAGGGCCCGAAGGAGGGTGAAGTCCTGGTCGAGGTGAAGGCGACGGGCATCTGCCACACCGATGCCTTCACGCTGTCGGGCGACGACCCGGAGGGGCTGTTTCCGGCGATCCTCGGCCACGAGGGGGCCGGGGTGGTGGTCGATGTCGGGGCGGGAGTGAAGTCCCTGAAGAAGGGCGACCACGTGATCCCGCTCTACACGCCGGAGTGCCGGCAGTGCGACTACTGCCTGAACCCCAAGACCAATCTCTGCCAGGCGATCCGCACCACCCAGGGCCAGGGCCTGATGCCCGACGGCACCAGCCGGTTTTCTTTGAACGGCAAGCCGGTGCTGCACTACATGGGTTGCTCGACCTTCGCCAACTACACGGTGCTGCCGGAGATCGCGCTGGCCAAGGTGCGCTCCGATGCGCCCTTCGACAAGATCTGCTACATCGGCTGCGGGGTGACCACGGGCGTCGGTGCGGTGGTGAACACGGCCAAGGTGGAGCCGGGGTCCAACGTGGTGGTCTTCGGGCTGGGCGGCATCGGGCTGAACGTGATCCAGGGCGCGCGCCTTGTGGGGGCCGACAAGATCATCGGCGTCGATCTGAACCCGGCCCGCAAGGCGCTGGGCGAGAAGTTCGGCATGACCCACTTCGTCAATCCCAAGGAAATAGGCGGCGACGTGGTCGCCCACCTGGTCGAGCTGACCGGCGGCGGGGCGGACTACTCCTTCGAGTGCATCGGCAATGTGAAGACCATGCGCCAGGCCCTCGAATGCTGCCACAAGGGCTGGGGTGTCTCGGTCATCATCGGCGTGGCCGGCGCGGGCCAGGAGATTTCCACGCGGCCCTTCCAGTTGGTCACCGGGCGGGTGTGGAAAGGCACCGCCTTCGGCGGCGCACGCGGGCGCACCGACGTGCCCAAGATCGTCGACTGGTATATGGAGGGCAGGATCAACATCGACGATCTGATCACCCACACCCTCCCCCTCGAGGACATCAACAAGGGCTTCGACCTCATGCACGAGGGCAAGTCCATCCGCTCCGTCGTCGTCTACTGACGCGGCTGGGGCACAACACAGCGGCAGCGGCACCGGGCCGGGCGTCCGCCGCAGGGTGAAGAGGTCTCCGCGGGACCCAGGGGAGGGGCAGCGGACAGGAGTGGAAGAGCAGTATGTCAGAGGTCCTAAGTGCCGGCGGCCCGCAGCAGGCCCGTTCGATGGGCGGCTTCGAGGAAGTGGCGAGCGCACAGTGTTTCGGCGGCACCCAACTCACCCTTGTCCATGACAGCGAGACGACCGGCACGCCGATGCGCGTCAGCGTCTACCTGCCGCCGGCCGCTAAGGCCGGGCCCCTGCCGGCAGTCTACTACCTCTCCGGGCTGACCTGCAGCGAGGAGAACTTCACCGTCAAGGCCGGCGCCCAACGCATGGCCGCCGAGACCGGCGTCATCGTGGTGGCGCCGGACACCTCGCCGCGCGGCGACGGCGTCGCCAACGCGCCGGACTACGACCTGGGGCAGGGCGCCGGCTTCTACGTCGACTCGGTGGTGCAGCCCTGGGCCAAGCACTTCAAGATGTCCTCCTACATCTCGCGGGAGCTGCCGGAGCTCATTGCCGAGGCCTTCCCGGTGAAGCGCGAGGCGGTCGGCATCTGCGGCCACTCGATGGGCGGGCATGGCGCGCTGACATTGGCGTTGCGCCATCCGGATACCTTCAAGTCGGTCTCCGCCTTCGCGCCCATCGTGGCGCCCAGCCAGGTCCCCTGGGGTCGCAAAGCCTTCGCCGCCTACCTGGGTCCGGACGAGACGGCCTGGCGGGACTACGACGCCTGCAGCCTGCTGCGCGAGCGCAGCTTCTCCTCGCAGATCCTGATCGACCAGGGCGACGCCGATCCCTTTCTCGACGAACAGCTGCAGACCTGGCGGCTGGTCGACGTGCTGAAGGAGACTGGACAATCAGCCAAGGTGCGCATGCAACCCGGCTACGACCATTCCTACTTCTTCATCGCCAGCTTCATCGACGACCACCTGCGCCATCACGCCCGGATATTGAAGGCGTTGTAGCGGACGGCGGCCTTCTCGCAATGCCAATACACGCCACTGTCGCCTCGGGGCTTGTCCCCGGGGCCCATTGGCGTTGGCGGATGGCGATGCCCTGCCGCCTTGACGTCAATGGAGCGGTTAGGGCAGTGGGTCCCGGCAACAAGTGCCGGGACGACAGCCTTGGGTGCGGCAAGGGCAAGCCTTTCCTTCCCGAAATGTGAGAATGCCACAGTTCGCTTCGTCACCCGCCCGCGCCGGCGCGGCCGGCGGCGGGGCCGCCGCGCGCCGGGGTGTAGCCGATAATGGCGAGGGCGCCGAAGACCAGCAGGGTGCCGGCGACGACGGCCAAGGCGGTGGCGTTGAATTGCAGGTAGAGGGTCGAGCGTACCAGCTCCACGACGTAGGTGAAGGGGTTGAAGCGGCAGAGCTCGTAGAGCAGCACGCTGCCTTCGCGCACGCGCCACAGCGGATAGAGCGCCGAGGACATGAAGAACATCGGGAAGATCAGGAAGTTCATGACCCCGGCGAAGTTCTCCAGCTGGCGGATGCGCGAGGAAAGGAACATCCCGAGCGCCGAGAGGGTGAGGCCGGTCAGGACCAGAACCGGCAGCAGCGGCAGCAGGCCGGAGGGCGGCATCTCCGTACCGAAGAGCGCGGCGATGGCGAGGAAGGCGTAGACCTGGATGATCGACACGGCGGTGCCCGAAAGCATGCGCGCGACCAGCAGGTAGCCGCGCGGCAGCGGCGTCGCCAGCAGCACCCGCATGGAACCCATTTCGCGGTCGTAGACCATGGAGAGCGAGTTCTGCATGCCGTTGAAGAGCTGGATCAGGCCGATCAGGCCCGGCACCACGTAGACGTCGTAGGTGATGTAGGTTTCATAGGGCGGAATGATCGAGAGCCCCAGGGTGGCGCGGAAGCCGGCGGCAAAGACCAGCAGCCAGACCAGCGGGCGCACCAGGGCGGCGAAGAAGCGCCCGCGCTGCTGCACGAAGCGCAGCAACTCGCGCCAGAGGATGGCGTAGAAGGCGCGGCCGGCGTGGGCGGCATTCATGACGCAGCCTCCGGCTTCGCCGAGGTCAGGCGGGTGAAGGCTTCGTCGAGGCTGGCGGCGGCGTTTTCGCGCACCACCGCCTCGACCCGGCCGGTCGCGACGATGCGCCCGCCGTGCAGGACGACGAGGTCGTCTTCGGGCATCACCTCGTCGGTCAGGTGCGTCGCCATCAACACGGCGATGCCATGGCCGCGGGCGAGATGGTGGATGTGCTCCACCAGCCAGCGGCGCGTGGCGATGTCGAGCCCGGTGCTGGGCTCGTCCAGTAGCAGCAGGGCTGGGCGGTCGAGCAGCGCCCGCGCCACCTCGACCCGGCGGCGCTGGCCGCCGCTGAGGGCGCGCACCTTGGCCTTGGCCTTGTCGGCAAGCCCGATCTCCGCCAGCAGGGCTGCGATGCGCAGGCGTGCCGCGCGGCCGGGCAGCCCGCGCAGGCCGGCGAAGTAGCGCAGGTTCTGCTCGACCGAGAGGTCGAGATCGAGGGTCTGCGCCTGGAACACGATGCCGAGCGAGGCGAGGGCGCGGCTGCGCGCCTTGCGCAGGGCATGGCCGGCGATCTCGATGTCGCCCTGGCGGCTGTCGAAGAGTCCGGTGATGAGGGAGAACAGCGTGGTCTTGCCGGCGCCGTTGGGGCCGAGCAGCGCGGTGACGCGGCCGGGGCGGACCTCGAGGGCGACATCGTCGAGGGCCCTCGTCTTACCGTAGGCGTAGGAGAGGCCGCGCACGCGCAACGTCGGCGCGCCGCCGGTTGCCGGCTCTGCGCCGGCTGCGCTTCTGCTGCTCGCCACGTCCATCCTGACACTCCTGCTGGCGTGACGGTTCGCTGCCGCCTTCGACGCAGCCTACTGCGCTTGGCCGGACTTGAACAGATGACGCTGGAGAATGGTCTGCAGGCCGTGGCGCCAGCTCTCGTCGGTGTTGCCGCGGATGCTGACGCTGGCCTGCTCGAGCAGCCGGCCGCTGGCGGTGTCGCGCACCGCCACGCTGACGTAGAGCACCAGAGTCGATACCTTGTAGACGTAGCCGCTGACCGAGCGTTCCGCGCCCAGCTCGCCGGCGAGCTTGGCCTCGCAGCCACTGCAGCTGTAGAGCGCCGGCATGGCCGCAAGGCGCTCGCGCAGCGGCGCGACGTCCACCGCCGCCATCTCCGGCCGCTCGGCCACGGCCGCGCGGAGCAGGTCGGTCAGTTGCACCAGCCGCTCCGCCTCCGCCGGATCCTCTCCGCGCATCTCGCCCTCCAGGCTGGTATCGTAGAGCTCCAGGTCGAAGACGGCGACCCGCATGGGGGTGGGCGCGGCCGCGGCGGGCAGCGCCGGCGTCGCGGCGAGCAGGGCGGCAGCGAGGAAGCGGCTGAGGCGCGTCACGAAGAGGGCTCCACCTGGATGGGCCAGGACTGCTCGAAGACCCTGTTTTCGGAGTCCACCACCTTGGCCCGCAACACCTCGGAGCCCCGCGGCATCAGGAAGAAGCGGAAGGTCGGGTTCTCGCTGATCGAGATGTCGCCGTCGAAGCTCAGAATCTCGCGCTCCCCGACGGTCAGCTCGATGCGGCGCACGTAGTGGGCGGGGATCCACAGTTGAGAGACCTGGTCTTGCTGGAAGCCCGAATAGTTCGGATGGCTGACCATGAACTGGGCCTCGGAAAGCTCGTTCGGGCGCCAGGCGCCGAGCTGCTTCAGCCGCATCTTGCCCAGGCGGGCGAGGGCTGCTTCCGCATCGCCGGCGGCCGGCGCCGAGCAGCCGCCGGAGGCCTTCACGTATTCTGCGGCCATATAGAGCTTGCCGTCGTCGGTCTCGGCGATGGCGCGGATGTTGGTGTAGGCATTCACGCGCACGCGCGTGGAGATGCTGGCGACGCCGTTGGCCGGCGAAAAGTGGAAGGTGCCGACGAGCGGCGCCGGATTCTCGTCGACGATGAGCGTCAGGCTGCGGATGTAGCGATCCTCCGTCTGGGGAATCGTCGAAGTCACGGTGACTGGCACCGTGGCGGCATCCAGCGCGCGGTAGGGCGCCTCGAGCGCGATGATGCCCTCGGCCGGCAGGATTTCGCGCTCGGCCCCATAGAGTTCCTGGCGGATGTCGTCCCAGGCGCTGTTCGCCGCCTGCGTCGGCCCGGCGAAGAACGCCAGCACGGCGGCGGCGAGCAGGAGCACTGACGTCATGGCGATCAGGTGGCGCGGGCGGACGCCCCGGGCGATGCTCTGCGAAGGGCTCATTATTCCCACTCCAGTTCCGTGTAGGCGCTGACGATATTGCGCCCGTGGACGTCCTCGACGACCTGCCAGTCCGGCAAGTCGTCCGCGCCGAGGCGCGCCAGGGTCGCCGGGATGTCGAGGTCGTCGGCGAGGGCCTGGCGCACGCCGTCGCGCAGCGTCTCCAGATAGCGGCGCTGCGCAGTGATGGCGGCGCGGCCGTCGCTGACCGCGCCGTGGCCGGGAATCACCCGGCGCACCTCTTCGGCCAGCAGGCTGTCGAGAACCTCCAGCCAGCCGAGCAGGCTGCCGTCGAGAGTCGGCAGCCGCTGGTCGAAGAGGAGGTCGCCGGCCCACAGCGTGCCGGTGCTCGGATCGAAGACGGTGAGGTCGGTGTTGGTGTGCGCCGTCGGCCAGGCCTTCAGGCGCAGCGGGCGGTTGCCGAGATCGATGTCGAGACGGTCCTCCACGGTCTCGTTCGGCGGCACCACGACCGTGCCGGCGAAGTCCGGACAGATTCCGCTCAACAACTGCACATAGAAGGCTCCGCGCTCGGCCAAGGCGCGCGGCAGGTTGCGGTGGCCGATGGAGCGCAGCGGGAGGTCCGCAAAGGCGCTATGGCCGAAGCAATGGTCGAAGTGGACGTGGGTGGCGACGAGGTGACTGATAGGCTTGTCGGTGACGTCGGCGATGGCCTGGCGCAGCGCCAGTCCCTGCTGTTGCGTGGTGCCGCTGTCGACGACGGCGACGCTGGCATCGCCGACGATGAAGCCGATGTTGGCGATGGCGCCGCAGTTGTCGGCGGTCACTTCCTCGTGCAGGCCGAAGCGGACGAAGATTCCTTCGGCGACTTCACGGTAGGGAAGCGCCGCCGCGGCGGTCGAGAGCGCCGCCGCAGCCGGGAGCAACAAGCCGGCCAGAACCCCCGCCAGGGCCGCCTGTCCGCCGGCGCGCAGCAGCGCGCGGCGGGTGACGGCGGCGGGGGCGGTGCGGCAGGCTAGATGCTGGAGCCCATGCGCGTGCAGGAGAACCGCCGGATGCGCCAGTTCGGCTCGTGGGTGGCCCATTCGACCACGTTGACCTGTGCCATGACCGAACATTGGTGCAGCGTCTCGTAGTGGTACAGCGGCACTTCGAATGTCTTACAATCGGCTGGGCTGGCGATCAGACAGGCGACGATCAGAACTTCGTACATAGACTCTCCACCTCGTTCTGGAGCGCAAGCCGCTCCTCGGTGGAGTCGGGATCTGCGCCGTGGGTCAATCCATGACACAGTATCCTAAGCAAAAGGCCTAAATTTCCATTAAAGGCCCGCAAGGAGATGCGTCGCTGGCGCACTCCTCCCAGATCGAATCGTCGCTCAAGGCGCTTCTATGGGGCGCCATGGTGTCACCATTTCCCCTTCCAATCCAGCGTCTCTCCAGGCGGTCGCCCCGTCGGGGAACCAGATAATGTTCCTAAACCCGTAGCCGAGCGCCCGCTTGGCCGCGTTCCAGGACATCCAGCACTGCGGCTCGCAGAACAGCACGACGGGGCGGTCCAGCGAGCCCGCACGGCGCAGCAGCTCCGCCTTGAAGGCGGCCTCCTCCGTCTCGGGCAGCCTGCCGTAGCCCATATTGGCGAGCCAGACGGCGCCTTTGATGGTTTCCCGCGTGGGGTCGCGCCAGATCGAGCCGGCCGGGCGATTCTCCGGCTTGCGCTGGGTCGGCATGACGTCGACCAGCAGCACGTCCTTGGCGGCCAGAAGCTTCCGCAGCCCGTCCAGATCGACGGTCTGCGCGCCCGTCAGGCCGGCGGGCACCGGCGCGCGGTAGTCTTCCGTGCGATAGCCGGCGGGCTCGGGCACTGGTTGGCCCTCCGCGGGCAAGGCGTCGTCCGGATCGGCGCTCGCCCGGTGGAGCAGCTTGCCCTGCGCGTCCAGCAGCGGCACGCCATAGTTCGTCAGGATCTCTTCGATCTCGGCCTTGTGTTGCTCCAGCAAGCCGTTCAGCAGGTGCTTCCAGTCCGGCTCGTTGTAGCGGATGCCCATGGAAACGCGAAAGTCGAGGCGCTCAGGGCCGGAGTCGGACGCCAGCGGCGTGACCACCAGGTCGGGTGCCAGCTCCTTTACCCAGTAGCCGGCCAAGGGCCCCCAGGCGAGGGCAGCGTCGATTTCCCCCTTCACGATGTCCTCGACCATGCTGCGGACCGGCTTTTCCAGGCGCGTGTCGACGATCAGCTTGTAGCTTCTGGCGCGGGTCAGCAGGCCGTGACGCGCGACCAGGGTGGCGACCGGGGTGCGTGGCTGGATGCCGAGGCGCAGATCCTTGAAGATCGGATCGCCGAGCCGGCCTTCCTCCAGCTTCAGATCGGGCCGGTGCACGATGACGTAGCTGGAACGGTAGTAGGGGTTGGTGTTCTGCATCAGCTCGTTGGTTGTGGCGACCCCGATGATGAGGTCGCAGCGTTTGGCCGCCAGGGTCATGCGCACGAAGCCGATGGTCTGCGGAAACCAGGTGTACTCCAGCGGCACGCCGAGGTCGCCGGCGATCAGCTCGGCGATCTTGTTCTCGAAGCCCTCGCCCTTGTCGTTGGAGTAGGGAAGGTTGCCGGGGTCCGCACAGACCCGGAGCTTGCTGAGGTCGACCACCTCACTGGTCGCGGCCTGCGCTGTCGCCACGCCGCCCAGCGCCAGGCAAAGGGCACCGACACGCAAGCACCGCGATCGCAGCAGCGAGGTCATTGATTGGCTTTCCACTCCTTGAAGACGGGATCTTCCTCTGGCTCCAGGCGCTCGGGCCGGCCGCGGCCGACCTTGTCGTCGGAACGCGCCTTCAGATAGGCGTAGATGTGATCGATGTAGAGCATCACGTCCTCCGCCTCGGCGAAGGCCGGCATCACCGAATCCTGCCCGCCGTTCCGCGCCTGGCGTCCGTTGACGACGACCTCGAGGAACTCGGAGTACGTCAGGTTCTTCATCGAGTCTTTCAGGGCCGGGGCGTAGCTGCTGCCCATCGCAT
Organism: Kiloniellaceae bacterium; assembly: GCA_009377535.1. Classification (GTDB taxonomy): domain Bacteria; phylum Pseudomonadota; class Alphaproteobacteria; order Kiloniellales; family Kiloniellaceae; genus Pelagibius. Next base: position 12,863 of record WHTV01000028.1, read on the forward strand.
CCGGACCATGGCAGACGTGGCAGGAGGAATGATAGCGGCGAAAGCCGTTGTAGGTGCCGTAGTCGACCTTGCCGTCCCTGATGATGTAGGGCTCCTTCTCCCAGTCGGCGTCGCCGCTCTGTGCGGCGGCCGTGCCGGGCAGGAGGGGGCCGCAGATCGTGGCGGCGACCGTCATCATGGCCGCACCTGCCAGCGACAGGGTGGTCATCCGAAAACGCATCAACAATGTCTCCCAGGGAACGGAGTTGCCCGGCAGGTTCTGGCCGGGGAGGGGTGGGGCGCACCGTCGCGGCCCGACCCCCACAAGAATGCGGGCCGATGGTGTGTCCATCGGCCCGCAAGTTTTCTAAACGTCAGGTCTTTTCACAGGGAGGCCTCAGTTCGGAACTGCGAACACCGTGAGCTGGCCGCCGAGGTTGGTGTAGTTCGCCAGGGACTGGTAAGCCCCCACCGCACCAAGACCCTCGGTGCTCTCCGTCAGGCCTGCAGCGAGGCCGATGCCGGCCCAGCCGCCGATGCCGGAGAGAACGGCGACATACTGCTTGCCGTCATGCTCGAAGGTATTGACGTTGCCGATGATGCCCGAGGGCGTCTTGAAGCTGTAGAGCTCCTCGCCGCTCATCGTGTCGACTGCCTTCAAGTAGCCCTCGAGGGTGCCGTAGAAGACCACGTCACCGGCGGTCGCGAGGGCGCCGGACCACACGGAGAAGGGCTCCTCCTTGGACCACACGATCTCGCCCTTGGTGGCGTCCCAGGCAATGAAGTTGCCGAGGTGATCGCCGCCGGGAGCCGGATACATGGACAGGGTCGCGCCGACGAAGGGCTGGCCGGCCGTGTAGGAGACCTCGAAGGGCTCGTAGTCCATGCAGACGTGGTTGGTCGGCACGTAGAACAGGCCGGTCTTCGGCGAGTAGGCAGCCGGCTGCTGGTCCTTGGAGCCGAGTGCCGCCGGGCAGATGCCCTCGGAGTTCACGTCGGCGCCGTTCTGGTGGGTCGAGTACTGCGCAACCACCTCCGGACGGCCGGTCTCCATGTCGACGTGGGTCGCCCAGTTCACCGCCGGATCGTACTTCTCTGCCACCAGCAGCTCGCCGGTCTCGCGATCCATGGTGTAGCCGAAGCCGTTGCGGTCGAAGTGGACCAGCGTCTTGCGCTGCTGGCCGTCGATCTCGAGGTCGGCCAGGATCATCTCGTTGACGCCGTCGTAGTCCCATTCGTCGTGCGGCGTCATCTGGTAGAGCCACTTGGTCATACCGGTGTCGAGGTCGCGGGCGAAGATGGTCATGGACCAGCGGTTGTCGCCGGGACGCTGTACCGGGTTCCAGGTGCCCGGATTGCCGGAGCCGTAGTAGACCAGGTTCAGCTCGGGATCGTAGGACAGCCATCCCCAGGTCGCGCCACCGCCCAGCTTCCACTGATCGCCTTCCCAGGTCTTCAGGCTGGAATCAGTGCCGATCGGCTCGCCGAGATGGGTGGTCTGCTCGGGGTCGACCAGGAGCATGTCGTCCGGGCCCTGCGAGTAGCCGCGCCAGGCGATGGAACCGTCGCTCATGTTGTAGGCAGTCAGATGGCCCTGGATGCCGAACTCGCCGCCGGAGATGCCGATGATCACCTTGTCGCCGGCCACCATCGGGGCCATGGTGCCGGTCTCACCCTTGCCGGGGTCGCCGTTCTTCTTGGACCACTTCACCTCGCCGGTCGCCGCGTCGAGCGCCACCAGCGTGGTGTCGGCCTGATGCAGGAAGATGGTGCCGTCGCCGTAGGCGACGCCGCGGTTGACGGTGTCGCAGCACATCACCGGAATGACGTTCGGGTCCTGCCGCGGCTCGTACTTCCAGATGATCCGGCCATTGTCCTTGAGGTCGAGGGCGAAGACCTTGTTGGGGAACGGCGTGTGGATGTACATCACGTCGCCGATCACCAGCGGGCCGCCTTCGTGGCCGCGTAGCACGCCGGTCGAGAACGTCCAGGCCACCTGCAGATCGCCGACGTTTTCCTTGTTGATCTGATCGAGCTCGCTGTAGCGGGTGCTGGAGTAGTTGCCGAGCGGCATCACCCAGTCGCTCGCATTCTCCTGCATCTTCAGCAGCTCGTCGTTGGCGAGCGCAGCCGATGAAGCGGTCAGCGCCACCGCAGTCAAGGCGCCCAAGAGTCTAAACCGTTGCATTTCCCGTCCCCTGATGTGTGTTGTTGGCACGCAGTCGCTCAAGAAAGCTGCCGACGATTTTGAAGCCAAAGCCGAGCCCGAGAGCGGGGCTAGTCAGCTCCGAGAGTCTGCGAAGACGCCCGCGAATTGTCGATAGAACCATAGTACTAACCTGCGCGACGGCAGTGAAAACCGCGGGTTATCGTGGTGCGCTGCAATATCCGTCGAAGCGGGTTTTTCGATGACTCGTCCGCGATCAGGCGAGCACCGTCTCCGGGAACTCGCGCGTCAGATCGTCGAGGAAGCGGCCCAGCGCCTCACTGCCGCGCGCGGCGCGCGCCACCGGCACGGCGACGTCGCCGACGAGGCGTGCCGGGCGGCCGTTCAACAGCAGCAGGCGGTCGGCCAGGCGTGCGGCTTCGCGCACGTTGTGGGTCACCATCAGCACCGTGGCGGCGCGCGCCTGCCAGAGCTGCAACAGGTGGTGGCGCAGGCGGTCGGCGATGTGCTCGTCGAGCGAGACGAAGGGTTCGTCGAGCAGCAGCAGGTCTGGCATCACCGCGAAGGCGCGCGCCAGCGCCACGCGGCGCGCCAGGCCGACCGACAGCTCGTCCGGGTAGCGCGCGCGCAGATCCTTCAGGCCGAGCACGGCGAAGAGGGCATCGAGATCCGGCGCGGCGCCGGGGCCCTGTTCCTCGGGCGGCAGCGCAAGGCGCACGTTCTGTTCCACCGTACGCCAGGGCAGCAGCCGCGGTTCCTGGAACACCGCCGCCATGCGCAGCCCGGGCGGCGACAGCGTCACCTTGCCGGCAAAGTCGCGGTCGAGCCCGAGGACGATCCGCAGCGTGGTGGTCTTGCCGCAGCCGGAGGGGCCGATGAGGCAGGTGAAGCTGCCCGGCGACAGGGTGAAGCCGAGACCGCAGAGCACCTGCGTCGCCGCGCCGTCGGCGGAGCGGAAGATCTTGCTGTCGATGCGTACGTCAAGCTGCCCGGGATGCCGCACCGGGCCGCCAGCGGTTGAGATGGGTTTCAAGGGGCTGAACCACGATGTATTCGATGCACAGCATGACGCAGACGAAGGCCAGGGCATAGCCGAGGATGGCGGCCACGTCGAAGAGCTGGAAATAGAGGTGGATCTGGAAGCCGACGCCGTTGGAACGCCCGAGCAGCTCCACCACCAGCACGATCTTCCAGATCAGCGCGAGGCCGGAGCGCCCGGCGGCCGCGATGAAGGGGAAGAGCTGCGGCAGGATGACGTGGCGCAGCAGGCGCAGCCGTGAGAAGCGGAACACCTGCGCCATCTCCATCAGGCGGGGATCGAGCGCCTTCGCGCCCTCACGCAGGGTGACCACCACGTTTGGAATCTTGTTGAGCGCTACGGCGGTGACGGCGGCCGCTTCGGTGAGGCCGATCCAGATGTAGCAGAGCACGATGACCACCAGAGCCGGCAGGTTGAGCATCAGGATGACCCAGGGATCGAGCAGCCGATCGAGCCTGCGGTGCTGCCCCATCATCACGCCGACGGCGGTGCCGATGAACATGGCGATGAGAAAGGCGGCGGCGACGCGGGCGAGGGTGATGGCGAGGTGGTAGAACAGTTGCCCGTCGGCGGCCTCGCGGGTCAGAAAGTCGAGCACCTCCAAGGGGCCCGGCACTTCGGCCCTGTCGGCCAGCACGGCCGCGAGCGCCCAGAGGGCCAGGAAGCCCAGGATCGAGAGCAGGCGCAGGGGCAGCCGGAATGCGCCTGCCGCGTCGCTGCCGGCCATCACGGCATGCTTCCGCGCCGCCGCATCAATAGCCGTTCGCCGGCACCGGCCAGAAGGTGCCGGGCGCCATGGTCTTGGAACCGCCGACCAGTTTGTCGCCGCCGAGTTCGGCAAGCAAATCGTAGACCTTTGCGGTGTCGACCATTTCCTCGCGCAACGGGCGCGCGGGGATGCCTTCGCGGAATCCTTCGCGCAGGGCGACGAGGGTGGCATCGTCCTTGGCGCCGGTCATCTCGCGCAGCGCCTCCCACTCCGCGTCCGAGCTGCGCAGCAGCTCCTTGGCATCGCGCGAGGCGGCGAAGAAGCCGCGTACCGTCGCGATGTCGCCTGCCGCCCAGTCCTCGTCGAAGACGTAGCCGATGGCCGAGATGGGTCCGTCGGCGCCGAGCGCCATGGCGGCCTCGTTGGCGCCGATGATGCGTCGGAAGCCCTTGGCCTCCAGCCGGGCGCTGTAGTGCCAGTAGTTGAGCACGGCATCGACTTCGCCCTGTTCGGCCTTCTGGGTGAGCAGCGGCGGGGCGCCGAATACCGGCTCGCTTTCGACCGCCGGATCGAAGCCATGGTGGCGCTCGGTAACGCCGCGCAGCAGCAGCCAGCTCTTGTCGAGCGGCCCGCCGGCGACGGCGATCTTCCTGCCCTTCAGGTCGGCGAGCCCGTGGATCGGCGAGTCCGCCGGCACCATCAGCGAACCCAGGGCCGAAGAGAAGGGGACGAAGGTGTAACGCCTGCCTTCGGCGCGCTGGCGCGATACCCAGAGCCAGTCGGACACGATCATGTCGACCTCGCCGGCCTGCAGCGCGACCTTGGTGGCCTGGTCGCCGGCCATCTCCAGGACGTCCAGGGTGAAGCCGTGCTGCGCGTCCATGCCGTGGCGCCGGATAGTGCTGAGTTCCCAGTTCACAGTGCCGAACTTCAAGACGGCCACGCGCAGCGTCCCGGCGGCGGATGCCGGCACGCTCCCCAGCAGGGCGACGGCGGCCGCGACGGCCAGGGCCAGTTGCAGCACGTGCATTTTTTCCTCCCGCGTTTCCAAGGCGTTGGCGGGTCACCTTAGACTTATTCTATTCGCGGCAAGCCTAGCAATGGTGCGGCCGGGCCGGATATAGTGCCAAAGGCCAATGCCGGCCCGCGCCGCGCCGCTGAACGGCACAGCGGGAGAAGATATCTTCTTCGGAAGATATGCGGCTGCTCCGCCCAACGGTTCCGGACCACCGACTAATGGACTACGGACACCAGCGGCAAGGTTCCGTTAATCTGTCGCCTGGATTGGACTGAGATCTTTGACGGGTTTCTGATGGATACAAAGAGGCTCCCATGGAATCGCTGGGCGTCGCATCCGATCCGTGGTGGTTTTTGTATGGTCCAACAACTAAGCAAGGGAGGAAAACATGCCCCATAAGCATTCTGGAGGGTGCGACCATGTACACACCCACTCGGAGAACGATCCGATCGACGTCCACACCTGCCACTGCTCCGTCTGCAAGCGCGTTACCGGTCAAGACACAACCCACGTCGCGTTTTTCAATCACGGAGATGTGGCCGTCGACAAGCCTGACAGCTTGAAGCGTCAGCCGTTCAATGTTCAAAACCCAGACGGTCCCTTGGAACTGTGCACCTGTGCAACCTGTGGTACACCGATCATGCTGGATGACAAACAACACCGCATTCGCGCGATCGTGCCGAATCTGATGGGCTACGATCCGGCGAGCATGCCGGCGACCTACCACGCCTTTTACGACCCGGCCAGTGGCGAGCCGAAACCGAACGATGGTCGCCCCGTCTACGAAGGCTTGCGGCCCGACTTCGTCTGGCCGGCGCCAGCCTGAGAAGCGTTACTATTGAAATACTCGAACGCCCCACATCGGCCTACCGATGTAGGGCGTTCGACTGTGCCTGGAATTGTCACGAAGTCGGTGGAGCGGCCCGATCGGTCACGGTCCCGCTATTGTGCGCGGCGGTGCAGGGACCGGGCGACTTCATATATCCGATCAATGGCGCGTCGCACTTCGGGCCGGAAGCGTTGTTCGTGATGGGTTACGAGCCATTGATCGTGTGCCAGTTCTGAGATGGGCGGAGTGACTCGTACAAGGTCTTGTTGAGCATCCCCGATGAATGTCGGAAGCACTGCGCGTGCGACCCCAGCGCAGGCCAAGTCCAGGGCGTTGCGCGGCGCGCTGACTTCTATGTTGACTGCATTATGCGGTTGCGCCGCCAGCCAAAGCGCGGAGGGAGTCTTAACCGTAACTTTGACCCATGGCTTGATCATCTTGCTGGTGGCGTATCCCGCGAATTGAACGCGTCCAATTTTCCGGCACGCCAAGACACCTTGCTCAGGTCGACGGTTGCGGATGCCGATGACGGCCTCACGATGGGCAATATCGAGCACGTGCTCGGCTGATATGAACCGCAGGCGCGCCGCATCGTTTCCTTTCAGGATGGTCTGAATGTTCTGACACAGCGCATGTGTCATCCAACTCCCGGCGGATATCTTGACGACGCTGCCGCCGTGTTTGGTGGCGGATCGGTTGAGCGGTCGTATCTGCGCTTCGAGATCGACGACTTTGGCCAGAAGAGCGGTGCCCTGCTCGGTCAGTTCGTAGCCGCGCGGCAATCGCCGGAACAACTCGGCTCCGATAACCGCCTCAAGCGCCAACATGCGCCTGCCCAATGTGGGCGCGCTTTTGCCGGTGGCTTCTGCGGCGGCGGAAAGGCCGCCCGCGCGGGCAACGGCGAGAAACAGTTTGAGATCGTCCCAATCCAAGTTCGTTTCATCCATGAAATGACTGTTACATTATGTTTCATGGAGGTTCCAGAAAATCAGCGGCACGGTAAGAGCTCCCGAACGGTAAAGTCAGGAGATCTCCATTGAACCTTCTTGGAAATGACGTGGCCCCGCTCGGCATGGGGTGCTGGGCGATCGGCGGGCGATTCTTCGCAGGGAAACAACCGTTGGGGTTCCCTGATATCGATGACGATACTGCGGCGCGGACTGTGCACGCTGCGTTGGACGCGGGCATTCGGGTGTTTGATACCGCTGCCGTCTACGGTGCCGGGCACTCGGAACGTTTACTTGGAGCCGCCTTGAAGGGCCGCAATGATGCACTGATCATTAGCAAGCTCGGCACGGCATTTGACGGACAGACACGGCAGGTTCTGGCGGACCAGACCGATGCCGCCGATGTGGACGCCGCGATAGACGGAAGCCTGCGACGGCTGCAGCGCGACCATATCGATGCAATGCTGCTGCATCTCAATGCTTTGCCGGTAGCGACGGCAACGCCGATTTTTGAGGAAATGGAGAAGGCGCGTCAGGCTGGCAAGATTCGGGCTTATGGCTGGAGCACTGATTTCCCAGCGAGTGCGGCGGCGATGGCGGACATGCCGGGCTTCATGGGTATCGAGCACGCAATGAATGTGTTTGTCGACGTGCCCTCGATCCAGGCAACCGTCGAGCAGCATGATCTTGTCGCCTTCATCCGATCCCCGCTAGCTATGGGTCTGCTGACGGGCAAATTTGACGAGAGCTCGACGGTTTCCAGCGAGGACGTGCGCTCGGTGAACAGTGAGAAGCGGGACTATTTCCGTGACGGCAAGGCGTCTCCGAAGCATTTGGCCAATCTGGACGCTGTGCGGGACCTTCTGCAAACGGGGGGACGCACGCTTGCTCAAGGGGCATTGGGATGGCTGATGGCCAAGTCTGACAGGAATCTCCCCTTGCCTGGGGCCAGAACGGTGGAGCAGGTAACAGACAATGCCGGTGCCGTCGACTTTGGGCCGCTGCCGGATGACGTGATGCGTGAGATCGAGACCATTGTTCGGCGCGAACCGGAAGGTGAGCCTCGGGCGCGTTGAAAACCGCCGCCCCTTTGTCATTTCCCGGAAGCTCTCTCTCCCGCGTCCCTGTGACACGGCAATTCTGCCAAGGGGGCGCTGAGGGTTGGAAAGAGGCGCCTTCTTCAGCCGGGGTCGGCGGCGTAGCCGGCCGCCTCGACGCCGGCGATCGCGCAGGCTTCGTCATTGTCGGAGGTGTCGCCGGTCACGCCGACCGCGCCGACGATGGTGCCCTCCGCGTCGCGCACCAGCACGCCGCCGGGCGCCGGCACCAGCGAGCCGCCGGCGAGACCGTTGATCGCCTGGATGAAGAACGGCTGCTCCTGCGCGCGCCGGAAGATGGCGCGCGAACCGATGCCGAGGGAGATCGCGCCGCGCGCCTTGCCCTGCGCCACCTCGGGCCGGAGCGTCGAGGTGTCGTCCTGGCGCGCCAGGGCCTTCAGGTGGCCGCCGGCATCGAGCACCGCGACCGTCAGCGGCTTCAGCTTCATCTCGGCGGCCTTGGCGAGGGCGGTCTCGATGATGGTGCTGGCCTCGGCCAGGGTGATCGGGGAAGTCATGCGCTCGTCTCCGCGGCGTGAGGGGAGGAATCAGGAAGTGACCGGCAGATCGGCGGCAAGAACGATACCCTGGTCGATCAGCCGCGCGATGTCGCGCTCGCCGTAGCCGAGCTCGGCGAGGACTTCGCGGCTGTGCTGGCCGAGCAGCGGCGCCGGCCGCGCGACGCCACCCGGCGTCTCCGAAAACTTCACCGGCAGGCCGAGGGTGTCGACCCGGCCGGCCACGGGATGCTCGGTGGCGACGACCATGTCGCGGGCGAGGGCCTGCGGATCTTCGTGCATCTCGCCGACCGAAAGCACCGGCCCGGCCGGAAAGCCGCCTTCTTCGAGGACTTCCAGCCAGGCCTCGGTGCTGCGCATTTCGAAGACGGTGTTCAGTGCCGCTTCCAGGGCCGGGCGGTTGGCCATGCGCTGGTCGTTGGTGGCGAAGCGCGGGTCCCGGCCGAGCTCCGGGCGGTCGAGAATGGCCACCAGGCGCTCCCAATTCTTCTGGTTGGCGGCGCCGATGTTGATCCAGCCGTCGGCGGTCTTGAAGGCCTGGTAGGGCGCGTTCAGCGGGTGCGCCGAACCCATGGCGCCGGGCGAAACGCCGGTCGCGAAGGCGATGGCCGACTGCCAGTAGGTGTGCACGATGCCGGCCTCGAACAGCGAGGTGTCGACCTTCTGGCCGGCGCCGGTCTGCAGCTTATGGGCGTAGGCGGCGCAGACGCCCATGGCCGCCAGGATGCCGGCGGTGATGTCGGTGACCGGCGCGCCGACCTTCACCGGCGGGCGGCCCGGACCTTCGCCGGTAATCGACATCAGGCCCGACATGCCCTGGGCGATGAGGTCAAAGCCGCCGCGCTCGGCGTAGGGTCCGCTGCGCCCGAAGCCGGAGACTTCGCAGTAGATCAGGCCGGGGTTGCGCGCCTTCAGCGTCTCGTAGCCGAGGCCGAACCGCTCCATGGTGCCCTTGCGGTAGTTCTCGATCACCACGTCGGCGCGGTCGAGCAGGCGCAGCAGCGCCTCCCGGCCGTCCTTGTGCTTGAGGTCGAGGGCGATGCCGCGCTTGTTGCGGTTCATCATCATGAAGGCGGCCGCCTCGCCCTTCACATCGGGCGGCAGCATGCGACGGGTGTCGTCGCCGGCCAGCTTTTCCACCTTGATGACCTCGGCGCCCATGTCGGCCAGCATGAGGCCGCAGACGGGGCCGGCCATGATGTGCGCCAACTCGACGACGCGGCAGCCTTGCAGCGGGCCGGCCATGTCAGCGGCCCTGCCAGTCCGGCTTGCGCTTGGCGAGGAAGGCTTCCAGCCCTTCGCGGAAGTCCTCGCTGGTGTAGCACAGCACGATGAGATCCTTGTCGTCGATGTCGGCCGCCGCGGCGCTGAGGCGGCGCAGCGCCTCCTTGGTGGCGCGCAGGGTGAGCGGCGCCTGGCCGGCCAGCAGCCCGGCGAGATCGAGGGCGCGCGCCTCGAGGGCGGCCCTGTCGTGCAGCAGCTCGCTGATCAGGCCGGCCGCCTGGGCTTCCTCCGCGCCGACGAGGCGGCTGGTGAAGATGATCTCCCGGGTCCGCCCGGCGCCGATCAGGGCGGAAAGCCGGGCCAGGTTGCGCGCCGAGAGGCAGTTGCCGAGGGTGCGGGCGATGGGAAAGCCGAACTTCAAGTCGCGGGCGGCGATGCGGATGTCGCAGGCCGCGGCGATGCCGGCGCCGCCGCCGGTGCAGGCCCCGGCCAGCGCCGCGACGGTCGGCAGCGGGCAGCGCTCCACCGCGGCCAGCACCTTGTCGATGCGCTGCTCGTAGGCGAGCGCGTCCTCGGCCGTCTTGAAGGCGCGGAACTGGGCGATGTCGGTGCCAGCGGCGAAGGCCTTGTCGCCGGCGCCGCGCAGCACCAGCGCCTTGGCCTCGCCCTTGTCGGCGGCAGTCTCGCAGATCTCGGCCAGACCCTCGTACATGGCGAAGGTGAGGGCGTTGCGTGCCGCCGGCCGGTTGAAGGTGACGATGCCGATACCGTCGCGCAGCTCGTAGAGCAGTTCTTCGCTCATCGGGAAAGCCTACCTGTAGAAGTACTCGACCAGGAACATCGGGATTGCCGGCACGTAGGTGCAGATCAGCAGCACCATCAATAGCACGGCGATGAACCAGATGTTGACTTTCGTCACTTCCCAGATGTTGGCGCGGGCGACGGCGCAGGCGGTGATCAGCACGCTCGCGACCGGCGGCGTCTGCTGGCCGATCGCGAGGTTCAGGGTCACGACCAGGCCGAAGTGCACCGGGTCGATGTCGGCGGCGACGATCAGCGGGACCACGATGGGAACCACCAGGATGATCGCCGCGGCGGAGTGCAGGAAGAACCCGATGACCAGGAAGAAGACATTGAGGATCAGCAAGATGACGTACTTGTTGTCGGTGAAGTCCAACATCGCCGCGGCCAGATCCTGGGGCACCTGGGCGCGGGTCAGGAAGCCGCCCATCAGCACCGAGGCGGCGACCAGCAGCATGACCACCGCGGTCTGCATGCCGCCGTCCAGCATCGCCCGCTTCAGGTGGCGCAGGTCGATCTGGCGGTACAGCAGGCCGACGAGCAGGGCGGCGATCACCGCCAGGCCGGCCGCCTCGGTCGCCGTGACGAAGCCGCCGAAGATGCCGCCAAGGATGATCACCGGCAGCGCGAAGGCCGGCAGCGCCTCGATGAAGGTGCGCCTGAGGCGGGCGAACTCGAAGGCCTCCTCGACCGGAAAGTCGTAGCGCCGCGCGAAGATGTAGGCGACCAGCATCAGGCCGGCGGCGCCCAGCAAGCCGGGGACGACGCCGGCGACGAAGAGCTGCTCCACCGAGGTGCCCGCCGAGACCGCGTAGAGGATCATCGGGATCGACGGCGGGATGATGATCGCCAGCGAGGCGGAGGAGGACGTGACGGCGGCGGAGAAGGGCGCGCTGTAGCCACGCTTCTTCATCTGCGGGATCAGGATCGAGCCCAGCGCCGCGACGTCGGCCACGGCCGAGCCGGAGATCTCCGCGAAGAACAGCGACACGCCGATGTTGATCATGGCCAGACCGCCGCGCACGAAGCCGATCAGCGCGGAGACGAAGTTGATCAGCCGGTCGGTGATGCCGCCAGCGTTCATGATGGCGCCGGCCAGCACGAACATGGGAATGGCGATGAGCGAGAACTGTGTCGAGCCGTTGTACATATCGAGCGCCACGGCGACGAGGCTGTTGGTTCCCTCGCTGACGATCAGGCCGAGCACGGCGGAGATCGCGAGGGCGACGGCGATGGGAACGTTCAGGCAGATCATCGCCACGAGGGCGATAAAGATCGCGAGTATCAGCACGGCTCAGCGTTCCCCCGCCTGTTTCAGTTCCTGTTCCACTTCTTCCTCGATCTCGGCGTGCTCCAGCGACGTGCCAGCGACGGTCATGCGCCAGTACTCCGGCAGGCTAATGAGTTCGCAGAGGATGAACAGCAGCGCGCCGATGGGAATGACCGACTGCGTCACCTGGATCGGCACCCAGGTGAGCGAAACGAGGCGCATGCCCTCAAGCACTTCCAGCACCTCAAATCCGGCCCAGGCCATCAGCACAAAGAAGCCGATCACCAGAACCTCCGCGATGACCAGCCCCTGCTTGCGCAGGCCTTCCGGAAGCGCCAGCAAAACGGTGTCGAAGCCGATATGGCGACGCTTCAGGGCCGCCAGCGCGGCGCCGTAGTAGGTGATCCATGACAGCTGCACCGCCGCGACCTCGTCGTACCAGGAGAGCGATTGGCCAGCCAGGCGATAACACACACCTACGGTAACCACGACAGTCAGCGCGACCATCAGCGCGATGGTCACCCACTCCAGCAACCACTCCAGTGAGCGTCGTGCTTGCCCCAGCATCTGCAGGCGTACTCCCCGACCTGTCCCCCGCGGCGGTCCGCCGTCGGATGGTGTGAATTGCGGCCGACCGTGCGGAACGGCTCGGTGTATAAGGGGAAGGCCCGGGACCGCCGGGTCCCGGGCCATTTCGTCCGGGCGCTACGAGCCCTCGCCGAGCTTCAGCAGGGTATTGATCAGCTCCTGCCCGCCGTCGACGCTGCCGGCGAACTCTTCATAGACTGGCTTGGAAGCCGCGATGAAGGCTTCCTTGTCGGCCTCGTTCACGGCGATGCCGCCTTCCTTCAGCTTCTCGAGCAGGTCGGTTTCCATCTTGGCGGCGGTTTCGTAGACGTAGGCCTGGGTCTCCTGGCCACAGCGGTCGAGCACCGAGCGCACGTCATCCGGCAGCCCCGCGTAGTGCCGCTCCGAAACCAGAGCGTAGGCCGGCGTGTAGACGTGGCCGGTGACCGAGAGGTACTTCTGCACCTCCTGGAACTTGGCCGACCAGATCTGGGTATAGGGGTTCTCCTGGCCGTCCATGACGCCGGTCTGCAATGCCGTGAAGACTTCGGAGAAAGCCATCGGCGAGGGATTGGCGCCATAGAGCTGGAACATCTTCACGCGCCACGCGCCCTTCGGCGTGCGCAGCTTCACACCCTTCAGGTCTTCCGGTGTGTTGATCGGCCGCTTGTTGTTGGTGATGTGGCGGAAGCCGTTCTCCCAGATGCCGATGATGCGGTAGCCCTTGGCCTGGGCCGCCGGCTGCAACTTGCTCTCCAGCACGGCGTCCTCGACCCGCTTCATGTGCTCGCGGCTCTTGATGATGTAGGGCATCTCGAAGACGCCGAAGGTCGGGTCGACCGAGGACATGACGGTCGACGGCAGCGCGAAGGTGACCTGCCCGAGCTTCAGCTTCTGCAGCAGCTCGCTGTCGCTGCCGAGCTGGGAGGAGCCGAAGACCTGCACCTCCGCCTTGTCACCGAGCGCCTCATTCGAGCAGCGGGCGAATTCGTTGGCACTCGCCTCGAACAGCGAGCCGGGCTCACCGACGTGACCGAACTTCAGACTGAGCTGCTGCGCCGCGGCTGGACTGACGAGCAGCCCCGTTACGGCGACGGCACTCATGAGACCAAGTATTCTCATCATTTCCTCCCCAGGATTGAGCTTCTTGTTGTGGTAGTTCAGCGAGGGCGCCGATGCTTGTTGTTATTCGGCGGCACCCTCCGCCAGAGTCTGGTCCTGGCCGGACAGATAGCCGAGGGCCGCTTGCACCCCACCACGGCGGTAGGGAATGCCGGACAGCTCGAGGCCCATCTCCACGCCGGAGAGGGTGCCCATGAGCATCAAGTCGTTGAAGTCGCCGAGGTGGCCGATTCGGAACACCTTGTCGGCGATCTTGGAAAGGCCGTTGCCGAGCGACATGTCGAAGTGCTCCAGCGTGACCTTGCGGAAGTGGTCGGCGCTGCAGCCTTCCGGCACCATCACGGCGGTCAGCGAGCTGGAGTAGTGGCGCGGGTTCCGGCACAGCACCTCGAGGCCCCAGGCGCGCACGGCGCGGCGGGTCGCCTCGGCATGGCGGTCGTGGCGGGCGAAGACCTTGTCGAGGCCCTCCTCCTGCAGCATGTCGAGGGCTTCGGCCAGGCCGTAGAGCAGGTTGGTCGCCGGGGTGTAGGGGAAGAAGCCGGTCTCGTTGGGGCCGGCCATCTCCTCCCAAGACCAGTAGGAGCGCGGCAGCGCCGCGGTCTTGGAGGCCTCCAGCGCCTTCTCGCTGACGGCGTTGAAGGAGAGGCCGGGCGGCAGCATGAGGCCCTTCTGGGAGCCGGCCACGGTGACGTCGACGCCCCATTCGTCGTGGCGGTAGTCGATGGAGGCCAGCGAGGAGATGGTGTCGACCATCAGCAGGGCAGGGTGGCCGGCTTGGTCGATCGCCTTGCGCACCTCGGCGATGCGGCTGGTGCAGCCGGTCGAGGTCTCGTTGTGGACGACGCAGACCGCCTTGATCGCGTGGTCCTTGTCCTCGGCCAGGCGGGCGCCGATGGCGGCCGGGTCGGCGCCGCTGCGCCAATCGCCGGCGATGAACTCCGGCACGACGCCGAGACGCTCGGCGAGGCCCTTCCAGAGGGTGGCGAAGTGGCCGGTCTCGTACATCAGCACGCGGTCGCCGGGGGAGAGGGTGTTGACCAGGGCGGCCTCCCAGGCGCCAGTGCCGGAGGCGGGATAGATGACCACGCGGCCCGTGGTCTTGAAGATGCCGCGCAGGCCCTCCAGCACGCGGGCGCCGAGCGCGCCGAACGTCGGGCCGCGGTGGTCCATGGTCGGCAGGTCCATCGCCCGCAGCACGCGGTCGGGCACGTTTGTGGGGCCTGGAATCTGAAGAAAATGACGCCCTGGCATGCTTCCCCTATCGACCCTTCCGGCTATCGCGGTCACCCGAGGCCGGGCCATCAGGTGCTTGCGTTGGTGAGGTCTTTGTCGGTATGAATTATGAATACAAAATACAAAATTGGAACAGTTGTCAACAATGCGCGACGGCGGCGAGCTGGCGAGAACTCTGGAACGGCAGGTCGAGGGAGAGGTCCTCTTCGATCTCTTCAGCCGTGGGCGCTATGCCACCGACGCCTCGGTCTACCAGGTGGTGCCGCTGGGGGTCGTGGTGCCGAAGACCTGGGCCGACGTCGAGGCCACTCTGGCCATCGCGCGCGAGGCGCAGGTGCCGGTGCTGCCGCGCGGCGGCGGCACGTCGCAGTGCGGCCAGACGGTCAACCGCGCCGTGGTCATCGATCTCTCCAAGCATCTCAACAGGCTGGTCTCGGTCGACCAGGAGGCGCGGACCTGCCTGGTCGAGCCGGGCCTGGTGCTCGATCAGTTGAACGAGGCCCTGAGGCCCGGCGGCCTGTGGTTTCCGGTCGACGTCTCGACCGCCTCGCGTGCCACCCTCGGCGGCATGGCGGCCAACAACTCCTGCGGTTCGCGCTCGATCCGCTACGGCCTGATGCGCGACAACGTGGCGGCCATCGACGCCCTGCTGGCCGACGGCAGCAAGGCCTCGTTCGGTGCCGTGCTGCGCGATGCCGGCGACGGGCTGCACGAGAACAATGCCATAGCCGCGTTGTTCCAGGACCTGCTCGATCTCGGCGGGCGCGAGGCGGCGGAGATCCGCGCGCGCTTCCCGGAGGTGCTGCGCCGGGTCGGCGGCTACAACCTCGACGCCCTGGTCCCGAACGGTGCGACCAACAACCTGGCGCACCTGCTGGTGGGGTCGGAGGGCACCCTGGCGCTGTCGCAGCGCCTGACCCTGATGCTGTCGCCGATCCTCGCGGCCAGGGCGCTCGGCGTCTGCCATTTTCCGACGCTCTACGACGCCATGGACGCGACCCAGCACCTGGTGGCCCTGGGGCCGACGGCGGTGGAACTGGTCGACCGCACCATGATCGGCCTCAGTCGCGACATCGCGATGTTCCGCCCGGTGGTCGACGGCTTCGTGCGTGGCGATCCCGGCGCCCTCCTGTTGGTCGAATTCGCCGAGGAGGTCCAGGCCGAGAACCTGCGCCGCCTACAGGCGCTGGGCGACATGATGGCGCAGCTGGGCTTCCGCTGGGGCGACCCGGGCAAGAAGGACGGCGGCGTGGTCGAGGCCGTCGATCCCGATTTCCAGAAGCAGATCTGGGAGGTCCGCAAGCAGGGCCTCAACATCATGATGTCGATGAAATCGGAGCGCAAGCCGGTCTCCTTCGTCGAAGACTGCGCCGTGCAGCTGCCCGACCTCGCCGAGTACACCCGCCGCCTGACCGAGATCTTCCAGCGCCACGGCACCGACGGCACCTGGTATGCCCACGCCTCGGTCGGCACGCTGCATGTTCGCCCGGTGCTGAACCTGAAGCTCGACCAGGACGTGAAGGCGATGCGCGCCATCGCCGAGGAAGCCTTCGATATGGTGCGCGCCTACAAGGGCTCCCACTCCGGCGAGCACGGCGACGGCATCGTGCGCTCGGAGTTCCACCGCGACATGTTCGGCGAGCGCATGGTGGCGAGCTTCGAGTGGGTGAAGGACCGCATGGACCCGGCCGGCCTGCTCAATCCCAACCGCCTGGTGCGGCCGCCGAAGATGGACGACCGCAGCCTGTTCCGCTACGCGCCGGACTATGCGGTGCCGGAGCTGGAGACGGTGTTCGACTGGTCGGCCTACAGCGGCGCCGGCGGCGGCTTCCAGGGCGCCGTCGAGATGTGCAACAACAACGGTGCCTGCCGCAAGGCAGAGGGCGTCATGTGCCCTTCCTACCGCGTCACCCGCGACGAGCGCGACCTGACCCGCGGCCGCGCCAATAGTTTACGCCTGGCGATTTCCGGGCAGCTCGGGCCGGACGCCTTCACCTCCGACGAGATGGCTGAGACGCTGTCCCTCTGTGTCTCCTGCAAAGGCTGCAAGCGCGAGTGCCCGACCGGCGTCGACATGGCGAAGATGAAGATCGAGATGCTGGCCGCCCGCGCCCGCAAGCAGGGAGTCGCCCTGCGTGAGATGCTGATCGCCTACCTGCCGCGCTATGCGCCCTATGCGGCCAAGCTGCCGGGCGTCATGAACCTGCGCGACCGGGTTCCGGGACTGGCCAAACTCTCCGAGCGCCTGCTCGGCTTCGCCGCGACGCGCCGGCTGCCGCAGTGGCGCGGCGACGTCTACCGGCAGAAGGACCTGCCGATGCAGGGCGAGGAGGTCATGCTCTTCGCCGACACCTTCAATCGCTACTTCGAGCCGAACAACCTGCGCGACGCCGAGACGGTGCTGCAGCGCGCCGGCTTCGCGCCGGTCGAGGCCTTGCCCGCGGATGGCGGGCGGCCACTGTGCTGTGGACGCACCTTTCTCGCCGCCGGCCTGGTCGAGGAAGCCAAGGCGGAGATGCGCCGCAGCCTGGCGGTCATCGGGCCGGCGGTGACGCGCGGCGTGTCGGTGGTCGGCCTCGAGCCCTCCTGCCTGCTCACCTTCCGCGACGAGATGCCGGCATTGCTCGGTGCGGAGTGGACGGCCGAGCAGGCGCGCCAGGTGATGCTCTTCGAGGAGTTCATCGCCGCGCGGCTCGCGCCGGAGGGTGGTCGCTTCGATCTGCCCCTGGCGCCGCTGAAGCAATCGTCCGCGCTGCTGCACGGTCACTGCCATCAGAAGGCCTTCGGCGCCGTGACGCCGATGCAGACGGTGCTCGGCCTGATCCCCGGCCTGGAGGTGGAACTGGTCGCCTCCTCCTGCTGCGGCATGGCCGGCAGCTTCGGCTATCAGGCGGAGACGGCGGAGATCTCCCTGCGCATGGGCGAACTCAGCCTGCTGCCGCGGGTGCGCGCCGCCGGAGCCGAGGCCCTCATCATCGCCGACGGCACGTCCTGCCGTCACCAGATCGCCGAAGGCGCGGCGCGCGAGGCGGTCCACGTCGCGCGCCTGCTTCGCGAATCCTCCGACCTTGCACTAACCTAGCGGTCAATCATGAGCATCGACGTCGCAGCCCCCATCCAACGCCGCCCGCTCCACAACGAGCTGGCCGACCGCCTGCGCCACATGATCGTCGAGGGCGAGCTGGCTCCCGGCGAGAAGCTGGCGGAAAAGGAGCTCTGCAGCCAGTTCGGCGTCTCGCGCACGCCGCTGCGCGAGGCCATGCGGGTGCTGGCGACCGAGGGCCTGGTGCTGCTGACGCCGAACCGCGGCTGCACCGTGGCGAAGCTCACCCTGGCCGATCTCGACGAGGCCTTCCCGATCATGGGGGCGCTGGAGGCGCTGTCCGGCGAGCTCGCCTGCCGGCACATCACCGACGCCGAGGTGGCGCGCATCCGCGAGCTGCACGAGCGTATGGTGCGCAAGTACGAAGCGGGGGCCCTGCGCGACTATTTCAAGCTGAACGAGCAGATCCACCAGCTGATCCTGGCCGCCGCGCGCAACCCGACCCTGGCGCAGATGCAGCTCAGCCTCTCCGGCCGCGTGCGCCGGGCCCGCTACTTGGCCAACATGTCGCCGGCGCGCTGGACCAGGGCCGTGGCCGAGCACGAGAAGATCCTGGAGGCGCTGGCCGCCCGCGACGGCAAGCGCCTGGCG
This sequence comes from Kiloniellaceae bacterium, assembly GCA_009377535.1. GTDB lineage: Bacteria > Pseudomonadota > Alphaproteobacteria > Kiloniellales > Kiloniellaceae > Pelagibius. Next base: position 31,077 of record WHTV01000028.1, read on the forward strand.
GTGCTGCTGAAGGATCATCTCGCCAACAAGCTGCAAACCGTGCAGGAAGCCCTCACGGAATGAAGCTTGGCCTGCCGATGATTTTCGCTGCCAGACCGGACCGGGCCTGGTTTATGCTGGTGCCTGCCGGGGAAGGGAGGCGTGTGCGCCATGGATCGTGAAGTCTTGAGCGACGAACAGGTCGGCTTCTATCGGGACAACGGCTATGTTGTCCTGGAGGCGCGCATCCCCGCCGACGTCATGCAGCGGGTGCGCGAGGAGATCGCCCGCTTCGTGGCGGAGGCGCGCGGCATGACCGCCTCCAACGAGCGCATCGACCTGGAGGACAGCCACCGGCCCGACGCGCCGCGTGTCAGACGCATCAAGCTGCCGCACAAGCTCTCGCCGGTGTTCGACGGCCTGCTGCACAGCGACTGGATCCTCGCGCCGGTGCGCGACCTCATCGGGCCGGACCTGCGCCTGCACACCTCGAAGCTCAACATGAAGTCGGCCGGCTACGGCGCCGCCGTGGAATGGCACCAGGACTGGGCCTTCTATCCCCACACCAACGACGACATCCTGGCGGTCGGCGTCATCATCGACGACATGGGCGAGGAGAACGGGCCTCTGATGGTCTTTCCGGGCAGCCACAAGGGACCGATCCACGACCACCACGCCGAAGGTATCTTCGCCGGCGCCATGAGCCTCGCCGCCAGCGGCCTCGACGCGGCCGACGCGGTGAAGCTGACCGGGCCGGCCGGCTCGATCTCGCTGCACCACGTGCGCGCGGTGCACGGATCGGCGTCCAATCGTTCGCAGCGCGACCGACGCATGATGTTCTACGAGATCACCGCGGCCGACGCCTTTCCCCTGCGCGGCTCGATGTCGCCCTTCGAGAGCCTGGAGGAGTACGACAGCCGCCTGCTCTGCGGCAGGCCGACCATCACGCCGCGGCTTGCCCCGGTGCCGGTGCGCATTCCGCAGCCGCAGCCGGCGACCCAGGGATCGATCTACGAGATCCAGAAGGCGCTGAGAGCGCGCAACTTTTAGAGTGCCGGGCGATCGGCGGGGGCGTCAGAGTCATGCTCGGCGGCTTGCTCGTCTTCCTTCTCAGCACTGTCGGGCTCTACCGGGTCCATGCCGCCGTTGGCGAGCTTCACGCGACCGCCGAGCCCCAGCATCTCCATGGCGGCGTCGAGGGACGCTGCTTTGGCGGGCGCAGGCGGGGGTGGGACGGCTAGAGCCGCGCTGCCGGCAAGCCCGGTGCTGGCCAGATCCTGCCCGGCCGGCTCCTCCACGAAGGCGTGCCGCAGTTCGGCCCCCAACCGTTCGGCCTGTTGCCAGTCAGCCACGATGTCGGACAGCAGCTGCTCGGCGCTCTCGCTGTGCAGCTTCACGCCCTCGAAGTAGGGCTGCTGGAAACTGCGGTACATGATGGCGACGTGCTGGCCGCCGTCGAGATAGCCGGGCAGCAGGCCGCCGGAGGCGTAGCCCCAGGCTCGCAGCAGTTCCACGGCGGCGGCACCCTCGGCACTGCCGAGGCTGATGAGGACCTGGAATATGCGGCGTCCGCTGCTTTCGGCTTCGCCTTCCTGGGCATCGACCAGGCTCCAAAAGTCGAAGCCGGGGCGGTGGACCAGCAGGCGCGCCATGTCGAAGCGCGGCATGTCCTTGCGCTCGCTCAGGCTGGCCCGACGGTCGAGGCCGGTCGCCCGTGTCACCTGCCGCTGCCCGGCGACGGCGGCGCCCTCGAACAGCCGAACGAACCAGGCGGCATAGGACGGCGGCAGATGGCAGGGCGGCTCTTCGCGGCGGCCGAGGTCGAGGTACTGCACCAGCGTGGCCGATGGCCCCGCGGCGCCCTCGCGGACCAGCATGCGCGCCGGCACGTAGTCGACCTCCAGCCCGACGTCGCGGAAGCCGCAGGCGGCCAGCACGCGCTGAGAAACGGCATGGTTGGTGAGGGCGGTGCCGAACACCGCCTGGGCGCCGAGCTCGTGGCGGGCGAAGTTGACCGCGCGCTCCATCAGGCGCGCGAAAATGCCCGACTTGCGGTGCGCCGGCAGGACGATGCCCTGGGAGACCTCCACGAGGCGCCGGTTCGGCGCCGAGAACGCCAGGGCCAGATGGCCGGCGAAGTCGCCCTCGCTATCGCGGGCGACGAAGGAGATCTGAACGCCGCTGGCGATCAGGCCGGCAAAGCCCTCGGGGTCGTAGACCAGGGGATTCAGATAGTCGCGGCCGTAGACCTCGTTGAAGGCCAGCGGGATATCGGCCGCGTCGGACGCAGCGAAGCCGCAGATGACGTAGCCGCCCGCCTCACGCGACGGTGCCGGCAGCAAGAGTTCCGCAGCAGTACAGGACGATTCAAGCAAGCAACCCGCCCCCCAAACCGTAAGCAGGCGGGCGGCGCGCCAAACCGAACTTCACGCTGCCACTGCTTACGGGCCCCTTCAGGTTGCATTAAAGTAAAATACGAACCGTTAAGCAATTATTAACCATAACGAATCAATCGACACGCTGGGCGGGCCCTGAGCGCCGTGACTGTCAGGAGAAGAGCTTTCTGCCGTCGCTGTCGTAGAACTGGGCGAAGCCGAGGATGCGCTCGACTCCCTGCTCGGCGGAGCCGAAAGGCAGCAAGATACGCTCATAGGTCACTTCGGAGCCGCGCTCCCGCCACGTCATCGTGCTGACCTCGTAGACGGGCTTTTTCTCTTCCAGACAGCGCGCATAGCTGCTCAGCAGATCCTGACGTTTCTCGAAGGGAATCAGCTCTGCGATGCGCTTTGCGGTGATTTCGAAGCCATAGAGTTCCCGGTAGGTCGTGCCCGCCAGGCGGATGCGCAGGTCGTCGACGGTGCGGCCTTCGGCAATGAAGACACGCGACAGGTAAACGAAGAAGTCGAGCGGATCGAGGGTCGCGCAGGAAGGCAGAAACGCCTCCCCCTTGAGGCGCTGCCAATAGTCGCAGAAAAAGCTGACTTCCGTGCAGACCTCATCAGGAATGCCTTCAAGTGCGGCCATCACCACGTCGTCCCGCTTTCGCCGATGCTGCGGAGGTCTCCACTGGGGACCCGGTCTCTCCGCCTCGATTTCCGTACTGATATCACCCTACCGGTCTCTGAAGAAAACGAACTGGCTGAAATGCTAAGGGATTCATGCAGGAAATTGGTTAATACTCTGCCAAGGCAGGCTTGGCGCCAAATCATTCCTTGGCCCCCTGTTTGGGGGGCGGCTCCTTTTCCTCGGGGGTTCGGCCGGCCTGTGGTAGCGGCTATCCGCTTCGCGGAAAGCGCGGCAGCTCGTCCTTGACGTCGAACCAGGGCAGGCGTTCGGCGGTGTGAACGTGGCTCTGAGGGCGGTAGGCCTCCGGGTGGTCCAGGCTGGCCGCATAGAGGTGGATCTCGCCGGCATAGCGGTCGGCCTCGAAGGCCATGGGCGTGCCGCAACGGGCGCAGAAAAGGCGCCTGACCCCGGGGGACGAGCGGTAGACCGCGGGAGCTTTGCCGGTGAAGCGGAAGGCAGCAAGCGGAACACCGAAGAAGGCCGTCACAGGCGAGGAGGTGTTGCGCCGGCAGCTCTCGCAGTGGCAGTAGGTGGACCAGGTTTCCGCGCCGGTGAATTCGTAGGTGACGTCACCGCAAAGGCAACGGCCGCTCTTGCCGGTCATGCCCGTTTCCTTCCCTTGGTTCCCCATATGCCGGCACCCTTCGCCGGGCGCCCGGCCCGGGTTTGCCGGGCCATGCAGTCCGCGTCGAGCTCGGCGAAGACAGGCAGAGGGCGGGGCGCATTCTGGCAACGCTTCTCGGGGGCAAATCGCAGACCCAGCAAAGTCAGTAGTAGCATTTCGCCGCGAGTCGGGGATAGCCTGATCGGCCTTCGCGTAGAGGAGGCTTTGAAGGAAGGAACCGGGGCCTTGAGCCGAGTTGTGAACCCCTTGCCCTGCGCGGCAGTTATCGCATTCAGTCTTGCCGCCTGCTCTCTCGTGGAGGACGTGACCGACCTTATGGCCGAGCGCCTCTATGGCCGCACCTGGATCGCCGAGGAGGTGGCCGGGCAGCCCGTCACCGGTGGCATCGAGCCGAGCCTCGTCGTCGAATCCGATGGCAAGGTGAGCGGCCATGCGGGCTGCAACGGCTATTTCGGCTCGGTGATCATAGACGGCGAGGCGATGTCCTTCGGCAATCTCGGGGCCACGCGGATGGCCTGTGCCGAACCGGCGATGAGCCAGGAAGGCCGCCTGCTGCGTGCGCTCGACAGCACCCGCGGCTACCGCGTGCAGGACGGCAGCCTCCTGCTGCTCGACGGCGCCGGCTCCCCCCTCATCCGCTTCCGCAACGGGGATGAAGCAGGGGCTTAAGGCGCCTGCGTCGGCCTCTCCCGCCAAGCCTCGCAGGGGTCCTTCTCGTCGACCCGCGGGGTGAACCACACGAAGTCGAACTGCCGCGGGTCGAAGGCCGCATAGTCGCGCGCCGCGTCGCGCCCGGCGGCCACCTCGACCAGCGCCAGGGTGAGGCTCTCGCCGCCGCCTCTGGCCCTCAGCTGCCAGGGCACCGCGCGGTCCTCGCGGACATGCCCGCTGCCGGCGATCAGGATGGCGCCTTCGCCGTCGGCGCCGAGCAGGCTGTCGGCCATCCAGGCATCCCACAGGCGCTGCACCCGGAGCATCGCGCCGAGGGCGGCCTCGGGCAGCCTGCCGCAATGGCTCTGCCGCAGTTCCTCCAGCAGCGCGGCCTCGCTGTCCGCGGGGTAGGGCTGCTGCCAGGCGAGCCGCTCGGCCAGTCCTTCCGGCAGCGGCTCGCCGCGCGAGACGCTGCGCACCAGCGCGCGGGAGGGCTTGCCCGGCCGCAGCGGCAGGCCGTAGGTCAGCGCCTGTTCGGCTATCGGCTGGTATTCGCTCCAGGCGGGCCAGCCGCGCGCCTCCCAGTCGAGCGCCGCGCCGAGGCCGTCGACGGTCTCCAGCGTGGCCTCCTGCAGCGCCTCGGCCTGCTCCGGTTCGGCCATCTCCCAGACCACCGCGAGGCGGCGGCCGGCGCGTCCCAACGCACCGACCACGCGGGCCTGCAGGGCATGGTGCACGGCGTTGTCGTGCTTCTCGCCCAGCAGCACCCAGCGCGCCGTCGCGGCCTCGGCCAGGAAGATCTCCTCGTCGACCTGGCGACCGCTGCGGGTGTCCCAGAGGCTGCCGTTCAGGGGATGGTCGGCGTGCAGCTCGGCCGGAGCCGCCAGGGCGCCGGCGGCGCCGAGCAGGCAGAACAGCCCAGCCAGGGCGGGAAAATGTCGCAAGATCGGGTGCTGCCTCCGATGATCGCTCGCGCGGCTATTCGGCCGCGACCCGGCCGCGCCCCGGTGGGCAGACCGGCCGGGACGCTTGTGGGAAGAAACCTAGCAGCTTTTTTCTGTGCCGCGCAGCCTGGTGATCGGGACGGGATCGACCGCCTCAGGCGGCGTGGCGCCGGGCGGCCTCGGTGGTGGCTTCGCCGCTGCCGGCGTGGCGCTGGCGGTTCGTCACCATGCGGTCGTGCAATTCCATGATGGCCCGGCTGCCGGTCTTCTCGAACAGGAAGGGCAGCAGCGCGTGCACGAGGCAGGCCAGGGAGGCCAGCATCATGCGCCAGGAAAAGCTCCAGGCGGCGCCCAGATGCTGCCAATAGGTTTCGCCGACGGTGGCGGGATGATCGGTGAAAAGTCTGCGCAGGGGCACCCTTGCTCTCCTTGCTCAAGCGGCAAGGCATGATAGGCCGGGAGCAGAGAAATCAGATTGCAAATTTACCCGTAGAGTCGTTAATTACAGGTAATTTTCACCTGTTATAGCAGAATGTTGGAAAATAATTCGATGGATGACATCGATCGCAGAATTCTCAGGGTGCTGCAGGAGCGCGCGGACCTGCCGGTGGCGGAGGTTGCCGAGAAGGTCGGCCTTTCGGCCTCGCCTTGCTGGCGGCGCATTCAGAAGCTGGAGGCGGACGGGGTGATCCAGCGGCGTGTGGCGCTGCTCGACCCGGAAAAGATGAACGTCGGCGTGACGGTCTTCGTCGCCATCCGCACCAGCCAGCACGATGCCAAGTGGCTGCGCGACTTCGCCGAGCGGGTGACGCGGATTCCGGAGGTGGTCGAACTCTACCGTATGAGCGGGGAGATCGACTACATGATGCGTGTCGTGGTGCCGGACATCAAAGCCTACGACGCCGTCTACAAGCGGCTGATCGCCGCGGTGCCGCTGTTCGACGTGAGTTCGAGCTTCGCCATGGAAACGTTGAAGTACACCACCGTCCTGCCGGTCGACTACGCGCGCTAGCTGCCGGTGCGCGGCGCGGCGCCGCCGAACAGGGTGCGGCCGAGCTCGACGGGGAAGGGGAACACGATGGTCGAGCTGCGGTCGCCGGCGATGTCCTGCAGGCTGGCGAGGTAGCGCAGCTGGATCGCCTGCGGCTGCCTGCTGAGTTCGGCGGCCGCTTCGACCAGCTTCTGTGCCGCCTGCTGCTCGCCCTCGGCATTGATGATCCGGGCGCGGCGAATGCGCTCCGCCTCCGCCTGCTTGGCGATGGCGCGGATCATGCTCTCGTCGATGTCGACGTGCTTGATCTCGACGTTGGCGACCTTGATGCCCCACTCGTCGGTCTGGGCGTCGAGGATCTCGCGGATGTCGCTGTTCAGCTTGTCGCGCTCGGCCAGCATCTCGTCGAGCTCGTGCTTGCCGAGCACCGAGCGCAGCGTGGTCTGCGCCAGCTGGCTGGTCGCCCCGGCAAAATTCTCGACCCGGATGATCGCCTTCTCCGGATCGACCACGCGGAAGTAGATCACGGCGTTGACCTTGACCGAGACGTTGTCGCGCGAGATGACGTCCTGTGACGGCACGTCCTCCACGAAGGTGCGGAGATCGACTCTCACCATCTGCTGGACGACGGGAATCAAGATGATGAATCCGGGCCCCTTCACGCCGGTGAAGCGGCCGAGCGTGAAGACGACGCCGCGCTCGTACTCGCGCAGGACCCTGATGGCCTGAGACAGGAAGGCGACAACCACGACGGCTATCAGGGCAAAAATGATCGCATTGATGGGCATCAGCGTTCTCCTTGATCGGATCGCTAGGTCGGGGGGACATCCCGTGGAACGGTGCGCGAGACCTGGAGCGTCAGCCCTGCCATGCCGTCGATGCTCACCGTCTCGCCGGGCTTCAGCGGTTCGCTGCAGCGGGCCTGCCAGCGTTCGCCGCGGGCGAGGACCTCGCCCGCCAGGCCGCTCCAGCTAAGAACGAGCGCGTTGTGGCCGACCATTTCGGCGGTGCCGGTGACGGCGGGGCGGCGGTGCGCGCGCCAGACGTAGCCCAGCAGCAGGATGAGCAGGCTACCGGTGACGGCGGTCACCCCGCCGATGGTCCACCACGACAGCTGGAACTCCGGCGAATCGCTGTCGAGCAGAAGAACGGAGCCGATCAGGAAGGCGATGATCCCGCCGGCACCCAGCACGCCGAAGGCGGGCGTCATCGCCTCTGCAACCATCAGGGCGATGCCCAGCAGCATGAGGCCGAGACCGGTATAGTCGAGCGGCAGTTGGTCGAGGGCATAGAGGCCGAGCAGCAGGCAGATCGCGCCGACGATGCCGGGCCCGATCGAGCCGGGGTTGGCGAATTCGAAGATGAGGCCGTAAACGCCGATCATCATGAGGATGAGCGCGGTGTTGGGATTGGTCAGCACCTGCAGCAGCTCGACGTGCCAACTCGGCTCGAAGCGCTCGACGGTGAGCCCCGCGGTGGCCAGCGTCAGACGACGCTCGCCCAGCATCACGGTGCGTCCGTCGGCCTGCTGGAGCAGGCCTTCGACACTGGCGGCGACGAAGTCGACGACCTGACGCTCGGCCGCCTCGCGGGCCGGCAGGCTGGCGCCCTCGCGCACGGCCCGCTCGGCCCAGTCCGCGTTGCGGCCGTGCAACTCGGCAAGGCCACGGATGTAGGCCACGGCGTCGTTGATCATCTTGCGGCCCATCGCATCTGCGGGCGGCGGTGCCGGCTCCGCCTCCTGTTCTTCCTCTCCCTTTCCCTTTCCCTCTCCGTTCTTTCCCTCTCGATCCGCTGCGTCGGTCTCATCCTCTTCCTCGCTGGGTTCGCCGCCTGGCAAGGGCAGGCCGCCGCCGATCTGCACCGGCGTTGCCGCGCCCAGGTTCGTGCCGGGCGCCATGACGGCGAGATGGCTGGCGTAGAGGATATAGGTGCCGGCGCTGGCCGCCCGTGCGCCGGAGGGCGCCACGTAGGTGGCGACCGGAATGGGCGAGGCGAGGATGTCGCGAATCACCGCGCGCATGCTCTCGCTGAGACCGCCCGGGGTGTCCATACGCAGGATGACGAGGCTGGCATCGCGCTGCTCTGCCGCCTCCAGCGCGTCGCCCAGCAGCTTGACGGTGGCCGGCCCGATGGCGCCATCGATTTCGACGAGGAGGGCCGTTGCCTCGGACGCGCTGCGGGCCGGCGCGCCAAGAACTCCCGCGGCACCGGCAAGCAGGAGAAGGACGCAAAGAATTCGCCCGATCAGCGAGCGCATGCGACTCTACCGAGCGGGCGTCGGCGGCTTCGCTGCATCATGGTTCAGATATTGGGCCGCGAATGCCGGGGTCCAACCCCGCAGCCCAAATGCTTGAGCCGGTGGCGCGCAGGCTACCAGATGATGTGGGCGCGGGCGGCCCGATGACCGACTTTCAGGTCTACTCCGGCAGGGCGAAGCCGGTGTCGACCTTGCGAATTTCGTAGCGGTTGCCGTTCACGTAGTGCTCGTACTCGAAGACGCCGGTGTCCAGCTTGAGGATCTTGTAGGCATCGTAGAGTTCGCCGTTCTGGGTATCGGCCTTCAGAAATTTGCCGTCGTCGACCCAGCCCTTGGTCGAGAGGAAGTAGACCGGGCCGGAGATGCCCCACTCACCGACTTCGACCTGTTCGCGATAGCTGCCGTCTTCGTCGTAGAAGCGGAAGGTGATGCGGAAAACGCCGTCAGGAAAGGCGTCGACCACCCAGCGCTTGGTGATGCCCTCGGGCTGCGGCACCTCGCCATACCAGCGGCCGACGAAGATCTCGCGCGGCGACTTCGCCATGGCGAGGGTCTCGTCCACCTGGCCGTCGGTGATCAACGCATCGCCGACGGCAGCGCGCGCCTGTTGCGCCCACATCAGCAACATCAGCGCCAGCAGGACCGTGATGACAATGCCGAGCAGCGCGCTCTGGCGCCGGCTGGAGGCAGTCACTGGGCGCGCCTTGGCATGCCGCTGCCCTACCCGTCCCTTGATCTTCGTATCCCTGTTCCCCGGATGGCTATACATCGTCGCCTCTTGCCGTTGTGTTCCGGCCTGCCTGGCCGCTAACCATTGCCTTGTATTTTAGCCAATTCTTCATCGATTTACGATGATTTCAGCGCGCCGGCGGAAAATCTCATACATATCGTCGCTCCGAAGGGATCGAAGAGCGGTGCCACCGCGACAACGCCTGCCCCGACACGGTTAACGCCCGGCGTCGGCTGAAACAGCTTTGTCCCTTCCCAATCACAGCGTCTTCTGGCAGAAAGAACGCTCTCCGCTGGGTGCGAATACCGCCCTGGCGACGCCAGAAACCGCGAACCGCAGAAGGGGGTACGCGAATGCGAATGCGCAAGACCGCTATTCATAGCTTCGCGACCCGCGCTGCCCGGCCGCCCTGCTGACACGGCGGCTGTTCGGCCCGGGATCGTGACCGGGCCGGCGGAGACTTCCACAGAGCTTATCTTCGTGTTGGATCGCGCCGGCGGGCGTGGCTTCGGCCACGCGCGCGCACACCTCCGCCCGTCATCTCCTTTGACCTCCCGGTCTGCTCGACTCTAAGCGGCGCGTCGCTGCGCCGCGATCCTTGATGCTCTTCGGAGGAGGGCACCTTGACGGGCGCCGTTGCCGCGTCTGGGGTGTGGACAAGATATGAATGCTGTTCGTTTTTGCGATGTGGCCGCCTTTGTCTGTGACTACTGGTGGCGCGCGCGATGGCTGCTCGCCGGCGCGCTCGCGACCATGCTGGCGGCCACGGTCTGCGACGTTTTCCTGCCGCTGCTGGCCGGCGCCCTCATCGACTCGCTGGTCGACGTTTCGAGCGACAGCCGGCCGCAGCAGGTCCGGCGCGCCTTTGCGGCGCTGGCGGCGGTGATCGCCGTCACCGCCGGCTTTCAGCTGCTGCGCGAAATCTCCTACCGCTTCTGGGTGCCCCTGGCGACGGTGACCATGCAGCGCATCGCCTGCGATGCCTTCAGCCGCGTGCAGCGCTTCAGCGCCGACTGGCACGCCAGCAGCTTTGCCGGCGCCACCGTGCGTAAGATCTCGCGCGGCATGTGGGCTTACGACCTCTTCGCCGATACCTTCTACCTCGGCTTCGTTCCGGCGGCCGTCATCCTGGTCGGCGTGACGGCGAACCTCTTTGTGCACTGGCCCGTGATGGGCGCCTACGTACTGGTCGCGGTGACGGTCTACGTCGCCGTCAGCGTGCTGCTGGCGGTCCGCTACATCGCACCGGCCAACGTGGTGATGAACGCCGCGGACTCGGCACTGGGCGCGGCGCTGGCCGATGCGGTGAGCTGCAATCCGACGGTGAAGTCTTTCGGGGCCGAGCTGCGCGAAGACGAGCGCTTCTTCGCCGTCGCCGATCGCTGGCGGGACCGGGCGCGGCACGCCTGGCGGCGGGAGATAAACGGCAGCGCCACGCAGTCCTTCATGACCCTGGTGCTGCTCGGCGGTCTGCTGACCCTTGCCCTGTGGCACTGGTCGGAGGGCGAGGCCTCGCCGGGCGACGTGGCCTTCGTGCTGACGAGCTACTTCGTCATCAACGGCTACCTGCGGGAAGTCGGTGCCCACGTGCGCAACCTGCAGCAGGCGGTGAACGAAATCGAGGATCTCGTGCGCTTCCGGCAGCAGCCTCCGAAGATCCTCGAGCAAGCGGGCGCCAGGGCACTGCTGGCCACGGTGGGGCGCATCGAGCTGGACCGCGTGACTTTCGCCTACGGCAACCAGCCGCGGCCGATCTATGCCGACTTCTCGCTGCAGATCGCAGCCGGCGAGCGCGTCGCGCTGGTCGGTCCCTCGGGCAGCGGCAAGTCGACCTTCGTGAAGCTGCTCCAGCGTCTCTACGATATCGACGCCGGGCGCATCCTGA
>WHTV01000290.1 GCA_009377535.1 Kiloniellaceae bacterium
TCGTCACGCCGCGCCTTTCGGCGGCCTGGCAGCACGGATTCGGGGACCTCACGCCGGCGGCGTCACTCGCCTTTGCCGGGACGACGAATGCCGACTTCACCGTCACCGGCGTGCCGCTGGCCAGGGATTCGGCCGTCATCGACGCCGGCCTCGACGTGACCATCCAGCGCGGCTACGGCTCCGGCGACACGGTGAAGCGAACCGCGGCCGGCGTCGCTGATGTTGGCATGGCCGACATGGCCTCGGTCATCGTCGGGCGCACCGGCGGGCTGAAGGTCAAACAGCTCGCCGTCGTACTCGACCGGGTGTCGGCCGCGTTGCGTGCCGAGCAGGCGTGCGCCGACGAGGTGTCGGCAAGCCTCGGCCCGCCGCGCGCCACGGCCCGACTGCTGGCGGTGCTGCCGGTGATGGGCCTCGTGCTCGGTGTCGGTATCGGCGGCGACCCGGTGGCCTTCCTGTTCGGCACCGCGCCCGGCAACGTCTGCCTGGCGCTCGGCTGCGCGCTCGCGCTGACCGGCGTCTGGTGGG
>WHTV01000291.1 GCA_009377535.1 Kiloniellaceae bacterium
CGGGCGTTTCGCGGCTGCCACGCGCCGCGGCGCCGCCGCCGCTCCCCCTCCGGCAACCACCGCCTTTGGCGCCCTTCTCAACCACATCACCGGCGGGCACATCCTGTCCGACGACGAGCCGGGCAAGCGCTCGTTTCAGCCGATGAACGTAAATTTCGGCCTCTTCCCGCCCGTCGAGATACCGAAGACGGAAGGCAAGCGGCTGCGCGGCAAGGAGAAGACGTTGGCCAAGAAGCACGCGACCACGGCACGCGCGCTCGCCGACTGCCACGAATGGCTCGGCATAAGTGTGAAAGCAGCGGCGGAGTAGATCTCAGGGCCAGTCCCGCGTCCTCAGCAGGATTGTCGCGCCAAGATTCTGCAGGCGCAGCGGCTGACCGGCATCGGTATAGAGATAGGACGGCACCAGCATCAGCCTGCGGGTTTCAGCCTGCAACGGGATCTCCGCCAGTGTATCGCCACCAAGACGTGCGATCCTTTCGACATGCTCGGCGCCGATTGCGAACCGCACCGTCTCCCCACCCGCC
>WHTV01000292.1 GCA_009377535.1 Kiloniellaceae bacterium
GGATATCATCGACACCGCGGCGATGCTGCAGGTGCGCGACGCGTTCGACGTCATCCGAGGCGACCTCCTGGCGGCCGGGGCGGCCTGCGCCGAGCTGTGTGAGCGACATCGGCGGACGCCGATCGCCGGCCGGACGCTGCTCCAGCAGGCCGTGCCGACGACCTTCGGGACCAAGGCGGCGCAGTGGCTGGCCGGGATCACCCGCCAGCTCGACCGCCTGCGGCAACTGCGCGACTCCGCGATCGTCCTGCAGTTCGGCGGAGCCTCCGGCACCCTCGCTTCCCTGGGCCCCCACGGCCTGGCGGTGAGCGAGCACCTGGCCGACGGGCTCGGGCTCGGCCTACCGGACCTGCCGTGGCACACCGAGCGCAGCCGCGTCGCGGAGATCGCCGCCGCGGCCGGCATCACCGGCGGCGTCGCCGCGAAGATCGCGACCGACGTGGTGCTGCTCGCCCAGAGCGAGGTCGGCGAGGTGCATGAGGCGGGCGGCGCCGACAAGGGACGCTCCTCGACCATGCCGCACAAG
>WHTV01000293.1 GCA_009377535.1 Kiloniellaceae bacterium
TGCCCAGTACCAGCGGGGTGACGACGAGCGCGACGCCGAGCACCACGACGGCGGTGATGATCCGCAGCCCCGGCGCCTTGAGGCTGGCGGCGATCATCGCGCCGCCGTCGTTGACACCATTGATCACGGCGAACACGAGCGCCAGCGCGGTCAGCATCTCCGACGCCTATACCCCCGCCCCGCACCGCCAGACGCGGCACGCCCGCCCCGGCCACAGGCCAGGGCTGCCCGTCCGGCGTGATCAGCCCGGGTTGGGGATCTCGGTGGGCAGCGCTTCCCGCAACTGCCGGAGCTCCTGCTCGACGCGCTCCATGTTGTCCGGGTCGTTGAAGTACACCGCGACGCCGGCCAGGATCGCCGCACCGACCAGCAGGCCCAGCAGGCCCAGCACCAGGCCGCTGATGGCGACGCCCTTACCGGTGATCTCGGGACGTCTGCTCTTGCCGATCCCGGCGATTCCCAGGATCACAGCGATCAGCCCTAAGGCGATGCCCAGGGGCGCGAGGAAGACCGTCAGGATGCA
>WHTV01000294.1:0-285 GCA_009377535.1 Kiloniellaceae bacterium
TATGTCGCCGCCGCCTACGCGATTTCGGCCCTTGCCATCGTCGGGCTTGTCGTGTGGATTCTGCTCGACCAGAAGGCGCAAAAACGTGCAGTGGGGGAACTGGAAGCGCGCGGCATCCGCCGCCGCTCGGCCAGGACGGAGGTATCCGAATGAGTACCGATCAGGAACGCGTCGCGCAGCCGCGCCGGTTCATCCTCCTCTTGCCGTTTCTGGCGTTTCTTGCGCTGTCGGCGGTGTTTTTGGCGCAGCTCTTCTCCGGCCGCGACACCTCGCTCGTGCCGTCCG
>WHTV01000294.1:295-523 GCA_009377535.1 Kiloniellaceae bacterium
CTACAAGGACAAGCCGGAGAATGCCCGCCGCTTCCTCGGCGAACTCGGCAATCCGTTCGACGCGATCGGCGTGGATCAGAGCGGCCGTGCTGCCATCGAGTGGGGTGTCTACGGCGTGCCGGAGACGTTTCTCGTCGGCCCCGACGGCATCATACGCTACAAGCATGTCGGCCCGTTCACGCCTCGGAGCCTGCAGAGGGACCTCCTGCCGGAGATCGAGAAGGTACT
>WHTV01000295.1 GCA_009377535.1 Kiloniellaceae bacterium
ATCGGCGCGCCGGTGGCGATCCGCCAGACCTTGTCGACATCTTCCGGCTCGGCATAGCCGCCGGCCGCCAGATCGGCGGCCGCGCACCGTCGAGCTGCACCTTGACCTGGTACACGACGGGACCGTCATGACCGGACCCGCCGCCGGGGTCATACAGGTCCGGCAGCTCGTAGTCGACCGGCTCCCCCCGGCCGTCGACCACCTCCGCCTCCATGCCATACGCCCGCAGCACCGGGATCAGCGAAGCCCGCAGCCCGCGCGGGACGGTGACGCTGGTGTCCTTCATCGTCACGACCCCGTGTGCGGCCAGCCGCTGGAGGCGCACCGTCGCGAGGTAGAGCACCATGTCGCCGAGTTCCCCGGCAGGCGAGGTGCCTTCGGCGGCCGCGGTGGCGGCATGAGCGAGGTAGTCCGGCTCGTCGCGGGCGGCCGACGCCAGCGCCATCAGCGCGACGCTGACCACATGCGGCTCCATCTGGTCGGAGAGCCCAACATGGCCACCGGACAGTAGATTCGCCAAC
>WHTV01000296.1 GCA_009377535.1 Kiloniellaceae bacterium
CGGGCGCGAGATCATTGCCGGCAATGAGAAGGTAATCGCGGCGCGGCTGTCGGATGCCAAGTTCTTCTGGGAGCAGGACCTGAAGAAGCCGCTCGACGAGATGGCGAGTTCTCTCAGGGGCATTACGTTTCACGAGAAGCTTGGCAGCCAGTGGGATCGCGTTGAGCGCATTTCCGAGTTGGCTTTCCAGATCGCGAAAACCATCGACGCCGATGAAGGGGATGCGCGGCGCGCCGCGCAGCTCTGTAAAGCGGATCTCGTGTCCGGCATGGTCGGTGAGTTCCCCGAGCTGCAGGGACTGATGGGCCGCACCTATGCCGAGGCGGCAGGCACCAAGCCGGAGATCGCGCGCGCCATCGAGCTGCACTACAAGCCCAAGGGGCCCAACGACACGGTGCCGCGCGTGGAGGACGGCGATGCCGTGGCGGTGGCCGTGGCGCTGGCAGAAAAGCTCGACACGCTGGTGGGCTTCTGGGCCATCGGCGAGAAGCCGACGGGCAGCGGCGATCCCTATCAGCT
>WHTV01000297.1 GCA_009377535.1 Kiloniellaceae bacterium
CTCCGGAGTCGGGTGAAGGGCGGCTATTCGTAACGGAGGGCTTCCATCGGGGTCAGCGCCGCGGCCCGGCTGGCGGGATAGGCGCCGAAGAAGATCCCGATGAGGACGGACACGCCGAACGACATCACCACCGACCCTGGTGAGACGACCGGTTGCATGGTGGAGCTCTTGAGCGATCCGAGGCCGACGCCCACGCCGACCCCGATCAGCCCGCCGAGGCTGGCCAGGAGCATGGCCTCGGACAGGAACTGCGTGACGATGTCGCTCCGTTGCGCGCCCAGCGCCTTGCGGATGCCGATCTCCCGGGTTCGCTCGGTGACCGTCACCAGCATGATGTTCATGACGCCGATCCCGCCGATGAGCAGCGAGATGGCCGCCACCACCCCGAGCAGGAGCTGGAACTGTTTGGCGGCCGCCTTCCCGGCGGCCAGCAGCGCGGCGGCGTTGAAGACGATGAAGTCGGGTGGGGCGTCGGGCTTCAGGTTGTGGGTCTGGCGCAGGATCCCGTTGATCT
>WHTV01000298.1 GCA_009377535.1 Kiloniellaceae bacterium
TTCATCTGGAGCCTGCATCCGGCCCTGGGGCTCGTGGCCACGGTCGGCGCTCTGGTGCTGTTCTGCCTGGCCATCGCAAATGAGCTGCTCACCCGAAAGCAGCAGCAGCAGGCGACAGCCACCGTCCGTGCCGCCAACAGCGCTGCCATCCGCTTCATCGAAGGCGGTGAAACCATTGGGCCGCTGGGCATGGCCCGCGCAATCTTTGCGAAATGGCGCGAGCGTCAAGGCGAGGCGCGCACTCAGCAGTTGCATCTCGATGAGCGAACCACGACCATCCTCAGCATTTCGCGGACCCTGCGGCTGTCGCTGCAAATCTTCATTCTCGGCCTGGGCGCCTACTATGTACTGGAGGGGCAAATCACGGCGGGTGCCATGATCGCCGCCTCGATCATCATGGGCCGGGCGCTGGCGCCGATCGAACGCTCGATCGGCGCGTGGCGCCGCTTCGTCGCGGCACGGGCAGCCCATCGCAGCCTGCGCGCCTTCTTCGGTGCTGCCGAGGCGAAGGCC
>WHTV01000299.1 GCA_009377535.1 Kiloniellaceae bacterium
CACCATGGTCGGCGAGACGAGGGCGAACGACACCGCTTCCGACAGCCCCGCTCCGACGAGCACCTCCCGGACGGCGTCACGGACGTGCAGCGGGGAGGGCCGGTACGTCGGCATCGGCGTATGTGGCAGGATCTCCGGGATGAGCTCGTAGCCACGGACGCGCGCGACTTCCTCGGCGACATCGGCCTCGATCACGAGGTCGCGGCGCCAGGACGGGACCGTTGCCACGAGCGTCTCCGCCTCGGACGCGCAGGACCACTCGGCGAACTCGGCACGAAAGCGTTCGGCGACCTCTCGCTCCCACCGCACGTCGGGGAACGCGTGGTCGGATACCACCACCCTGGCCGTCACGACGCGCTCTCAATACCGCCGGTCAGCACTCCGCGCGCGGCCAGGTTGATCATCAGGGCGCGGACGCCGAAGGTCCACGGCGTGGTGTCCTCGGTGTGGCCGACCACGTTGACCAACGTGCCGAGCAGCGGGGACGAGATGCGCACCACGTCGCCGAGCTT
>WHTV01000029.1 GCA_009377535.1 Kiloniellaceae bacterium
GGCGCGGCCGACCAGAAGGCCGGCCGTCTTGTCGTCGGGCAGGATGAGATCGGGGGAAAGGTCCATCGGGCGTCTCTCTTCTCTCGGAGATTGCAAAAGCCGGCCATCATAGGGGCTCGCCGCCGCGGTTCAAAGGCTCTGTCCCGTTTTCTCAGGCTGTCATCCCGGCCAAGTGAGCGTCAGCGAACGCGAGCCGGGATCCATAGCAGAGGCAAGGCGCCCTGCTTCGAAAATGGATCCTCGCGTCGGGGCGCGAGGATGACAGGGGAGGGGAGGTAACACCCGTGCGACGCTCCACCCGGGCAAAAAAATAAGGCAAGCCGCAGCTTGCCCTCGCCAGTTCCCTGTTCAGCTTTTATGGGCCCAATTTCGGGCTCTCTTGCTATTGGACGGCCCGAGGCCGCCATGAGGCGTATCCACCCTAAACCTGGGCCGCGCTGCGCTCTTTCGGCGCAGTTCTCAGTGGCCGTATTGTTATCCCAAATGGAATGCCGCGTCATCCATTTTCTAAGAATATTATAAGAAAACCCCATGTTGCATTGCAACAATTGCGCAGACCGCCTACCTCGGGGCGAGGCCGGGGCCCCGGCACAATCCTGAGTACAGGCGGCCGGCTTATTGCTTTTTTAAAGCAGCGGCGCCTAGCCTGACGCCATGGATCTCGGCATCAGGCAGCGGCGCCTCGGCGCCACCCTTCTCGTGACTTTCCTCCTGGCTGTCCCGGCAAGCCTGCCGGCGGTCGCGGGGGACGCTTACCTGACCCTCAACGAGTCCGACTGTGCCCGCCTTGCCCGGCACTATCCCGCCGACGACGTCACCTATCGCCCCGGACGCGACCTGCGCGGCAAACCGGTCGCCCCGGCCGACCTTGACGGCGGCAGCGGCCTGATCCTGCCGAACGCCGTCATCATCCCCATCGAGGTGGACCTCTTCGAGCGCTACGGCATCCCTGCCAACAGCGCCAATTTCTCCGGCGACATCTTCATCGGCGAGGTGGTCGTGGAGGTCGCCAGCGGGCGGGCCATCTTCAATGGCCAACCCCTGCGATCGGACGACGAAGCCGATCTCGCAGCGCTCTGCCAGCGGGTCCTGCGCGAAGGCGCCGGGCGCTAAGCTCTTCCCGGCCGACGTGGACAGGCCCGGGGGGCTCCCCTATACAACAACGCTGCGTCGATCCGTCAGGCCTTGCGGAAGGCCGGATTCCCGGTCATTTTCGCGACCGGGGCGGGCTGGCCCGCCGGCGATGTCCAACTACATGAGTTTTCCATGCGCCTTTCGCAGTATTTCATGCCGACCCTGAAGGAAACGCCGAAGGAGGCGGAGATCGTCTCCCACCGGCTCATGCTGCGCGCCGGAATGGTCCGCCAGGCCAGCGCCGGGATCTACTCCTGGCTGCCGCTCGGCTACCGGGTGCTGCGCAAGATCGAGCAGATCGTGCGCGAGGAGCAGGACGCCGCCGGCTATCAGGAAGTGCTGATGCCGACGATCCAGTCGGCCGACCTCTGGAAGCAGTCCGGGCGCTACGACGACTACGGCAAGGAGATGCTGCGCATCAAGGACCGCCACGAGCGCGAAATGCTCTACGGGCCGACCAACGAGGAACTGATCACCGAGATCTTCCGCAACGGCGCCAAGAGCTACCGCGACCTGCCGAAGGGGCTCTACCACATCCAGTGGAAGTTCCGCGACGAGGTGCGGCCGCGCTTCGGCGTCATGCGGGGCCGTGAGTTCCTCATGAAGGACGCCTATTCCTTCGACCTCGACTTCGAGGCCGGGCGGCGCGCCTACCAGAAGCAGTTCGTCGCCTACCTGCGCACCTTCGCGCGCCTCGGCCTGAAGGCCATCCCCATGGAGGCCGACACCGGCCCGATCGGCGGCAACCTGAGCCATGAGTTCATCGTGCTCGCCGAGACCGGCGAGTCCGAGGTGTTCTGCGACCGCAATTTCCTGGAGCACGACGTGCTGGGCACGGCGATCGACTACGGCGACAGCGCCAGCGTCGAGAACGTGGTGAACTACTTCACCAGCCTCTACGCCCGCACCGACGAGAAGCACGATCAGGCGGCCTTCGAGAAGGCGGTGCCGGCGCAGCGACGCTATACCGGGCGCGGCATCGAGGTCGGCCACATCTTCTTCTTCGGCACCAAGTACTCCGAGCCCCTGGGTGCCCTGGTCACCACGCCGGACGATGACGCCGTGCCGGTGCAGATGGGCTCCTACGGCATCGGCGTGTCCCGCCTGGTCGGCGGCATCATCGAGGCCTGCCACGACGACCACGGCATCGTCTGGCCGGAGGCGGTGGCGCCCTACAAGGTCGGCCTGGTCAACCTGCGTGCCGCCGATGCGGACTGCACGGCGGCCTGCGACAAGCTCTACGGGCAGTTGGCGCAAGCCGGCGTCGAGGTGCTCTACGACGACCGCGACGAGTCGGCCGGTGCCAAGTTCGCCGCCATGGACCTGATCGGGCTGCCCTGGCAGCTGGTGGTCGGCCCGCGCGGCCTGGAGAATGGCGTGGTCGAGCTGAAGCGCCGCGGCGGCGACACAGAACGCGCGGAGCTGTCGCCCGAGGCCGCCCTCGCCAGGCTGGCCGGCTGAGGCGCGCAGGATGATCTTCAACGCTTTCGAGCGCCTGGTCGCCTCGCGCTATCTGCGCGCCCGCCGCGAAGAAGGCTTCGTCTCCGTGATCGCCGTGTTCTCCTTCCTCGGCATCATGCTCGGCGTCGCCGTGCTGATCATCGTCATGGCGGTGATGAACGGCTTCCGGCAGGAACTGCTGTCCCGCATCCTCGGCGTCAACGGCCACCTGACGATCTTTTCCGATGGGCCGGCGATCGAGAATTTCGACGACCTTGCCACCCGGCTGATGGCAGTCGACGGCGTCGTCTCCGTCACCCCCCAGATCCAGGGCCAGGTGATGATCACCACCGGCAACTCCGCCACTGGCGCCCTGGTGCGCGGCATGCGCAGCGACGATATCGAGGCGCGGCAGATCATTGCCAGCAACATCGTCGCGGGCAGCCTCGACGATTTCGGCGTCGACGACGCCATCCTGATCGGCGCCCGGCTGGCCCGGCAGCTGGGCGTCAGCGCCGGCGGCGACGTCACCCTGGTCTCGCCCTCCGGCACCACCACGGTGATGGGCACCGTGCCGCGCATGAAGACCTACCGCATCGCCGGCCTCTTCGAGGTCGGCATGTACGAGTACGACAACGGCTTCATCTACATGCCGCTGGACGCCGCCCAGCGATTCTTCCGTCTTCCCGACTCGGTGAACGCCGTCGAGATCTTCGTCGGCGATCCCGACCGCACGACCGCGGCACACCGCGGCCTTCAGGGCGCCCTGGGGCCAGGCTACCGGACGGTCGATTGGCAGCGCTCCAACGCCGCCTTCTTCGGCGCCATCCAGACCGAGCGCAACGTGATGTTCATGATCCTCTCGCTGATCATCGTGGTGGCCGCCTTCAACGTGCTGTCGGGCCAGACCATGCTGGTGAAGGACAAGGGCAGGGACATCGCCATCCTGCGCACCATGGGCGCGACCCGCGGCACGGTCATGCGCATCTTCTTCCTCAGCGGCGCCAGCATCGGCGTGGTGGGCACCGCCTTCGGCTTCGCCCTCGGCCTCGCCTTCGCCGAGAACATCGAATACATCCGCCAGGCCCTGCAGAACATGACCGGGACCCAGCTGTTCCAGGCGGAGATCTACTTCCTCTCCCGCCTGCCGGCCGTGGTCGACCCGCGGGAGGTGGTAATCGTCGTCGGCCTCGCCCTCATCCTCTCCTTCCTGGCGCCGCTCTATCCGGCCTGGCGCGCCGCCCGCCTCGATCCGGTGGAGGCCCTGCGCTATGAGTAAGGCGGGAAATCTCAGCCAGGTCGGCAGCCGCAACGGCCACGGCCTCGAGCTGCGCGGCGTGCGCCGCGTCTTCCGCCAGGGCCGCGACAGCCTGGAGGTGCTGGCCGGCGCCTCCTTCAAGGTCGCCGGCGGCGAGATCGTCGCCCTGGTCGGCCCCTCGGGCGCCGGCAAGTCGACCCTGCTGCATATCGCGGGGCTGCTGGAGCGGCCGGACGCGGGCGAGGTGCTGATCGACGGCGAGGCCTGCCTCGACCTCTCCGACGCCCAGCGCACGGCGCTGCGCCGCCGCGCCATCGGCTTCGTCTACCAGTACCACCACCTGCTGCCGGAGTTCTCCGCCCTGGAGAACGTCGTGCTGCCGCAGATGATCGCCGGCGTGGCCAAGTCCGAGGCCCGCAAGAAGGCGGCGGCGCTGCTCGATTCGGTCGGCCTTTCGCCGCGCGCCAGCCACCGCCCGGCGCGGCTTTCCGGCGGCGAGCAGCAGCGCGCCGCCATCGCCCGCGGCCTCGCCAACGACCCCTCGATCCTGCTGGCCGACGAGCCGACCGGCAACCTCGACCCGGACACCGCCGATGGCGTCTTCGCGCAGCTCCTGCACCTGGTGCGCGACGGCGGCTTGGCGGCGGTCATCGCCACCCACAACATGGATCTGGCGCAACGCATGGACCGGGTGCTGCGGCTCGAGCACGGCCGCATCGTCGAGGCGTGAAGGGAGCGCGAGCCGCGGCCCTTCCGGCTTTATTGCACAGAGATTGGAATCATAGTTCGTCGCCGCTGCGCCCTCTCATCTGCATGGCAGAAGGGATTCTAAGAGCCTTTAACTGGCGGTCGCGGAGCCAGCTGTCCTTTGTCCGGATCCAAGTCTGGGTACTGCTGGACAATCCGCATCACAAGATCAAACGCCAATAGGGACATCGCCGCAGCCACCGTCTTCCTGATTTCCTTGCGTTCTCCCTCGTCAACGATTTCGCCGGTCAGGGAAGTGATTTCGTCAAACTGGGGCGTCATCGCTTCTATGCTGGAAAGAAGTCGGACTGCTGTCGTTCGCTCCATTCCGGGGCCTCGTGTTTCGATCTTATACAGTGATAGTTGGAGCAGCAGATTCAGCGCTGAAATGTTGCACCCAAGCGGGAGATCGGACTATCTGCTATGCATCAGGCACTTGTTCTTGGGTGATCGCCGGACGGCCCTTTTCGACGCTTTCCGGCGCGCTTGT
Source organism: Kiloniellaceae bacterium (assembly GCA_009377535.1). Taxonomy (GTDB): domain Bacteria; phylum Pseudomonadota; class Alphaproteobacteria; order Kiloniellales; family Kiloniellaceae; genus Pelagibius. The sequence goes on from WHTV01000029.1 coordinate 5,070, forward strand.
ACTTGCTCTGGTACTCGCGTCGCTGCTTGGTGATCTCATAGAGAACGATGCCCGACGTCGTCCCCAGGTTCAGGCTTTCGATCATTCCGAACATGGGGATGCTGACACACATCTCGCTATGCTCGACGGCCAGGTTACTTACTCCCCTGGATTCATTCCCGAACCATACAGCCAGCCTGGTGTAGACGGAGTAGTCGGCTTCGTGCAGGACCACGTTTCTCCGCCCCTTGATGTGCGGCGACGTGACGATCGATACAAAGCGATTCCTGTTCAGGTGTGCCAAGCATTCTTCTGAACTATCAAACCGCTTTACGAAGCTCCATTTTATGGCCGAGACGGAGGTTTTTGTCAGGGACCTTCTTTCCCGCATACCCTGCCAGTCGTCGGGGAGGGCGCGCCGGGGATCGACGATGTAGGTCTTCTCGACACCCAGCGCATTGACGTTGCGGATCACCGTGCCGATGTTCCTGATGTCGGTCGGATCTTCCAAAACGGCTATCAGGTTCTTGCACCGGAAAGGCTTGACCTCGTCAGCGCGTTGACGTGCGGCGCTCTTTCTTGCTGCTGTTTCGTCTGTTTCCACGGCGAAATCACTCTTGCGTGTAACCGTCAGGCAGCTTGTAAAATCGCCGCAGAAAGTTGCTGTGTCGAGAAGAAAAGAAACGTGTGGTTGCTCAGGGCCGCCCAAGCGCTGAGACGCAGGCGCATTGGCGAATACCTCCTGCGCAATCGAAGCGCGCATGGATCGCGAACCACCAGCACTGTCCGTTAGTGACTACGTTCCTACAACCTATTAACCAGTCCTTAACTGCCCAGCAACTTATACTTGCGGATTGGGGGCGTGCGTCGAAGATAGAGAGCGGACTGCCGGATGATCCAAATCGTCGACTGCATCGTCGACTGGCATGATTCCTGGCTCGTGGTCGTGGCCGGCCTCGTGTGCCTGCTGGCAAGCTATACCTCGTTCAGCTTGTTGCGCCACGCCAAGACCGAAGAGTTCTGGCAGAGGAGCTTCTGGCTGGCCGCCGCTGCCGTGACAATGGGGAGCGGCGTATGGGCCACCCATTTCGTCGCCATGCTTGCCTACAAGGCGCCGTGGCCGATCGGATACGACGTTCCCTTGACGGCGCTCTCAGCCGTGATTGCCATCGGCATCTCCGGCGTGGGCCTGTGGCTGGCGCTGAACGGCATCTACGCTCTGGGAGGGGCGATCGCCGGAGCGGCCATCGCATCGATGCACTACACCGGCATGGTGGCACTCGAAGGCGCCTTCCAGATCGACTGGGACGGGGGCTACGTCGTCGCATCGGTGGCAATCGGTGTCGCGCTCTCGACCCTGGCCTTTCACCTGCTGCCACGCGCCCGGGGAGCCAGAGACCGCGCCCTGGTCGTGGTCCTCTTCGCGCTAGCGATCTGCGGCCTCCACTTTACAGCCATGGCGGCAGCGACGCTGTCGTTCGATCCCCTGGGCAGCCCTGCCGGCGCATCGTCGCTGGAGCGCCAGTCGATGGCGGTTGCCGTTGCGGCCGTGGCCGCCTTGCTGCTGGGCGCGCTTGAGGCCGAGCGGCTTCGGCGCCACGTCACCAAGATGGAAGCTACGCAGCGCGCGCTCCAGGTAACAACCAACAACCTCAGCATGGCACTGGAGGCTGCGGCCGCATCGAGCCAGGCCAAGTCCCAGTTCTTGGCGACGATGAGTCACGAGCTGCGCACGCCCCTCAACGCAATCCTCGGGTTTTCGGAGCTCATGAAGATCGAGTCTTTCGGGCCGATAGGAAACACGCGCTATGCCGAGTACGTCGCAGACATTCACGATAGCGGCACCCATCTTCTCAGTCTGATCAATGACGTGCTTGACTTCTCCAAGGCGGAGGCAGGGCATCTCGAACTGCACGAAGAGGTGCTGGACGTGCAGGATATCCTGGCCGAGAGCGTGCGCCTGGTGAGCCCGGGGGCAAGGGAGGCGGGGATCGAGATTGCCATGGCCCTGCCGACCGTCGCTCCGTCCGTGCTGGCCGACCGTCGCCGCCTCAAGCAGATCGCGCTCAATCTGCTATCGAACGCCCTGAAGTTCACACCGACGGGCGGCAAGGTGAGCGTGCGGCTGTCGTTCACGAATGGGGGCGTCGAAATCGTTTTCACCGATAGCGGTATCGGCATGACTGCGGATCAGATCGAAGTCGCCCTGGAAGCGTTCGGCCAGGTCGACAACCAGCTGAACCGCAAGCACGAAGGAACGGGGCTGGGCCTGCCGCTGTGCCATCGCTTCGCCGAGTTGCATGGCGGCAGCCTGTCGATCGAGAGCACGCCGTGCAAAGGCACATCGATTACCGTTCGCCTTCCGGCCAAGCGTGTCCTCCAAAGCGGGCGGCGCGATATCCCGCGGCTCAACCTGGTGCCAGGCGCGGTTCTTCCGATTGCCTTCGCCGACTTCCCGCAGTCGTCCCATCGCACCCTTTCGAGCCGTCGCTAAAGCGGGTTGCTTACCTCAACAAGGTTGCCATCCGGATCCTTGAAATAGACGGAGAGGATCTTCCCGGTCGCTCCGGCGCGCTCGCCCGGGCCGTCGACGATCTCTATTCCCTGGTGCTTGAGATGCAGGATGACCGCATCCATCGGGGTATCGGTAAGCAAGCAGAAATTTCCACTGCCCGGGGCGGTCTCGCGGGCGGTGCTGGGAGCTGCGCCAGCATCCTGAAGGCTGATCTTGTTGGCGCCGAAATGCAGCGACCACTTGCCAGGCCGTTCCTCCCGCGACTCCATATTCAGCACACGCTCGTAGAAGCGGCGAGTGGCGGCAACGTCGTTGACGCAGAGCACGATATGGTCGAGCGCAAGCACCTTCATGCCGTCACTTTATCCATTCCGAGGCCAGTCGCTGTATCCGTGACTCGCTTCCGGCCAATCAGTGTGGCACCCATTCCACCCGATCTGCGCCGCCGCGCCAAGCCTGGGCGAGGCGGGAGCGACTTACCCCCAGGAACCGGCAGCTATGCACAGGTCATCAGCCGTGACACGAATCGCCGCCTGAGGGCAGAATACGCTCATGGCGCACGCTGACTTCGTCCACCTGCGGGTTCACTCCGCCTATTCGCTCTCGGAAGGGGCGATCCCGGTGAAGACCCTGGTGAAGCTCTGCAAGCAGCAGGGCATGCCGGCCGTGGCGGTCACCGACACGGGCAACCTCTTCGGCGCCCTGGAATTCACCCAGACGGCCCGCAAGGAGGGCGTGCAGCCGATCATCGGCTGCCAGGTCCACGTCACCCGAGCGCCCGCCGAGCCGCGCAACGGCACCGCCCCGGCGCCCGACCAGTTGGTCCTGCTGGTGCAGAACCAGGTCGGCTACGAGAATCTCATGCGCCTGGTCTCCCGGGCCTTTCTGGAGAGCGAGCCGAGCGAGGCGGCTCAGGTCAGCCTGGCGGTGCTGGAAGAGCACGCCGAAGGCCTGCTGGCGCTGACCGGCGGGACGGGCGGCGCCATCGGTCGCCTGCTGGCCGGCGAGCAGAAGGACGCCGCCGCGGCGATGTTGCGGCGCCTCTCGGACATTTTCCCGGGCCGGCTCTACGTGGAACTGCAGCGCCACGGCCTGCCGGTGGAGGAGCTCATCGAGCCGGGCCTGCTCGAGCTGGCCTATGCGCAGGACCTGCCGCTGGTGGCCACCAACGAGGCCTTCTTCCCCACCGTCGACGACTACGAGGCCCACGACGCGCTGCTCTGCATCGCCGCGGGCACTTACATCGCCCAGGCCGATCGCCGCCGCCTGACGCCGGACCACGGATTCAAGAGCGCAGCGGAGATGCGCGAGCTCTTCGCCGACCTGCCGGAGGCGGTCGACAACACGCTGACGATCGCCCGGCGCTGCTCCTACTTCCCGGATCTGGTCAGCCCGATCCTGCCGCCCTTCACCACCGAAGGCGGGCGCAGCGAGCGGGACGAGCTGCGCATCCAATCGGAGGAGGGGCTCGAAAGGCGCCTGGAAAAGCTGGTCTTCACGGCGGAGATGGACGACGCGGCGCGCGCCAAGGCGGCGCAGCCCTACCGTGAACGCCTGGCCTTCGAGCTCGGCGTCATCCAGGAAATGGGCTTCGCCGGCTACTTCCTCATCGTCGCCGACTTCATCAAATGGGCCAAGGGACAGGAGATCCCGGTGGGGCCGGGGCGCGGCTCGGGTGCCGGCTCGGTGGTCGCCTGGGCGCTCACCATCACCGATCTCGACCCGCTGCGCTTCGCCCTGCTGTTCGAGCGCTTCCTCAATCCCGAACGCGTGTCGATGCCGGACTTCGACATCGACTTCTGCCAGGACCGCCGCGACGAGGTGATCCGCTACGTGCAGAACAAATACGGCAACGACCGCGTCGCCCAGATCATCACCTTCGGCAAGCTGCAGGCACGTGCGGCCCTGCGCGACGTCGGCCGGGTATTGCAGATGCCCTATCCGCAGGTCGACCGCCTCTGCAAGCTGGTGCCCAACAACCCGGCCAATCCGGTCACCCTGCAGCAGGCCATCGACGGCGAACCACTGCTGCAGGAGATGCGCCGCGACGACGAGTCCGTCGACCGCCTCATCACCATCGCGCTGCGCCTGGAGGGGCTCTACCGCCACGCCTCGACCCACGCCGCCGGCGTGGTCATCGGCGATCGGCCGCTGGATCAGCTGGTGCCGCTCTACCGCGATCCGCGCTCCGACATGCCGGTGACGCAGTTCAACATGAAGTTCGTCGAGCAGGCCGGCCTGGTGAAGTTCGACTTCCTCGGCCTGAAGACCCTGACGGTCCTGGCAAGGGCTTGCGAGCTGCTGGCCCGCCGCGGCGTCGACATCGACCTGACGCTGATCCCGCTCGACGACCACAAGACCTTCGAGATGATGAGCCGCGGCGACACCATCGGCGTGTTCCAGTTTGAATCTTCGGGCATGCGCAGCCTGCTGCGCGAGGCACGGGTCGACACCTTCGAGGACATCATCGCCCTGGTCGCGCTCTATCGCCCGGGTCCGATGGAGAACATCCCCAAGTACGTCGCCTGCAAGCACGGCAAAGAGCGCCCGGAGGTTTTGCACGAGACCATCGAGCCGGTGGTGAAGGACACCTACGGGGTCATCATCTACCAGGAACAGGTGATGCAGATCGCCCAGGTCTTCGCCGACTACACCCTGGGCCAGGCCGACCTGCTGCGTCGCGCCATGGGCAAGAAGATCAAGGCGGAGATGGACGCCCAGCGCGACATCTTCGTGAAGGGCGCCACGGCCAAGGGCGTCAGCCAGGAGCGCGCCTCCTACGTCTTCGACCTGGTCGACAAGTTCGCCGGCTACGGCTTCAACAAGGCCCATTCTGCAGGCTACGCCCTGGTCGCCTACCAGACCGCCTACCTGAAGGCCAATTACCCGGTCGAGTTCTTCGCGGCCTCGATGACCTACGACATGGGCAACACCGACAAGCTCAATATCTTCCGCCAGGAACTGCAGCGACAGGGCATCGCCCTGCTGCCGCCGGATATCAACCGCTCGGAGCCCGACTTCGGCGTCGAGCTGCTGGACGACGGCACCCCGACGATCCGCTACGCCCTGGCCGCGCTGAAGAACGTCGGCGCCAACGCCATGGCCGCGGTGGCGGCCGAGCGCCAGGCCAAAGGCCCCTTCAAGGGCCTTTCCGATTTCGCCCACCGGCTCGATGCCAAGCTGATCAACAAGCGCCAGATCGAGAATCTTGCCTGCGCGGGCGCCTTCGACGCCTTGTGCCCCAACCGCGCGCAGGTCTTCCACGCGGCCGAGACCATCGTGCGCCATGCCAGCGTCGCGGCCAACGAGCGAGACAGCGCTCAGGTGAGCCTGTTCGGCGCGGCAGGGGACAGCGCCCCGACGCCGCTGCCGCTGCCGCCGGTCGAAGACTGGCCTGAGATGGAGCGGCTGAACCGCGAATTCGCGGCGGTCGGCTTCTATCTCTCCGCCCATCCGCTCGACACCTACCAGGCCACGCTCGAAAAGGTGCAGGCGACGACCTACGTGCAGTTGAAGGACAGCGGCGCCTCGGGCCTCTACACGCTGGCCGGCATCGTCAACGCCAAGCGCGAGATCAACAGCCGCAAGGGCAACCGCATGGCCTTCGTGCAGTTCTCCGACGCCACCGGGGTTTACGAGGTGACGCTGTTCTCGGAAACCCTGGGCCAGAGCCGCGAGCTGCTGGAAAGCGGCCAGACGCTGCTGCTGCGGGTCTCGGCGGAGCAGCGCGACGGCGACGAGCCGCGGCTCACCGCACAATCGCTGGAACCGCTCGACAATGCCGCTGCGCGGGCCTCCAAGGGCCTCGACATCCACCTCTCGACGCCCGGCCCGCTGGAGAGCCTGAAGAGCCTCTTGGCGCGCGAGGGCAAGGGGCGCGACCCGGTCCGCCTCTTCGTCGCCCTCGACGACGGCCAGGAGCTGGAGTTCGACCTCGGCCAGCGCTACCGCCTGTCGCCGGAGATCCGCCGCGCCCTCAAGGCGGTCCCCGGCGTGGCCATGCAGGACCGCTAGGTCCCGGCTTCCGGCCCCTTTTCCCTTGCCTTTTCAGGGCTCGGGCGGTATCACGCGCCCGATTTGAACCTCACACGCGGGCATTGCGGCCTTCGGGGAGACATCCCGAAAGTCGCTCCGGTGTCTGAAATCCCGGTTTTCAGCCCTTCTGGGCCGGAGTCAGGGAGCAGATGACAGGCTCGCGGTGGACCAACCGGAGAATATCTCATGGCGCTTCCGAGCCCCTCGATGCGTCAGCTTCTTGAAGCTGGCGTTCACTTTGGACATACCACCCGTCGCTGGAATCCCCGCATGGCTCCCTATATTTTCGGGATCCGCAACGGCATTCACATCATCGATCTGGAGCAGACGGTTCCCCTGCTGAACCAGGCTCTCCTCACCGTCCGCAACGTCGTTGCCGGCGGCGGCCGCGTGCTTTTCGTCGGCACCAAGCGCCAGGCCAGCGACAAGATCGCCGAGGCGGCCAAGCGCTGCGGACAATACTACGTCAATCACCGCTGGCTGGGCGGCATGCTGACGAACTGGAAGACGATTTCCAATTCGATCAAGCGTCTGCGCGCGGTCGAGGAGCAGCTCGGCGAGAGCCAGATCGGCCTGACCAAGAAAGAAATCCTGAACCTCACCCGCGAGCGCGATAAGCTGGAGCGCGCGCTCGGCGGCATCAAGGAGATGGGCGGCCTGCCGGACGTGCTCTTCGTCATCGATACCAACAAGGAGCACATCGCCGTCGAGGAAGCGAACAACCTCAACATCCCGGTGATCGGCGTGCTCGACTCCAACTCCAATCCCGATGGCGTGACCTTCCCGGTTCCCGGCAACGATGACGCCCTGCGCGCCATCGGCATGTACTGCGACCTGTTCGCCGACGCCGTGCTCGACGGCATCCAGGCCGAGATGACCGCCAGCGGCAGCGACATCGGCGAGGCAGTCGACGTCCCGGTCGAGACCCTGCCGGAAGGCCATGGCGATACCACCGGCGCGACCGGTGAACAGGCCGGCGAGGAAGCCACCCCGCAGGCCTAGCGCGACATCTGCCGCGGGGAACCGGCCGCACCGGCCGACTCCCCCGGCGGACGCTCCAAGACTTCAAAGACAAAGGATTCCGTCATGGCTGAAATCACAGCAGCGCTGGTGAAAGAGCTGCGCGAAACCTCCGGCGCTGGAATGATGGATTGCAAGAAGGCGCTGACCGAGAGCGGCGGCGACCTGGAGGCTGCCGTCGACTGGCTGCGCAAGAAGGGCCTGGCCGCGGCGGCCAAGAAGGCTGGCCGCGTGGCCGCCGAGGGCTTGATCGGCGTCGCCGCCGAGGGCACCCGCGGCGCCGTGGTCGAGGTCAACTCCGAGACCGACTTCGTGGCCCGCAACGAGGGCTTCCAGGATTTCGTGCGCAAGGTCGCGGACGTGGCCCTGGAAGTCGGCGGCGACATCGAGGCGCTCAAGGCCGCCAAGTTCCCCGGCAGCGGCAACGCCCTGGCCGACGAACTGACCAACATGATCGCCAAGATCGGCGAGAACATGAGCCTGCGCCGCGCGGCGGGCGTCTCCGTCGGCGACGGCGTGGTGTGCCCCTATATCCACAACCAGACCGCGCCGGGCCTCGGCAAGATCGGCGTCCTGGTCGGCCTCGAATCGACCGGTGACAAGGCCAAGCTGGAAGCCCTCGGCAAGCAGCTCGCCATGCACGTCGCCGCGGCCCATCCCCAGGCGCTCGACCGCAGCAGCGTCGACGCCAGCGCGATCGAGCGCGAGCGCGATGTCCTGAGCGACCAGGCCCGCGCCAGCGGCAAGCCTGAAGAGATCATCGCCAAGATGGTCGAAGGGCGTCTGCGCAAGTTCTATGAAGAGGTCTGCCTGCTCGAGCAGATCTTCGTGATCGACGGCGAGACGAAGGTTTCCAAGGTGCTGGAAGCGGCCGCCAAGGAGCTCGGCGCACCGGTCTCCATCGCCGGCTTCGTGCGAATCCAGCTCGGTGAGGGCATCGAACGCGAGGAGCAGGACTTCGCTGCGGAGGTGGCTGCCACCCTCGGCGGCTGACCCCTGCGCAGCTTCCGCCCGCCTGCTTCCCCGTGTCAAATGGAGGCGGGCCCGCCGGGGCGCATCGCCCCCTGGCATGACGCGCCCGGCCGCATTACCATGTGCCCGCTTCCGCCGGCCGGCGGCCCGGCCGGCGGTTTCCGTCACCGGGCATTGCCGCTGCCAGAGTAAAAGTCGCCGGAGTTCAAAAGGGGCTCATGTCCACAACACCATCCCGGGCCGACAGCGCCCTCGCGTACAAGCGCGTCCTGCTGAAGATTTCCGGCGAAGCCCTGATGGGCGAGCTCGAATACGGCATGGATCCCGGCATGGTGGCGCAGATCGCCGCGGACGTCGCCAAGGTGCGTGCCCTCGGCGTCGATGTCTGCCTGGTGGTAGGCGGGGGCAACATTTTCCGCGGCGTCTCGGCCGCCTCGCACGGCATGGAACGGGCGTCGGCTGACTACATGGGTATGCTGGCGACGGTGATAAACGCACTCGCCCTGCAGAACGCCCTGGAAAACATCGGCGTCGACACCCGGGTGCAATCGGCCATTCCCATGTCCACCGTGGCCGAGCCCTATATTCGTCGGCGCGCCGTGCGCCACATGGAAAAGGGGCGGGTGGTGATCTTCGCCGCAGGTACCGGCAATCCCTTCTTTACGACGGACACCGCCGCGGCGCTGCGCGCCTCGGAGATGGGCTGCGACGTGCTGCTGAAGGGCACCAAGGTCGACGGCGTCTATGATGCGGACCCGGCCACGCACCCGCAGGCCAAGCGCTACGATACGCTGAGCTACATGCGGGTGCTGACGGACGACCTCGGAGTCATGGACCACGCGGCCATCTCCCTCGCCCGGGAAAACGCTATCCCTATCCTCGTGTTCTCAATATACAAGCCGGGAGCCTTTGCCGAGGTTCTCTCCGGCAAAGGCCGTTTTACACTGGTGAAAAACGAGGGATGACCCGTGGCAGACCCTGATCTAAGCGATATCTCGCGCCGCATGGACGGCGCCATCGAGGCGCTTCACAAGGAATTCGCCGGCCTGCGCACGGGCCGGGCTTCGGCCGGCCTGCTGGAGCCCATCCAGGTGGAGGCCTACGGCGCCAGCATGCCGATAAACCAGGTCGGCTCCATCAGCGTGCCGGAGCCTCGCATGGTTACGGTCCAGGTCTGGGACCGCGGCATGGTCGGCGCCGTCGAGCGCGCGATCCGGGACGCCGGCCTCGGCCTGAATCCCGTTACCGACGGCCAGCTCGTCCGCGTGCCGATTCCGGCGCTTTCCGAGGAGCGCCGCGTGGAGCTCACCAAGATCGCCGGCAAGTATGCCGAGCAGGCGCGGGTCGCCGTCCGCAACGTCCGGCGCGACGGCATGGAGATGTTGAAGAAAATGGAAAAGGATCACGAAATCTCCAAAGATGAGCACCATCATTGGTCCGAGCAGATACAACAGCTGACGGACAAGCACATCAAGACGATCGACGAGGCCCTGGCCCAGAAGGAAGGGGAAATCCTGCAGGTCTAGGCCCCGCCAGGTGTGGTACCAAACGTTCCGACTCCGCCAGCCCCGGTCGAAGAAGGCAATGGACGACGCGCGCTTCTCTCTGGAATCAGTCTCGCCGCGGCATGTTGCGATCATCATGGATGGCAACGGGCGCTGGGCGAACGCCCGGGGTCTGCCCCGCACGCTGGGGCATCGCCAGGGGGCGGAGGCGGTGCGCCGCTGCGTCGCCGGGACCCTGGAGATGGGCATCCCTTTTCTGACGCTGTTCGGCTTTTCCTCGGAAAACTGGCGCCGCTCGAACCGCGAGGTGGAAGACCTCATGGGGCTGCTGCGCCGCTATCTGCAGAGCGAGATCGCGGAGTTCCACAAGAACGGCATTCGCCTGCGGGTGATCGGCCAGCGCGACCGGCTGCCGCAGGACATCGTGCGCCTGATCGCCGACGCCGAGGCCCGCACCGCGGAGAACCAGGCGCTCGACCTGATCATCGCCATCAGCTACGGCGGGCGCCAGGAAATCGCCGCGACCGCCCGTCGGCTGGCCGTTGCAGTGGCCGCCGGAGAAATCACGCCCGACGACATCGATGAGGAGTGCTTCGCTGCCGGGCTGCTGACCGCCGGCATTCCCGATCCCGACCTGCTCATCCGGACCTCCGGCGAGCAGCGGCTCAGCAACTTCCTGCTTTGGCAGTCAGCCTACAGCGAGTTCATCTTCGTCGACAAGCTGTGGCCCGATTTCGACAAGGGGGATCTCGAAGCCGCCGTCACGGAGTTTCGCCGGCGCGAGCGACGCTACGGCGCTGCGGCGGAATCGCTGTAGGACGCCTTTTCCTTGCTGATGACCCGCATTCTCTCGGCAGTGGTGCTGGCGCCGCTGGTTCTGCTCGCTGTCTACGCCGGCGGCATCTGGTTCGTGGCCTTGATGGTGGCGGTCTCCGGCCTGATGGGCTGGGAGTGGGTGCGACTCTGCGGCGTCGGCCGCATCGGTCCCGGCGGCATGGTCGCCATCGCCGTGCTGGTCGGCGTGCCGCTGACCTTCGCCCTCGCGACCGCGCAATTTGCTCTCTTGGCCCTGCTGCTGGGAACCTTGGCGGCGGCCATTGCCACCTGGTTCTCGCAACCGCGCCAGGTCCCCTGGATCGCCCTGGGCACCCTCTATGTCGGCGCAGCCTGCCTGGCCTTTCTCTGGCTGCGCAACGTGCCGCTGCAGGGTCGGGAGGTGGTGTTCTGGCTCCTGGCCGTCGTCTGGGCGACGGACATCGGCGCCTATTTTGCCGGACGCGGCATCGGCGGGCCGAAGCTTGCGCCGAGCATCAGCCCCAACAAGACCTGGGCCGGTCTCATCGGCGGCGCCCTGTCGGCGGCGCTGGTCGGGGTGCTTGCCGCCGGCTTCCTGGCGGGCGAGGCGATGCTGCTGGTGGTCGGCGGCATGCTTCTCGCCATTGTTGCCCAGGGTGGGGATCTTCTGGAGTCCTGGTGCAAGCGCCGCTTCGGGGTGAAGGATTCCAGTCATATCATTCCCGGACATGGTGGTATCCTTGATCGCGCGGACGGCCTGCTTGCGGTTCTGCCGATAGCTTTCCTGTACTTTTGGGTTGTGAAGGATACGATCTGACATGTCCTTGGCGTCGCCTTTGCCGAAATCCGCCCGCCAACCGCGCCGGCTGTCGATCCTCGGGTCCACCGGCTCCATCGGTTGCAGCACCCTGGACCTGGTCGAGCGCAATCCCCACGCCTTCGAGGTAGAGGTGCTGACCGCCAATCGGTCGGTGGCGCGCCTGGCCATGCAGGCCAAGCGCTTCGGCGCCCGTCTCGCGGTGGTCGCCGACGACAGCGCTTATGGCGACCTCAAAGAGGCGCTCAGCGGCAGCGGCATCGAGGTGGCCGCCGGCGCGGCCGCGGTGGCCGAGGCCGCCGCTAGGCCGACGGACTGGGTGATGTCCGCCATCGTCGGATCCGCCGGCCTCGAACCCACGCTGGCGGCGATCCGCCAGGGCACCGTCGTGGGTCTCGCCAACAAGGAGACCCTGGTCTGCGCCGGCAGCCTGATGACCGCCGAGGTGAAGCGCTGCGGCGCTCAATTGCTGCCTGTCGATTCCGAGCACAACGCCATCTTCCAGGTGCTCGACCTGGAGCAGCCGGAAAGCGTCGACCGCCTCATCCTGACGGCTTCGGGCGGCCCCTTCCGCAGCCGCAGCCGGGCAGACATGGCCTCGGTCACGCCGGCCCAGGCCGTGGCTCACCCGAACTGGGACATGGGGGCCAAGATCTCCGTCGATTCCGCCACCATGATGAACAAAGGCCTGGAGCTGATCGAGGCGCACTTCCTCTTCGATGTGCCGGAGGCGCGCATCGACATCCTGGTGCATCCGGAATCGGTGATCCACTCCATGGTCGCCTATGTCGACGGCTCGGTGCTGGCGCAGCTCGGGCAGCCCGACATGCGCACGCCGATTGCCTATGCCCTGGCCTGGCCGGGGCGCATGACGACACCGGTCGAGCGCCTCGATCTGGCGGCCATCGGCAGGCTCACCTTCGAACCGCCTGACCCGGTGCGCTTCCCGGCCCTGGCCCTGGCGCGCGCGGCGCTCTGTGCCGGCGGCACGGCTCCGATCACTCTGAATGCGTCCAACGAGGAGGCCGTGGCGGCTTTCCTGGCCGGGCGCCTCGGCTTCCTCGAAATTTCCGAGATCGTCGAGCGCACCCTCGAGGCACATCCGGCAGTCCCGCTGGCGAGCCTGGATGAAGTCGAAGCCGCCGACGCCCTGGCACGCCGCACCGCCCGGGGCCTGCTTGAAGCCCATGCCCCGGCGCCCTAGATCGGGCGCCGGGCGGACTGCTAAGTCCTTTCTTTATTAATGCTTTTGCGGTATCTACCTGGGACAGTCTCGGGGCGCTTTCGGGCGCAGTCTCGGGGCAGGGGCCGCGGATCCTCCGGCTCCCCAAGAAGTGCGGCGGACCACCGTCTCACCCTCATGCACAACAGTAGGATTACGCTGTAAATCATGGATTTCTCTGGAGGACTTTACGGTTTCGGGCTCCCGTTCCTGGCCGTGCTCACTGCTCTGGTGTTCGTCCACGAGCTCGGTCACTACCTGGTGGCCCGCTGGAACGGCGTGCGCGTCGAAGTGTTCTCCATCGGCTTTGGACCTGAAATCTTCGGTTGGAACGACAAGGCCGGGACGCGGTGGAAGTTCAGCCTGATTCCGCTCGGCGGCTATGTGAAGATGTTCGGCGACGCCAACGCTGCCAGCATGCCCGCAGAAGGCAACGACGGCATGAGCGCGGAAGATCGCGCGGTCGCCTTCCCGCACAAGCGACTCGGGCAGCGCGCGGCCATCGTGGCGGCCGGCCCCATCGCCAATTTCCTCTTTGCCATCGTCGTGCTGGCCGGCCTCTTCAGCTTTGTCGGACAACCTTTCACGCCCGCGGTCGTGGGCGAGGTGATGGCCGGTTCGGCGGCCGAGGCCGGGGGCTTCGTGCCGGGCGACGAGGTGATCGCCGTCAATGGAACATCGGTTGCACGCTTCGAGGAGCTGCAACGGATCGTTGCGTTGCGCCCTGAGGAGACGCTGAAGTTCACGGTGTTGCGCGATGGCGTTGAGGTGCAGCTGCAGGCGCGCCCGGCGCGAGTGCTGCGCCCCAACGGCCTGGGCGAAGAGCATGAGGTCGGCCAACTCGGCATCAGCCGCAGCGGCACCGGCTTCATCCGCCACGACCCTCTCACAGCGGTCTGGCAGGCGACTCGCGAAACCTTCGCCATCGTCGACCAGACCTTTACGGCCATCGGGCAGATCATCAGCGGCGCCCGTGGTGCCGACGAGCTGGGCGGGCCGCTGCGCATTGCCGACATATCGGGGCAGGCGGCCGAGCTCGGCATCGGCACGCTGATCTACTTTGCAGCCGTGCTGTCCATCAATCTGGGCCTGATCAATCTCTTCCCAGTGCCGATGCTGGATGGCGGTCATTTGATGTTCTATGCCATCGAGGCCGTGCGGGGGCGGCCTCTGGGCGAGCGGGCCCAAGAATACGGTTTTCGGATCGGATTGGCTCTGGTATTGAGCCTGATGGTCTTCGTCACCTGGAATGATCTTCTGCGGATCGACGGTCTAGTGAATTTTGTAAAAGGCCTGGTCACTTAGTAACGCACCAGCGCCACGGGGGAAGGACAAGGGAACGTGTTTCGCGGACGGTTGTTCGTCGTCGTCTTGGCGTATCTGCTGTCCTGCGCAGCATGGCTTGCCCTTCCGGAAACGTTGCATGCGCAATCGATCCTTTCGGGCGGGCGCATTGGCGAGATCCGGATCGAGGGCACCCAGCGCATCGAAGCGGCGACCGTGCGCTCCTACATGCGCGTCAACCCCGGCGACCCCTTTGACCCGGTCCGCCTCGACGACTCCCTGAAAAACCTCTTCGCCACCGGCCTCTTCGCCGACGTCCGCCTGGAGCGCGACGGCGATACGCTGGTCGTCGTGGTGGCGGAGAATCCGATCGTCAATCGCATCGCCTTCGAGGGCAATGACCGGCTCGACGACGATACGCTGCTTCAGGAGATCGAGCTACGGCCCCGCGTCGTCTTCACCCGCACCAAGGTGCAGAGCGATACCAACCGAATCCTGGAGATCTACCGCCGCTCCGGCCGCTTTGCCGCGACCGTCGAGCCCAAGGTCATCCAGTTGGAGCAGAACCGCGTCGACCTTGCCTTCGAGATCGACGAAGGTCCGTTGACCTCGATCCGCGCGATCAACTTCATCGGCAACCGGGAATTCTCCGATTCGACTTTGCGCGACGAGGTGACGACCGTCGAGGCCTCGTTCTGGAACTTCTTCACCTCCGCGGACACCTATGATCCCGATCGCCTGACCTTCGATCGAGAGCTGCTGCGCCGCTTCTACCTCAACCAAGGATATGCCGACTTCCGCGTGGTCTCCGTGGTGGCCGAGCTGACGCAGGACCAGCAGGACTTCATCGTCACCTTCACCGTGGAGGAGGGGCCGCGCTACCGTTTCGGCGCGATAGATCTGCAGACCACCCTGCGCAACCTCGACCCCGAAGTACTGCGCAGCGAGGTGACGACGGAAGAAGGCGACTGGTACGACGCCAGCGAGGTCGACAGAACCATAGAAGTGCTGACCGATGAAGTCGGCAACCTCGGCTATGCCTTCGTCGACATCCGCCCGCGCGTCGAGCGCGACCGCGAGAACCTCACGATCGCGATCGTCTACGACATTCAGGAAGGCCCGAAGGTCTTCGTCGAGCGCATCGACGTCGAGGGCAATGTCCGCACCCTCGATCGCGTCATCCGCCGCGAGTTCCGACTGGTCGAAGGCGACGCCTTCAATACCTCGAAGCTGCGGCGGTCGCGCCAGCGGGTGCAGAATCTCGGTTTCTTCCGGACCGTGACCGTCGACAACGAGCCTGGCAGCGCGCCGGACCGTACGGTCGTGAAAGTCGCGGTGGAAGAGCAGTCGACCGGTGACGTCACCTTCGGTGCAGGCTTCTCCTCGGCTGATGGCCCGATCGGCAACATCGGTGTGCGTGAACGCAATCTGCTCGGCCGCGGCCAGGATCTTCGCGTCGGATTCACCCTGGCCGGCGCTGCCACGGAACTCGATTTCAGCTTTACCGAACCCTATTTTCTCGATCGCAACCTGGCCGCCGGCGTCGACCTCTACCGCACGACCAACGACCGCGGCAGGCAGAGCTCGTACGAAGAGGAACGTATCGGCGGCTCGCTGCGTGGCGGCTTCAACATCACTGAAGAGCTGCGCAACGTGGTGCGCTACACGCTGGAGAACCGTGACATCACCGACGTCGACAACGACGCTTCGTTGCTGGTGCGCTCGGAAGAGGGCGCCACCGTGCGCTCCGGCATCAGCAACGAGTTGATCTACGATACGCGCGACTCCCGTTTCGATCCCCGCGAGGGTTTCATCACCAGTCTGCGCACCGAGTTCTTCGGCCTGGGCGGCGACGTTACCTTCGCCCGAACCTCCGCGAGCGCCGGCTACTACTTCTCGGTTGCCGAGGACTACACCCTGAGCGTGCGCGGCAGCGGCGGCACCATGATCGGCCTCGGCGAGGAAACGCGCATCTCGGATCGCTTCTTCAAAGGCGGCAACCAGCCGCGAGGCTTCGAATTTGGCGGTATCGGGCCGCGCGACCGCAACACCGACGATGCCTTGGGTGGCAAGAACTTCTACACCGGCACGGTCGAGCTCTCCTTCCCGCTGAGCCTGCCGTTCGACGTGGATGTCCGCGGGCGCTTGTTCACCGACATCGGCGCGGCCTGGGGAATCGACGACAACAGCATTCCAATCACGCTCGACGACTCGAGTGCACCGCGCGTAACGGTGGGTACCGGCATCTCCTGGGACTCACCCTTCGGACCGGTGGTGATTGACCTTGGCCTCGCCGTCGTGAAGGAAGACTTCGACGAGACTGAGATCTTCAGCTTCAGTTTCGGAACACAGTTTTAGAGCGAATGAAAAGGCTTCGCTGCTGGTCGCTGTACCTTGCCGCAACGCTCATTGTTGTTGCGATATCGGCGACGCCTGCGCGGGCCCAGCTTGACCGCGCGCCCGTCATCGGGGTTATCGACATCCAGGGGGTGTTACGGGCTTCGACGGCAGTGCAGGTGCTGTCGCGCGACATCGAAGCCTCGCGAGACAGGACCCAGGCGGAAATACAGGATCGCGAAGCCGCCTTGCGGGCAGCCGACATCGACCTGGCGGAGCGGCGGGCGTCGCTGTCGGCAGAGGCCTACGCCGAAGCGCGCGAGAAGCTGGAAACCGAAGGGGTGGAGATACAGCGCCTGTTGCAAGAGGAGCGCCGCCGCCTCGACCAGCGGTTCAGCCTCGGCATGACCCAGGTCCAGCAGGTGCTGTTGCGGATAGCCCAGGATATCGCCCGCGAGAACAATCTTGATCTCGTGCTGTCCAAATCCATTGTTATCATTATCCGGCCCGAATTCGACTTTACCGATGAGGCTTTGGAGCGGCTCAATGCCGAACTGAAGGAAGTGCCTCTGCCGCCAACGCAGAACTGAAGGTGCCCGATGGCTGATCGTAGGTTCTTCGACAATGCCGGCCCCTTTGACTTGTCCGCGCTGGCTGAGATTGCCGAGGCGGAGCTTTCGCCCGGCGCCGACGGCGCGCGGCGCCTCTCGGACGTGGCGCCCCTCGATACGGCCGGTCCCGATGACGTGAGTTTTCTCGATAACCGGCGCTACCTCGGGCAGTTCGGCGCGAGCAAGGCGGGGGCCTGCATCGTCTCGCCGGAGCTCGCCGACAGGGCGCCGGCCGGCATGGTCCTGCTGCTCACCCCGCGGCCCTACCGCGGCTACGCCAAGGTTGCCCAGGCCTTCTACCCGCAGCCGCGGCCGCGGCCCGGCGTGCACCCCTCGGCCGTGGTCGACGCCAGCGCCGTCATCGGCGAGGGCAGCGAAATCGGGCCTGGCGTGGTGGTTGGACCGGCAGCGCAGATCGGGCGGGCTTGCCGCCTCGAGGCCAACAGCGTCATCGGCGAGGCCGTCACCGTCGGCGACGGCACCGTGGTTGGCCCCAACGCCTCGCTGGCCTACTGCGAGGTCGGGCGCGCCTGCCAGATCCATGCCGGCGTACGAATCGGCACCCGTGGATTTGGTTTTTCCATGGAGCCGGAGGGTTTCGTCGACGTGCCCCAGCTTGGCCGCGTGATCGTCGGCGACGGCGTCGAAATCGGTGCCAATACTACGATTGACCGAGGTGCCGGGCCGGATACGGTCATCGGCGCCGGGGCGAAGATTGATAATCTGGTGCAGATCGGGCACAACGTGCGCATCGGGCGCGGTTGCGTGCTGGTGGCCCAGTCCGGCATCGCCGGCAGCACCGTCCTCGAGGATTTCGTCGCGGTGGCGGCTCAGGCCGGAGTCTCCGGCCATCTCGCGATCGGCTCAGGCGCCCGGATTGGCGCCCAGTCGGGGGTGATGCGCGACGTTCCGAGCGGCATGAATGTGCTGGGCAGTCCCGCCCGCCCGGCCCGGGAGTTCTTCCGGCTATGTGCCTTGTGGGACCGGGAGTTGAAGGCAAGAGGCAAGACAAAGGATGAGTAACGATACCCCCGGGCGCCAGGAGATCGGCCCGCTCGACGTGCACGACATCATGGGGCTGCTGCCCCATCGCTATCCGTTCCTCATGATCGACCGGCTGGAAGACATCGTCCTCAGCGAGAGCGCCGTCGGCACCAAGAACGTCACCATCAACGAGCCGTTCTTCCAGGGCCATTTCCCCGCCCAGGCGGTCATGCCCGGCGTACTGATTGTCGAGGCGATGGCGCAGACTGCCGCTGCCCTGGTGATGTACACGCTAGGGAAGGAAGCCCATGGCAAGGTCGTCTACTTCATGTCGGTTGATCTGGCGCGCTTCCGCAAGCCGGTGGTGCCGGGCGATACCCTGAAGATCCACGTTTCGCGGATCCAGAACCGGCGCAGTGTGTGGAAGTTCAAGGGAGAGGCAAAGGTCGAGGACACGTTGGTCGCCAACGCGAACTTTTCCGCAATGATCATGGGCTACTGATGCCTGGCATTCATCCGACCGCCATCGTCGATCCTGGCGCAAAGATCGCCGACAGTTGTTCCATCGGTCCCTACTGCGTGATCGGTCCGCACGTTGCGCTGGGCGAGGCTGTGGGGCTGCACAGCCACGTGGTGATCGACGGGCGCACCACGATCGGCGCGCGTACCCAGATCTATCCCTTCTCCTCCATCGGCCAGCCGCCGCAGGATCTGAAGTACAAGGGTGAGCCTTCCGAGCTGCACATCGGCAGCGACAACGTCATCCGCGAGCACGTGACCATGAACCCCGGCACCGAGGGCGGGGGCATGGTGACCCGGGTTGGCGATGGCTGCCTTTTCATGCCGGGCAGCCATGTCGCCCACGACTGCCACATCGGCAACCATGTGATCATGGCCAACAACGCCACCCTCGCCGGCCATGTGATTCTGGAAGACTACGTCATCATGGGCGGGCTCTCGGGCGCGCAGCAGTACGTGCGCATCGGCCGCGGCGCCATCGTCGGCGCCATGGCCGGCGCCAAGAGCGACGTCATTCCCTTCGGCATGGTGATGGGCCGGCCCGGGCTGCTGGCCGGCATCAACATCGTCGGCCTGAAGCGGGCGGGGATCGACAACAAGGAAATCCAGGCCATGCTCAAGGCCTACGATGAGCTCTTCCGGGCCGAGGGGACCTTCGCCGAGCGCGTCGACGCGGTGGCCGCGAAGTATGGCGGCCGCGCCACGATCGATGCCCTGGTCAGCTTCCTGCGCGCGCAGACCGCGCGGCCGATCTTGCAGCCGGAAGACGACTGATGAGCGGGCCGCTCGGTATCGTTGCCGGCGGCGGTTCGCTCCCCCGCCGGCTCGTGGAGCTCTGCCAGAGCAGCGGCCGCGGCGCCTTCGTCGTCGCCATCGAGGGGCACACCGATCCCGCCACTGTCGCCGGCACCGAACACCTCTGGATCCGACTCGGCCAGAGCGAGAAGGCGATGCACGCCCTGCGCGGGGCCGGCGCGCGCGACCTGGTCCTGGTCGGCGCGGTCAAGCGGCCGAGCATGACCGAGCTGCGCCCGGACCGCATGACCTTCAAGTTTCTCGCCAAGATCGGCTTCAACAGGCTCGGCGACGATGGGCTGCTGGGCGCCGTGGTCAAGAGGTTGGAGGCCGAGGGTTTTCGACTGCGCGGCGTGGAGGAATTCCTGCAGGACCTGCTGGCCGGGGAAGGCAGCTTCGGCCGCTTCCAGCCCGACGAGGCCGCCTGGCGCGACATCCGGCGCGGCATCGACGTGGTCCGCGCCATGGGTGCTGCCGACGTCGGCCAGGCGACGGTCATCCAGGACGGCCTGGTGCTCGGCGTGGAGGCGCTGGAGGGCACCGACGCGTTGCTGTCGCGCTGCGGGCCGCTGCGCCGCGCGGGGCCCGGCGGGGTGCTGGTCAAGTTGCGCAAGCCGGGCCAGGAACGCCGCGCCGACCTGCCGACCATCGGCGTAACGACGGTGCAGGGGGCGGCGGCGGCCGGGCTGCGCGGCATCGCCGTCGAGGCCGGCGGCACCCTGGTGGTCGACGCGCCGGCGGTGACCGACGCCGCCGACCGGGCCGGACTTTTCCTCATCGGCATGAAGCTCGATGCCGAAGCCCCCGTGCAATGACTGACGGGCCCGCCGCCGGCGACGGGCCGCTGATTTTCCTCATCGCCGGGGAACCCTCGGGCGATCAGCTCGGCGCCCGGCTCATGGCGGCCCTGAAACAGGAGACCGGCGGGCGGGTGCGCTTCGCCGGCATCGGCGGCGAGCTCATGACTGCGCAGGGCCTCGCGAGCCGCTTTCCGATCCACGAGCTGGCGGTGATGGGCTTCGTCGAGGTCTTGCCGCATCTTTTCGCCATCATCCGGCGCATCCGCGAGACCGTGGCGGCGGTGAAGGCGCTGCGGCCGGACGCGGTGGTCACCATCGACTCGCCGAGCTTCACCCTTGCAATCGCCGAGCGGCTGCGTGGGCAGGGGATACCGCTGATCCACTACGTGGCACCGCAGGTCTGGGCCTGGAAGCCCTGGCGCGCCAAATCGGTGAGCCGCTATCTCGACCGCCTGCTGGTGTTGCTGCCCTTCGAGCCGCCCTACTTCCAGCGCCATGGCCTGGCGACCCGCTTCGTCGGCCATCCCGCCGTCGAAGCCGCCGCGCCGGAGATCCGGCTGGAGGAAGGGGAGGAGGAGGAGGGTGGTCCTCCCCGCCTCGCCGTGCTGCCCGGCAGCCGCCGGGGCGAGGTTACCCAACTGCTGCCGGTCTTCGCCGAGACGGTGCACGCCTTGGCGGCCGAGCATCCGGGCCTCACGGTGGTGATCCCGACGGTCGAGACGGTGGAAGATTTGGTGCGCGCCCAGGTCGCAGACTGGTCGGTGCCGGTCGCAGTGGTGCGCGGGGCGGATGCCAAGGCGCGCGCCTTCCGCCAGGCCACCGCCGCCCTTGCCGCCTCCGGGACCGTGGCGCTGGAACTGGCTGTCGCCGGCGTGCCCACCGTGGTGGCCTACCGGCTTTCCGGCATCGGCAGCCTGCTGTCGCCCTCCTGGCTGCGGGTGCCCTTCGTCAGCTTGGTGAACCTTCTCGCGGGGCGCGAGGTGCAGCCGGAATTCCTGCAGCGTCGTTGCCGCAGCGCGACGATCCTGCCCGCGCTGGAGCGCCTGCTCAGCGATCCGGCGGCCCGCGCCGCGCAGCGCGAGGGCTACCGCGGTGTGGTCGAGGCGCTGACCCCGCCGGAAGGCCGGCCGAGCCAGGCGGCCGCCCGCCATGTGCTCGAGTGCCTTAACGCCAGAGGCTGACGTCGGTTTGCTCCTGGGCCCCCGCCGTCGCGGGGGTGGCGGGTTGAGCTTGGGGCAGCGCCGAAACGACCTCGCGACAGCGGGTGTCGCGAAGGATGCCGCTCAACGCTTGTCGAGCGGCACGTAGTCGCGCTGGGCGTAGCCGTGATAGAGCTGGCGCGGCCGGCTGATCCGCTGCTTGGGATCCTCGATCATCTCGCGCCACTGCGCCACCCAGCCGACGGTGCGGGCGACGGCGAAGAGCACGGTGAACATCGAGGTCGGGATGCCCATCGCCTTTAGGATGATGCCGGAATAGAAGTCGACATTGGGGAACAGCTTCTTCTCGACGAAGTAGTCGTCCTCCAGCGCGATCTTCTCCAGCGCCATGGCGATCTCGAGCAGCGGGTCGTGCTCGATGCCGAGCTCGCCCAGCACCTCGTGGCAGGACTTCTGCATCACCTTGGCGCGCGGGTCGTAGTTCTTGTAGACCCGATGGCCGAAGCCCATGAGGCGGAAGGGATCGTCCTTGTCCTTGGCGCGCTTGATGAATTCCGGGATGCGGTCCTTGGAGCCGATCTCGTTCAGCATCTGCAGCACCGCCTCGTTGGCGCCGCCGTGCGCCGGACCCCAGAGCGAAGCGATGCCGGCGGCGATGCAGGCGAAGGGATTGGCGTTACTGGAGCCGGCGATGCGCACCGTCGAGGTCGAGGCGTTCTGCTCGTGGTCGGCGTGCAGGATGAAGATGCGGTCCATGGCGCGCGCCAGCACCGGGCTGATCTGGTACTCCTCGCAAGGCACCGAGAACATCATGTGCAGGAAGTTCTCGGCGTAGCTCAGGTTGTTGCGCGGATAGACGAAGGGCTGGCCGACCGAATACTTGTAGGCCATGGCGGCGATGGTCGGCATCTTGGCGATCAGACGGTGGGAGGCCA
This sequence comes from Kiloniellaceae bacterium, assembly GCA_009377535.1. Classification (GTDB taxonomy): domain Bacteria; phylum Pseudomonadota; class Alphaproteobacteria; order Kiloniellales; family Kiloniellaceae; genus Pelagibius. The sequence goes on from WHTV01000029.1 coordinate 27,355, forward strand.
CCATGCGCTGGTGCGGATCGTTGATGTCCGTCGAGTCGTGGTAGAAGGCCGACATCGCGCCGACCACGCCGACCATGACGGCCATGGGGTGCGAATCGCGCCGGAACCCGCGGAAGAAATTGTTCATCTGCTCATGCAGCATAGTGTGGTAAGTGATTGATTTCTCGAAGCGTGTCTTCTCCTTGGCGTCCGGCAACTCGCCATGCAGCAGCAGGTAGCAGACATCCATGAAATCGCTGTTCTCTGCCAGATCCTCGATCAGGTAGCCGCGGTGCATCAGCACGCCGACTTCGCCGTCGATGTAGGTGATGTTGGAATCGCAGCTGGCCGTAGAGGTGAAGCCGGGATCGTAGGTGAAATAGCCGGTCTCGGCGTAGAGCTTGCTGACGTCGATGGCTCGCGGGCCGACGGTGCCGCCGAGGATGGGAAGCTCCAGGCTCTTGCCCGTGCTGTTGTCCGTCAGGGTCACCGTGTCCCTGTTGGCAGTCGATTTGGCGTCGTTCATGTTCCCATCCCTCGGCTATAGAATGGCCCGCAAGCTGCGTCCCATATATTATGCGCGAGCATAGTGAAGCGGGCCGAATCAATCAATTGCCGCGGCGCAACATAATGCTCACGCCGCGCTGCCCTGGTCGGCGATGCGGGCGAGCGATTCCTCGCGGCCCAGCACAACCATCACCTCGAATATTCCCGGCGAGACATTGGAGCCTGTCAAAGCGGCCCGCAGCGGTTGGGCGGCATCGCCGAGCTTGCAGTTGTCGACCTCCGCGAAGGCCCGCACCGCCGCTTCGATGGTGGCTTCGGTCCATTCCGGCAGGAGGCTCAGGTCGCTGTGCAGACGTCCCAGGCGCTGTCGCGCTTCGAGGCCCAGGATCTTGGCGGCCTTGTCATTCAGCGTCAGCGGTCGCTCAGTGACATAAAATACCGCGTTTTCAGCAAGTTCTACGAGACTCTTCGCCCGAGCCTTGAGACCGTCCATGCCCTGCGAGAGGCGGGCTTTCGCCAGCGTCTCGAGCGGGCGGCCGAGCTGCGTTTCCAGCCGCGGCACGACCTCGCCGACCAGGCGCTCCGAGGCGGCCTCGCGCAGATAGTGCCCGTTGAGGCTCTCCAGCTTTACAAAGTCGAAGCGCGCCGCCGACTTTCCGACGGCATCCAGGTCGAACCACGCGACGGCCTGTTCGGTGGAGATCACCTCGTCGTCGCCGTGGCTCCAGCCGAGCCGCAGCAGATAGTTGCGCAGGGCTTCCGGCAGGTAGCCCATCTCACGGTAGGCTTCGACCCCCAGAGCGCCGTGGCGCTTCGACAGCTTGGCGCCGTCGGGCCCGTGGATCAGCGGGATGTGCGCGAAGAACGGCAGCTCCCAGTCCAACGCGCGATAGAGCTGAGCCTGGCGGAAGGCGTTGGTCAGATGGTCGTCGCCGCGGATGACGTGGCTGACCGCCATGTCGTGGTCGTCGACCACCACCGACAGCATGTAGGTCGGCGTGCCGTCGGCGCGCAGCAGGATCATGTCATCGAGCTGATCGTTACGCACGGTGACCGGTCCCTGCACCAGGTCCTCGATCACCGTCTCGCCATCCTGCGGCATCTTCAGGCGCACCACTGGAGCGATCCCGGCCGGAGCGTCGGCCGGATCGCGGTCGCGCCAGCGGCCATCGTAACGCATCGGGCGGCCCTCGGCGCGGGCCGTCGCGCGCATCGCCTCGAGCTCTTCCGGCGAGGCATAGCAGTGGTAGGCGCGGCCCTTCGCCAGCAGGGAGTTTGCCTGTTCCGCGTGACGCGCGGCACGGGCGAACTGATGGACGACCTCGTCGTCGTGGTCGAGGCCGAGCCAGTCCAGCCCGTCGAGGATCGCGTCGACGGCGTCCTGGGTCGACCGCTTGCGGTCGGTATCCTCGATCCGCAGCCGGAAAGTGCCGCCGTGATGCCGGGCATAGAGCCAGTTGAACAGCGCCGTGCGGGCGCCGCCGATGTGCAGGAAGCCGGTCGGCGAGGGCGCAAAGCGCGTCACGACGGAGCGGGGGTCGGTGGTCATCTGGTGGTCGCTTGCTGGGAACGGGGTGCGAACGCGATTGCGGGGTGTAGCACAGCCGGGGGAGCCTCGGCAAACCACCGGCAGAGGCGTTGCGGCCGCAGACACAGGGGGTCTACCAGCCAAAGACGACTTGCGCCTGTTGCGCGCATTCGCTGCTCGCTACAATCGTTGCGGTGCAAGTCCCCCGGCCGCAAGGAACGCGCGCATGTCGACGGCCTTTCGCGACGACGCAGGCAGCCTGCCGTTCCGTCCAGCGGGCGCGGCAGCCTGGTTGCGCGACTGCCTGCTCGCCGAGCGCGACCGCTGGCCGCTGTGGCTGCCGGTGCTGCTCGGCCTCGGCGTTGCCGGCTACTTCTGGTCTCCGTGGGAGCCACCGCCCTGGCTCGGCGCCGCGGCGGCGCTGGTGCTGCTGGCGGGCTTTCCGGCGCTGCGCCACCGGGGCGGCCTTCGCCTGCTGCTGCTCGGATCGCTCGCCGTCGCTCTCGGACTGGCCGCCGCGCAGCTCCGCAGCGCCGTCGTTGCCGCGCCGGTGCTGGAGCGATCCTGGGGACCGGCGATCCTCACCGCCGAGGCCCTTGCCAGCGAGCCCCAGAGCCGCGGCTGGCGCCTCTACCTGCGGCCGATCGAGATGCCGGGCCTGGCGCCGGAAGCTCTGCCCGACCGGCTCCGGGTCACGGTGGCAGGGCTCGACAGCCCGCCGGAGCCGGGCAGCCGTCTCACGCTGCGCGCCGCGCTGCGTCCGCCGAGCCCGCCGGCCCTTCCCGGTGCCTTCGACTTCGCGCGCCAGGCCTACTTCCAGGGCCTCGGCGGCGTCGGCTTTGCCTATGGCGCCCCCCGCCTGCTGGCGCCGCCGGAAACGGCTGGCGGTGGCGTCTGGCACGCCTGGCGTCTGTGGTGGTCGGACCTGCGCCAGACCGTCACGACCCGCATCGCCGCCCAGCTCGACGGCCCGCGCGGGGCCGTGGCCATTGCCCTCATCACCGGCCAGCGCGGCGGCATTCCGGACGCCGTACAGGCCGAGATGCGCGACGCCGGCCTCGCCCACCTGCTGGCGATCTCGGGGCTTCACATGGGTCTGGTCGCCGGCTTGCTGTTCTTCTTCCTGCGTGCCGGCCTCGCCCTGCTGCCCGGCGCGGCGCTCTATCATCCGATCAAGAAGTGGGCGGCGGTCGCCGCGGCGGCCGGCGCTTTCGTCTACCTGAACCTGGTCGGCGCCAGCATCCCGGCGGAGCGGGCCTTCCTCATGGTGCTGGTGGTGCTGCTGGCCGTGCTGCTCGACCGCCGGGCGCTGTCGCTGCGCCTGGTCGCCTGGGCGGCCGCGGTGATTCTCCTCCTGGCGCCGGAAAGCCTGATGACGGCCAGTTTCCAGATGTCCTTTGCCGCCGTCACGGCCCTCATTGCCGCCTACGAGACCTGGCAGCGCCGGCGGGACAACTACCGTGAGCGGTACGGGCCGCTGCGGCGCCTCGGGCGGTACTTCCTGGGCGTGGCGGCCACCTCGGTCATCGCCATCCTGGCAACGGGGCCTTTCGCCGCTTTCCACTTCCAGCGCATGGCGCTCTACGGACTGCCGGCCAACCTCCTGGCGGTGCCCTTGACCGCCTTCTGGATCATGCCCTGGGCCGTGCTGGCGGTGCTGCTGATGCCCTTCGGTCTGGAGGGATTGGCCCTTGTCCCCATGGGGTGGGGCATCGACCTGTTGCTCGCCAACGCCGCGGCTGTGGCGGACTGGCCGGCCGCCGTGCTGCCGGTGCCGCCGATGCCCGACTGGGGCCTGGGCGTCATGGTCGTCGCGGGTCTGTGGCTCTGCCTCTGGCAGCGACCCTGGCGCTGGGCGGCCGTGCCGCTTCTCGTGATCGGCGCACTCTCGCCCCTCGGGTTCGAGCCGCCGAGCCTGCTGGTCAGCGGCGATGGACGCCAGGTCGGCCTGCGCGATCCCGAGGCGCGGCTCTGGGTCCCCTCGCAACGGGGCAGCCGCTTCGTGCTCGACACCTGGACCCGCCACGGCTTCGTCGCACAGACCCTGACCTGGCCGCAGCTGGGCGCGGCGGCGAAGGGCCGGCTGAGCTGCGATCCTCTCGGCTGCCTCTACCGCGACGGGCCGGTAAGCGCGGCGATCTTGCTCGACCCCCGAGCGGCCGAAGACGACTGCGCCGCCGCACAGGTGGTGGTCAGCCTGGAGCCCCTGCGCCGTCAACCCTGCAGCGGACCGGTGGCGGTGATCGACCGCTTCGACCTCTGGGGCGCCGGCGCTCACGCCGTCTGGCTCGACCCGCAGGGGCCGAGGGTGCAAAGCGTCGCCGGGCAACAGGGCGCGCGGCCCTGGTCGCCTTTTCCGCAGCGGCGGTCAGCCTGGAAGTCGGGGGAAGCTCAGTAGCGGCGCAGCAGGCCGACCAGGCGGCCCTGGATGGTCACCCGCTCGGGCGGGAAGATGCGCGTCTCGTAGGACTTGTTGGCTGGCTCCAGCGCCACGGCGCCGCCCTTGCGGCGCAGGCGCTTCAGAGTGGCTTCCTCGTTGTCGATCAGCGCCACCACGATGGAGCCGTTCTCCGCCGTCTCGCAGCGCTCGATGACCACCGTGTCGCCGTCGAGAATGCCGGCGTCGATCATCGAATCGCCGTCCACCTCCAGGGCGTAGTGCTCGCCGGTGCCCATCAGGGCGGCAGGCACGTCGACGTAGTTGGAATAGTCGCGCAGCGCCTCGATCGGCGTGCCGGCCGCGATCCGGCCATAGAGCGGCAGCTGCAGGGCCTCGCTGTCGTTGGCGGCCTGGGCGCCCGGGATCGAGGAGGAGAAGCCGCCGCGGATCACCTTGGGGTCAAAGCCGGTGCGCGTAGCCTGCGGCGCGCTCACCTCGGCATGGGCCGCCCCGGCCAGGGCCACGACATCGTTGGGCAGGCGCATGACCTCGACCGCCCGGGCGCGGTGGGGCAGGCGGCGGATGAAGCCGCGCTCCTCCAGGCCGGTGATCAGCCGGTGAATGCCGGATTTCGACTTCAGGGCCAGGGCGTCCTTCATCTCGTCAAAGGACGGCGACACCCCGTTGCTCTGCAGGTGCTGGTGGATGAAGAGGAGAAGCTCGTGCTGCTTTTTTGTGAGCATGGAACGCCTAGACCCCCCGGTGTCGTCTTTCGTCATCGCAGCGACACAACATATGGAACAAAACAAAAACTTCGCCCTATGTTCTAGTTTGGTTCTCACGCGGCGTCAAGGCTCTATGTCCCCCCACCAATCTCCACCGGGAGGCGCAAAAGGAGGGGGCTCAGAGGCCGGGCACCAACCGCGGGAAGGAGAGCACCTCGACCAGCTCGCCCTTGGCCGCCGCCGGGGCAAGGGGCGGCCTCACGATGAGCCCGTCGGCGGCCGCCAGCAGGGCCAGCATCGAGGAATCCTGGCGCCCGTAGGGCGTGGCCGTGCGCCGCCCGTCGCCGTTCAAGGCCACGGTCGAGCGCAGGTAGTCCTGGCGGCGGTCGTTGGCGCCGAGGTCGGCGCCGAGCACCATCTGCTCGAGTGGATGGGCCGCTACGTCGAGCCCGAGCAGGGCATTGAGGGCAGGGCGGGCGAACAGCAGGGAACAGACCACGGCGGAGACCGGATTGCCGGGCAGGCCGAGCACCGGCGTGCCGGCGAGGCGGCCGAACATCAGCGGCTTGCCCGGGCGCATGGCGATCTTCCAGAAGTCGAGCTCCATGCCCTGCTGGCCGAGTGCCTTCTGGACCAGGTCGTGCTCGCCGACCGAAACGCCGCCGGTGGTCAGCAGCAGGTCGGCGCCCTTGGCCCCGGCGGCCAGTTCGGCAAGGCTGTCCTCGGTGTCGGCGGCGATGCCGAGCTGCAGCGGCACACCGCCACAGGCGCGCACGAAGGCGGCCAGGGCAAGACCGTTGGAGCTGACGATCTGGCTGGCCCCCAGCGGCTCGCCGGGCATCACCACTTCGTCGCCGGTGGCGAGGATGGCGACCCGCGGGCGCCGGCGAACCTGCACCCAGGGATGGTTCATGGCGGCGATCAGGCCGACGTCGCGCACGGTCAGCTGGCGGCCGGCGCGCGGGCCGGGGTCGCCGGCGGCGAAATCGAGGCCGGCAGCGCGCACGTAGGTGCCGGGCTTACAGGACTCCTTTACCGTCACCCAATTGTCGCCGTTTGGGCCGTCGCCGGCCTCGGTGTCTTCCTGGATGACGATGGCGTCGGCGCCCGATGGCAGCGGCGCGCCGGTGAAGATGCGCACCGCCTCGCCGGCAGCGATCGCGCCTTCGAAGAGCCCGCCGGCCGGCACCGCGCCGATCACCTTCAGGCGCGCCGGCACCCCGGTCACGTCGGCGGCGCGCACCGCGTAGCCGTCCATGGCGGAGACCGCGTGCGGCGGCTGGGTCACCCGCGCGGCGATGTCCCGCGCCAGCACCCGGCCGAAGGCCTCGGCGATGCCGACGGTTTCCGCCGGCAGCGGCTGAAGGCTCTTCAGGATGCGCTCGAGCGCCTCGGCGACGGGAATCATCACGGCGCCTCGTAGCGGCCGGACTTGCCGCCGGCCTTGTGGGTGAGGCGCACCTCGGTGATGCGCATGCCGCGATCGACGGCCTTGCACATGTCGTAGACCGTCAGCGCCGCCACGGTGACGGCGGTGAGTGCCTCCATCTCCACGCCGGTGCGGCCCTGCAGCTTGCAGGTCGCGGTGATGTCCACGGCAGATCGCGTCTCGTCGATCGTCAGGTCGACCTTCACCGAGGTGAGGGCGAGGGGATGGCAGAGCGGGATGAGGTCGGGGGTGCGCTTGGCACCCATGATGCCGGCGAGCCGCGCCACCGAAAGCACGTCGCCCTTCTTCACCCCGCCGGCGCGAATCATCGCCAGGGTCTCCGGCCGCATGATGACCGAGCCCTTGGCCTCGGCCGTCCGCTCGGTGACGTTCTTGTCGGAGACGTCGACCATCATGGCCTTGCCCTCGGCATCGAAGTGGGTGAAGTCGGCCATGCCGGCAGTCTCCTAAGCCAGGCGCGCCGCAGGCGCCCCGGCGGCCTGTACCAGTTCGGCGGTGGCCGCGGTGACGTCGTCCCGGCGCATGAGGGACTCGCCGATCAGGAAGGCCCGGGCGCCGGCCGCCGTCATGCGCGCCAAGTCAGCGGGCGAATGGAGGCCGCTCTCGGCGACCAGCAGTCGCTCGCTCGGCACGCGCGGCGCCAGCGTCTCGGCGGTCGCAAGATCGACCGCCAGGGTCTTCAGATTGCGATTGTTGATGCCGACGAGAGGCGATTTCAGCTTGAGGGCGCGATCGAGCTCGGCGCCGTCGTGCACCTCGACCAAAACGTCCATGCCGAGGCCGAGGGCGACCGCCTCCAGCTCCGCCGCCTGGTCATCGCCGAGCGCGGCCATGATGAGCAGGATGCAGTCGGCGCCCAGCGCGCGGGATTCGACGATCTGATAAGGATCGAGCATGAAGTCCTTGCGCAGGCAGGGCAGCGGCACCGCCTCGCGCGCCGCCACGAGATAGGCGTCGGCGCCCCGGAAGTAGGGCGCGTCGGTCAGCACCGAGAGGCAGGCGGCGCCGCCGGCGAGGTAGGCCCGCGCCAGGCTTGGCGGATCGAAGTCGGCGCGGATGAGGCCCTTGCTGGGGGAGGCCTTCTTGATCTCGCAGATCAGCGCCCTGGCGCCCGATGCCGACTTGGCTTCGAGGGCGGCGCGGAAACCGCGCGGCGCGGAAGCGGCCGCGGCACGCTGCTCCAGTTCGGCCAAGATCACCGCGGCCTTGCGGGCGGCGATCCAGTCGCGCTTGTCGGCACAGATCTTCTTCAGCACGTCGCTCATGCCGGCACCGCTGCATTGGTGATGCGCACGACGCGGTTCAGCACCTCGAGCGCGCGACCCGAGTCGATCGCCTCTGTCGCCAGGTCCGCTCCCTGCAGCAGAGCCTCCGCCTTGCCGGCGACGATGAGCGCGGCGGCGCTGCCCAGCACCACGATATCGCGATAGGCGCTCGGCTTGCCTTCCAGCACGCCGCGCAGTGCCGCGGCATTGTGCTCGCGGTCGCCGCCGATCAGGTCCGCCAGCGTCGCCGTCGGCAGCCCGGCATCGGCCGGCGTCACCGTGAAGCTGGTGATCCTGCCGTCCTTCAGCTCGGCCACACGGGTCGGGCCGAGGGTCGACACCTCGTCCATGCCGCCGGCGCCATGCACCACCCAGGCGCGCTCGTGGCCGAGATCGCGCAGCACCTCGGCGAGCGGTTCGAGCCATTGGTCGGAGAACACGCCGATCAGCTGGCGCTTCACCCTGGCCGGGTTGGACAGCGGCCCCAGCAGATTGAAGATGGTGCGGCTGCCGAGTTCGACGCGCGTCGGCCCGACGTGGCGCATGGCGCTGTGGTGGCGCTGCGCCATGAGGAAGCAGGTGCCGGCTTCAGCCAGCGCCTTTTCGATCAGCGTGAGGTCGGCCTCGATGTTCACGCCGAGTGCTTCCAGCACATCGCTGGCGCCGCTCTTGGAGGAGGCCGCGCGGTTGCCGTGCTTGGCCACCGGCACGCCGCAGGCGGCGACCACGAACTGACTGGCGGTGGAGATGTTGTAGCTGCCGGTGCCATCGCCGCCGGTGCCGCAGATGTCGATCGCGCCGGGCGGTCCCTTGATGGTGGTCATCTTGCTGCGCATCACCGTGGCGGCGCCGGCGATCTCCTCCACCGTCTCGCCGCGCACGCGCAGCGCCATGAGGAAGCCGCCCATCTGCGCCGGGGTGGCGTCGCCGGACATCATGATGTCGAAGGCCTGCTCGGCCTCGCCCCGGGTCAGCGACGCGCCGGTCGCGACCTTGCCGATCAGTGCCTTCAGATCGGGCATCCCGCCGCTCATGCTTCGGACTCCCGCGTCAGGCCGCCGCGGCCGGGTCGGCAAGCTTCAGGAAGTTGTGCAGCAGAGCGTGGCCGTTTTGCGAGGCGATGCTTTCGGGATGGAACTGCACGCCGTAGATCGGCAGGGTCTTGTGCTGCAGGCCCATGATCACGCCGTCCTCGGCGGTCGCCGTGATCTCCAGCTGATCGCCCGGGAAGCCCGCCGGGTCGAGCGTGAGGGAGTGATAGCGCGTGGCGGTGAGCGGCGAGGGCAGGCCGGCGAAGACGCCGCGGCCCTGGTGGGCCACCTCGCTCAGCTTGCCGTGCATCGGCTGCGGCGCCCGCACCACCTTGCCGCCGAAGTGCTGGCCGATAGCCTGATGGCCGAGGCAGACGCCGAAGATCGGCACCTTGCCGGCGGCGGCGGCAATGAGGTCGAGGCAGATGCCGGCGCGGTCGGGATCGCAGGGGCCTGGCGAGATGACGATACCCTGCGGGCGCAGCGCCAGCGCTTCGGCCGCGGTGATCTTGTCGTTGCGGCGCACTTCGACCCTGGCCCCCAGTTCCCCGAGGAAATGGAAGAGGTTGTAGGTGAAGCTGTCGTAGTTGTCGATTAACAGAAACATTTCAGATGCTTGCGCCGTGCTCTTGCGTCTCGCTGCCGCCTTTTGAGCTTCTTTTATAACAGGTCGTCCGGCGCGACGGAAAGCCGCCAAATCGGTGTTGCCGGCAGCGCGCTTGACCTTCCAGTCACTAGAAAGTTAGCCTGCGGAATAGTTGCGGTGGAGGAGACAGCCATGAACATCGGAACCGCCGCCCGCCACTCCGGCGTGCGGGCCAAGACCATCCGCTACTACGAGTCCGTCGGGCTGATCCAGCCAGCCGACCGCAGCACCGCCGGCTACCGGGTCTACGACAAGCAGGACGTCGAGACCCTGCGCTTCGTCCAGCGCGCCCGCAGCCTCGGCTTTTCGGTGGAGGAGGTCGGCAGCCTGCTGGCCCTGTGGCGGGACCGTTCGCGCAGCAGTGCCGAGGTGAAGGCCATGGCCCAGCGCCGGGTGGCCGACATCGATCGCAAGATCACCGAGTTGGTGGAGATGCGTGAGACCCTCACCCATCTGATAGAGCGTTGCCACGGCGACGACCGGCCGGAATGTCCGATCCTCCAGGGGCTTGCCGGCACGGTGGCCCTGCCGGCCGGCGATTGATCGCCGCTTCGTTAACCAAGCCGTGTTAGGCTCCGCACCCATGAAGAAGGGCGAGTCGCATCGGGCCGGGAGGGGCCACCGGCGGCACGGCGAGGCGCTGTGGAATGCCGCCGCCATCGCCGGCTTGCTGCTGATCGGACTGTTGCTGGGCGGCACCGCCGGCGTGTTCCTGGATCGCCAGGGACTGCTCGGCCTGCCGGCCGCGGTCCCTGCGATTGCAGAGGCACCTTCTCAATCGCCGGATCCTGTCACAGCTAAGCCTACTCCGCGCGTGCTCGCCGCTGCGCCGCAGGTCGACCGCGAGGCCCTGGAAGTGCAGTACCACGAGGCGCTGCGCGAACAGCAGGCCGCGCTGCCGCGCGACAACGCCGCCGACAACAGCGTGAGCGGCTGGCGCGGCGATGCCGGCCGGTTGACCGCGCTGCCGCCCGAGCCGCTGCCCTTGCCCGGTCCTGCCGGCCTGCCGCCGTGGCAGCAGCATGCCGTCGCCGCGCCGCTGGCTGACGGCCGCCCGATGATCGCCATCGTGCTCGACGACGTCGGCGTGAACCGCCGCGGCGCGAACAAGGCGATCGCCCTGCCGGCGCCGCTGACCCTGGCATTCATGACCTATGCGAACGGCCTCGCGGAGATGACGGGGCAGGCACGCCGGGCCGGTCACGAGCTGATGCTCCACGTGCCGATGGAGCCGATGAGCGCGGCCATGGACCCCGGCCCCAACGTGCTGCGCGGCGATCTGCCGCGCGCCGAGCTGATGCAGCGCCTCGCCTGGGGCCTCGCCCGCTTCGACGGTTACGTCGGCATCAACAACCACATGGGCAGCCGCTTCACGGCCGCGCCGGAGGGCATGGCGCTGGTGATGGGCGAGTTGAAGTCTCGCGGGCTGTTGTTTCTCGATTCGGTGACGGCGGGCAATTCGGTGGCCGGCGACATCGCCGCGCGCAGTGGCGTGCCCTATGCGGTGCGCGACGTCTTCCTCGACAACGAGTCCGACGACCCGGCGTCGATTCACCACCAGCTCGCCATCCTCGAGCAGACGGCGCGGGAGCGCGGCTACGCCATCGGCATCGGCCATCCCCACGACGGCACAGTGGCGGCGCTTGAGCAGTGGATTCCCGAAATGCAGGCCCGCGGCTTCGCCCTGGTGCCGATCTCCGCCATCGTGCGCCATCGCCAGCGCCTGGCCGCGCAGCAGGCCGCCGGCGGCTGAACTCAGCGGTCGTGCCGGAGTCGCTTCGAAACCATCCGGTGAAAATTCGAAGAGGCCGAAAAACTCAAAGGGGCCGCATCGCTGCGGCCCCTCCATGAGCTGGTGAATCCTGGGCCCCGAAAACGGGGTCCCGCTTCGAAGGTGTTACGAGTCGGAAGAAGGCTGCTCCATCAAACCCGTAATACATCCAAGGCCCTGGGACTCCACCGAGATCTCATGAGACATTGGATCACCTCCTTTCAGCTGTTGAAACAGGAACCCCACTTCACCCTGATTCGCAAAATCCGGCAAGGGCTTTCGTAGCAGCCCCGAAAGGCAGGGAAATCCTCAGTGAGACCGGCATCGCGTGCGCGAATGGCTGGCCGAGTTCCTCGATCAGCCAGACGACCTTCTGCACGTTGCAGGAGGAGCGCCGGCCCCACAGTGTCAGCGTCCCCAAGACGACTCCCTCACAAGCATTGTCGGGCAGCCGTCTAGTTGCCCCGCCGCGCGGCGAAGCGCACGGCTTCCTCGGCGCTGCGCAGCAGGGCGCGCGCCTTGTTCCAGCATTCCTGGTGTTCGGATTCCGGCTGGCTGTCGGCGACCAGGCCGGCGCCGGCCTGGATGTACATGCGCTCGTCCTTCACCACCGCGGTGCGCAGCGCGATACAGG
>WHTV01000002.1 GCA_009377535.1 Kiloniellaceae bacterium
ACCAGCTATAGATCGTAGGCTTGGTAGGCCATTACCCCACCAACAACCTAATCTAACGCGGGCTCATCCCAGGGCGCTAAAGCTTTCCCTCTTGAGGCGTATGCGGTATTAGCCGCCGTTTCCAGCGGTTATTCCCCACCCCGGGGTAGATTCCCACGCGTTACTCACCCGTGCGCCAGTGTCCATCCCTCCGAAAAGGAACTTCTCCTTCGACTTGCATGTGTTAGGCCTGCCGCCAGCGTTCGAGCCAGGATCAAACTCTTAGGTTGATCTCACCCGGCATCCAAAGACACCAGGCTCGTCAACGGGATCCTCTCAATTAAACGCGCGAAATCTCGTCATCGCCTGAGCCACAGCCCCCAGCACCAGGGCAAAACCCCAAAGCCAAAAACCCAGCAAAGACAACAACCAGATCCGTCTAAATACGCGGTCAACCAAAAGGCCCCAGTGCCAAAACACCAAGACAAGTCCAACCCAAACAGCCAGACCCGCCGCCCGCGTATCCCTTCCAAATCTACAATGTCAAACAACAGAGCGGCAGTTCGGCCCGGAGCCGGTAACTGCCGCGGAGGCGGGTTATAGGGCTGCCCCCAGCTAGCTGTCAAACGCTTTGTGAAAGGTTTCTTTCAGTGTTGTTGATAAAATCGGTCAACTGAGGGCGAAAGCTGGCGCGTTAACTGGCTTTAAGGTTGACAAGCCCTTGTATGTGAAGCCATTTTCAAGCATTGGTTAACAACTTGGTGGTATGTCTTTTACCGTCGAGTTGTCCCGCCGCCGGGGGGCAGCCATCCAAACCATCCAGCCATGGAGCTGTTGTTCGTCGTGACGAATCGCAAAATCGATATTGAATCGCTCCTGCGGTTCGGCAAAAAAGTCAGTTTTCCCGCAATCTTAGCCATTCCCTTGATCGGTGGTGCCATCGCCGTCTCCTGGTCGGCGGCCGAAGCGGACCAGCCCGTGGCGGAGTCCTTGGTCGAGCCGGCCCGCGGCGCCGAATCGCCGGCGACGGCCCTTCCGCGCGCGCCGGAAGAGGCTTCCGAGACTGAAGACGCCGCGCCGGATCCCCTGGAGACCTCCGCCGCCAGCCGCCCGCGCGGTCCGCAGGAGGCAGCGCTGCCGCCCGCCGAGGAGACGCCGCTCGATATGCCCGAGGAGGCCGAAACCGGCATCCTGGTGCGGGAGATCACCGTCGCCCCGGGCGATACCCTCATGCAATTGCTGATCGGCGCCGGCGCCGAGCCGACCCAGGCGCATCAGGCGATCACCGCTATGGAGCCGGTCTACAGCCCCCGCCGCCTGATGCCCGGCCAGGAACTCACCGTCGCCTTCGCCGCCACCGGCAGCGACGCCCCGGGCCCGCTGCTCTCCATCAACTTCCGCCCGAACCGCGAGCGCGACATCGAGATCAGCCGCAGCAACGAGGCCGACGACTTCTTCGCCGAATCGATCGACCGCCCGGTGGCGCGTCAGCTCGCCTATGCCGAAGGCTCGATCGAAAGCAACCTTTCGGTCGCCGCGACCGACCGCAAGGTGCCGAACGTCGTCCTGGCCGAAGCGATCCGCGCCTTCAGCTACGACGTCGATTTCCAGCGCGAGATCCAGAAGGGCGACGCCTTCGAGTTCCTCTACGAGATCTACGTCGACGAGGAAGGCGCCCTGGTGCGCACCGGCGAACTGCTGTTCGCCGCCATGACGCTGTCGGGCAGCCGCACCGAGCTCTACTACTACGAACGCGCCGACGGCAGCGCCGACTTCTACACACCGCAGGGCGCCTCGGTGCGCCGCTCGCTGATGCGCACGCCGATAGACGGCGCGCGCCTCTCCTCCGGCTTCGGCATGCGCAAGCACCCGATCCTCGGCTATTCCAAGATGCACCAGGGCACCGACTTTGCCGCGCCCAGCGGCACGCCGATCTATGCCGCCGGCAACGGCGTGATCGACTTCGCCGGCCGCAATGGCGGCTACGGCAAGTATGTGCGTTTGCGCCACGGCTCCAGCTACCAGACCGCCTACGCCCACATGAAGTCCTTCGCCAAGGGCATCGCCAAGGGGGCAAGGGTGAAGCAGGGCCAGGTCATCGGCTACGTCGGCACCACCGGCCGCTCGACCGGCCCGCACCTGCACTACGAGGTGCTGGTGAGCGGCAAGCAGGTCAATCCCCTGAAGGTCACCCTGCCGCGTGGCGAGAAACTGAAGGAAGCCGAGCTGGCCGACTTCGCGGATCGGCGCGGTGAGATCGAGCGCCATCTCACCCTCGCCCAAGGCGGCCTGTTGCTGGTCCAGCGCGGCTGCGAGCCGGATGCCGAGCTGCTGGAGCAGGGCTCGGCCATGGGCAGCGACAACGACTGCTGAGCCGGCAGCGGAAGCCCGTCATGACCCTGATCGTCGCAGACTACCTGGAAAAGCGCTCGCGTCGCCGAGACTAGGCTCCGCGCCGCCCCCGCCCCGGCGGGCGGCGCCGCCTTCGCCTGCCCAGCTTTCCCGCGCGGAGTTTTCCGAACATGTCTGCGACCTTGCCTGCGGCGACGCTCGCCGCCGTTGAGGGCCTCGGCCTCGGTGCCGGCCTCATCATCGCCATCGGCGCCCAGAACGCCTACGTGCTGCGCCAGGGCCTCCGGCGCCAGCACGTCTTCGCGGTCGCCAGCCTCTGCTTCCTCATCGACTGCAGCCTGATCGCGCTGGGCGCCGGCGGCTTCGCCAGCCTGCTGCGCGCGTTCCCCAGCCTGCCGTCGCTGGCGGCCTGGGGCGGCGCCCTCTTCCTGGCGCTCTACAGCCTGAGGGCCTTCGCCGCGGTCCTGCGGCCACAGGCGCTGAAAGCAGCGGACAGCACCGGCGGCAGCAGCCGTAGGGCGGCCGTCGCCACGGCGCTGGCGCTCAGCCTGCTGAACCCGCACGTCTATCTGGATACCGTAGTGCTGCTGGGCGGCGTCGCCGCGCGCTACCCGGGCGGCGAGCGCCTCGCCTTCGCTCTCGGCGCGATGCTGGCTTCGGGCCTGTGGTTCTACGGCCTCGGCTACGGCGCCCGCCAGCTCGCCCCGCTGTTCGCCTCCCCGCGCGCCTGGCGCCTGCTCGACGGCTTCGTCGGCTGCGTCATGGCAGCGCTCGCTGTCAGCTTGGTCTTTGGTCAGCTGCGCTGACCGGCCAGCTTGGTCTTTGGTCAGCTCCGCTGACCGGCCAGCTTGGTCGTCGGGCAGGTGACCTAGTCGGCGGCGTCGCTGCGCGCCCTCATCGGCCAGCGCGGCCGCGGCATGGGGAAGACCTCCTCGACCACGCAGTAGTCCATGTAGCCAAGGCGGGCGACCGGCTTCAGCTTGGCCATGTCGACCAGGCCGTCGGTCAGCACCGACTCGTCGATGTGCATGCCGATCACTTGACCGAACACCACGGCGTTGCGCGCGCCGGGACTATCGCAGGGCAGATCGACGGTCTGCAGGTAGCGGCATTCCATGTGGATCGGCGAGGCCTTCACCCGCGGCGGCTTCACCAGCCGGGAGGGCACCATCTCGAGCCCGGCGACCGCCGCCTCGTCGACCCCCGCCGGCGCCGCCGCCGAGGTCACGTTCATCGCCTCGCGCAGGTCCCAGGTCACCAGGTTGCAGACGAACTCGCCGGTGCGCTCCACGTTGGCAAGGGAGTCCTTGGAACCGTCCGGCGGGCCGTCGGCCTTGCGCCCACCCGGTGCGAACATCACGCAGGGTGGGTCGCCGGCGACGCCGTTGAAGTAGCTGTAGGGCGCCAGGTTCACCACCCCCGTCTCGTTCACCGAGGTGATCCAGCCGATCGGCCGCGGCACCACGCAGGCCTTAAAGGGATTGTGCGGCAGGCCGTGGTCGCCGGTCCGCGTGTCATAGAACATGCAACTCTCTCCTGCCGCCCGCTCGCGCTGGCGCGCTCGCTTCCCGGCCGGGGGATCAGGCGGCGGCCCCCATCTCCCCGTTGATGGCAAGGCCTTCCGGCCCTGCGGAGACACTCACGGTGTCGCCGTCGCCGATCTTGCCTTCCAGGATCAAGCTGGCCAAGGGGTTCTGCAGTTCGCGCTGGATCACCCGCTTCAAGGGACGGGCGCCATAGGCCGGATCGTACCCCCTGTCGGCAAGCCAGGTCTTGGCCTTGTCGTCGAGTTCCAGGGCGACCTTGCGGTCGGCCAGCATGGCGCGCAGGCGGCCGAGCTGGATCTCCACGATACCGGTCATCTGCGCACGCGTCAGGCGGTGGAACAGCAGCACCTCGTCCAGGCGGTTGAGGAACTCCGGCCGGAAGGCGCGCCGCACCACCTCCATCACCTCGTCGCGCACGGCGGCGCTGTCCTGGCCTTCCGGCTGGTTCGACAGGATCTCCGAGCCGAGGTTGGAGGTCAGGATGATGAGGGTGTTGCGGAAATCGATGGTACGACCCTGGCCGTCAGTCAGGCGACCGTCATCCAACACCTGCAGCAGAATGTTGAAGACATCAGGATGCGCCTTCTCGATCTCGTCGAACAGCACCACCTGGTAAGGCCGCCGGCGCACCGCCTCGGTCAGCGCGCCACCTTCCTCGTAGCCGACGTAGCCCGGCGGCGCGCCAATCATGCGGGCGACCGCATGCTTTTCCATGTACTCCGACATGTCGAGGCGGGCCATCGCCGTCTCGTCGTCGAAGAGGAAGCGGGCCAGCGCCTTGGTCAGCTCGGTCTTGCCGACGCCGGTCGGGCCGAGGAAGAGGAAGGAGCCGATCGGCCGGTTGGGATCCTGCAGCCCGACGCGCGCGCGGCGCACAGCGTTGGCGATCGCCACGATGGCGTCCTCCTGCCCGATTACCGTGCTGCGCAGGCTGTCTTCCATGGCGAGCAGCTTCTCCCGCTCGCCCTCCAGCATCTTGTCCATGGGAATCCCGGTCCAGCGCGACACCACCGCGGCGATGTCGTCCTCCGTCACCTCCTCGTTCAGCATCTGGTGTTCCTGGGCCGCTTCGGCTTCGGTGAGCTGCTTTTCGAGACCGGGAATGACTCCGTACTTCAACTCACTGGCGCGGTTGAGGTCGCCTTCGCGCTGGGCGATCTCCAGTTCACTGCGCGACTGGTCGAGCTGCTCCTTCAGCTTCTGGGCACCGGCCAGCTTGTCCTTCTCGGCCTGCCACTGGGCAGTCTTCTCGGCCGACCTGGCTTCCAGCTCCGCGATCTCGCCACTGAGCTTTTCGAGACGCTCCTTGGAGGCCTTGTCACTCTCCTTCTGCAGCGCGTTCTCCTCGATCTTCATCTGCACCAAGCGACGATCGATCTCGTCGATCTCCTCCGGCTTGGAATCCATCACCATTCGCAGGCGGCTCGCGGACTCGTCGACCAGGTCGATCGCCTTGTCGGGCAGGAAGCGATCAGCGATGTAACGATTGGACAGCGCCGCCGCCGCTACGATGGCCGCATCGGTGATGCGCACGCCGTGGTGCAGTTCGTACTTCTCCTTCAGGCCGCGCAGGATGGAAACGGTTTCCTCGACGCTCGGCTCCGGCACGAAGACGGGCTGAAAGCGCCGCGCCAGGGCCGCGTCCTTCTCGATGTACTTGCGGAATTCGTCCAGCGTGGTGGCGCCGACGCAGTGCAGATCGCCGCGTGCCAGTGCAGGCTTCAACATGTTGGAGGCATCCATAGTGCCTTCCGCCTTGCCGGCGCCGACCAGGGTGTGCAGCTCATCAATGAAGACGATGATTTCGCCGCCGGCGCCGGCGATCTCCTGCAGCACGGCCTTCAGGCGTTCCTCAAACTCGCCGCGAAACTTGGCGCCAGCCACCATGGCCCCCAGATCGAGCGACATCAGGCGCTTGTCCTTGAGGGTGTCCGGGACGTCGCCGTTGACGATACGCTGGGCGAGACCTTCGACGATGGCGGTCTTGCCGACGCCCGGCTCGCCGATGAGGACGGGGTTGTTCTTGGTGCGGCGCGACAGCACCTGCACGGTGCGGCGGATCTCTTCGTCGCGCCCGATCACGGGGTCGAGCTTGCCTTCGCGCGCCACCTCGGTGAGGTCGCGGGCATACTTGTTGAGCGCCTCGTACTGGTCCTCGGCCGTCGCCGAGTCCGCACGCCGGCCCTTGCGCATGGCGTTGATCGCCTTGTTCAGCGTCTGCGGCGTGATGCCGGACGCCGCCAGAGCTTTGGCAGCGGCAGTGCCCGGCAGCATGGTCAGCGCCAGCAGGATGCGCTCGGCGGTCACGAAGGAATCCCCGGCCTCCTCCGAGAGCTTCTCGGCCTGGGCGAAAAGGTCGTTGGTCTCCTGCGCCAGGTAGAGTTGGCCGGCGCCGGCACCCTCGACCTTCGGCTGCTTGACCAGCGCCTCGTCGACGGCCTTGACCGCCGCCTCCGGCTTGCCGCCGGCCTGGCGGATCAGGTTGCGCGCCAGGCCTTCTGTGTCGTCGAGCAGCACCTTCAGAAGATGCTCGGGCGTGAGGCGCTGGTGGTGTTTGCGGCTGGCCAATGTCTGCGCGGCCTGGAGGAAACCACGCGAGCGTTCGGTATAGCGATTGAGATCCATCTACATCCCCTTTCCCGCACCCGGGAATCGGCATGCAGGAGAATTGGTTAGTCTACTCCAGCAGGCGCGCCCGTCCCAGCGGCGCACACCCGCCCAAGCCGGCCGACTTGGCCCTGCTTGCAGTCTGGACATAGGTCTGTTGCACAAAAGACACAAGGCCCGCAAGGCGCGAAAAATCGCGGTTTCCCAGACCACAGCGGCGCCTGGGATGCGCCGGGAAATCGTCTGAGCGCGCCAGCAGGGTGTCGCGAATTGGCGATGTCTACTACTGTCCTGGACGATTTTCCGGGGCTTGGCATCCCTATGCTGAAGCTCGGGGGAAATATCGAAGTCAGCGAGTCGCTTTGTTTAGGAATTCCGAGAACGAAAAAAAGGGGGAGCCCCATGAGCAATCCGGAAGCTAGCGAATACGAAGTCGGTCAGGACAACATCCAGCCCTTCGGGCTGGACATTCACAATCCGGTCTTCGTCATCTCCGCGCTGTCGATCATCGTCTTCGTCCTGCTGTCTCTGGCCTTCCAAACGGAAGCGACCGACTTCTTCGGTTGGCTGAGGCCGTACCTGACTTCGCAATTCGACTGGTTCTTCCTCGCGGCGGCCAACATTTTCGTGTTGTTCGGCTTCATCCTGGTGGTCACGCCGCTGGGCTCGGTGCGCCTTGGCGGCGTCGATGCCAAGCCCGAGTACTCCTACCTCGGCTGGTTCGCCATGCTGTTCGCCGCCGGCATGGGCATCGGCCTGATGTTCTTCGGCGTCTCGGAACCGATGTCGCACTACGCCTCCTCCCTGGGCGGCACCGCTCTCGAAAACGGGGTCCGCAGCGACTGGGCGCCGTTGGGCGGGGCCGCCGGCGACATCGAGGCGGCGCGCAACCTCGGCATGGCGGCGACCATCTTTCACTGGGCCCTGCATCCCTGGGCGATCTATGCCGTGGTGGGGCTATCGCTCGCCTTCTTCGCCTACAACTTCAACCTGCCCCTGACCCTGCGCTCGACCTTCTATCCGATCTTCGGCGAAGCGGTCTGGGGCTGGACCGGCCATATCATCGATACCCTGGCGGTCTTCGCCACGCTCTTCGGCCTTGCCACCTCGCTCGGCTTCGGCACGGAACAGGCCTTGGCCGGCCTCAATTTCCTCTTCGGCACATCGACCGGCAATGCCGCCCGAGTCATTCTCATTTCCCTGATTACCGCCGCGGCGCTGATTTCCGTGCTGCGTGGCCTCGACGGCGGCGTGAAGGTGCTATCGGAGATCAACATCGCCCTGGCGGCTCTACTGATGGTCTTCATCCTCTTCGTCGGACCGACGGCGGCGATCTTCGACGCCGTGGTTTCCGGCGGTATCGCCTATGTGAAGGAGATCGTGCCGCTGTCCAACCCCGTCGGCCGCGACGACGCCAACTTCTCGCAGGGCTGGACGGCCTTCTACTGGGCGTGGTGGATCTCCTGGTCGCCCTTCGTCGGCATGTTCATCGCGCGGGTATCGCGCGGCCGCACGGTGCGCGAGTTCATCATCTGCGTGGTCTTCGTGCCGACCATCGTCAGCATCTTCTGGATGGGCGCCTTCGGCGGCACCGCCATCGAGCAGGTGATCGCCGACCCGGAGGCGGCCGTGCAGGCGGCGCCACTGGAGTTGCAGCTCTTCGAGATGCTGAGGCAGCTGCCGCTGGCCTCGTTCACCTCGATCCTCGGCGTCATCCTGGTCATCGTGTTCTTCGTGACCTCGTCGGACTCCGGCTCGCTGGTGATCGACACCATTACCGCCGGCGGCAAGACCGACGCGCCCATCAGCCAGCGCGTCTTCTGGTGCACCTTCGAGGGCGTGGTGGCGGCCACCCTGCTGCTGGTCGGCGGCGCCGGGGCCTTGACCGCCCTGCAGGCCATGGCGGTTTCCACCGGCTTTCCCTTCACCATCGTGCTGCTGGTGATGTGCGTCAGCTTGCTGATCGGGCTCAACCGGGCGAGAAAGGACGCCACCCACACAGCGAGCGCGAGCCGGGCCGAGTAGCCTTTCCAGGCAGACAGCCTCTCAGGCGCCCCGCCCGCAAGGCGGGGCGCCCTTGCTCACCGCCGGTGGCGACCGTCAACGCACGATGAAGACCGAGATGTCGGCATGGGATGCGAGGTAGCCGGCCTGGGAAGAAAACAGGTGCTCGGCCATGCCCGGCACATGCGACCCCATGACAATGAGATCGGCACCGATGTCCTACGCTTCGCGCCCGAGCCGGTCGTCCAGATCGGTCGCAGGATCCGTAGTGGTGATGGCATGCGCGCCGAATTCGACGCCGTACCTCTCGCTCTCGATCGCGGCGAACTTCGCCAGCTTGGCGGCGAATTCCTCCGGCGTGCGGGCGGCCGCGCTGGGGGCGGAGCCGGTCACTCCGACCATCTGCACCACCGCCTTGTAGAATTTCGAGAGGTCGGCGGCCGTCGCGATGGCCTTGTCCAGCTTTTCGCGATGACTGAGGTCCACCGGGACCATGATTTTCTTGTACATGCGAGCCCCTCCGGTTGCTTGTGGGACAAACGCCCTTCCTAAGGACGCTGCGGGTGGGCGGGCAAATTCGCTTCATCACTTCTAGGCAACGGGTGGTGCGCGACAACGGTTCCGGACAGCTCGCCACCAAAAAAAAGCCCCCGTGCCGCGTCGGCGACACAGGGGCGGGCGAAGCCCGAAAGTAGGATCAGGAGAGATCTATGCTTACCCCACCGTCCCTCTCGGGCACGGCAGCGAAGAGCATGGACGGGACCCTAATGCGATTCGTTCTCAATTGCAAATGATTATCAATAGCAGAGACCGGCTGTCACCGGACCAGAGAAAAGCCCAGTTCGCCGCCCTTTCGCGGCGGCGCCAGACCCCGCAATTGACCGCCGATCGCTTGACAGGCGGTCGCCCCGCGCGATTAGCTTGGCCTGCCGCAAGACGCCAAACGCCAACCCGGCCCCCTGCCGCAGACCGGGGTCAGACAAGGATTTCCCGGCCCCCATGCCCACGTCCAATTCCGTGACCGTCCAGCAGATCTGCCGCTTTCCCGTAAAGGGCCTGAATGCCGAGACCTTGGAGCGGGTCGAGCTGACGCCGGGCCAAGGGCTGCCCGACGACCGCCGCTTCGCGATCGCCTATGGCCTCGGCACCGGGGCCAAGCGCGGCTTCTTCGACCTGGTGCAGGAAGAACGGCTGGCGCAGCTCCGCGTCGCCTACGACACGGCCGGACCGGGCCTCACCCTGAGCCGCCAAGGCCGCCAGGTGGTCAGCGCCAATCCCTGCGACCAGACGGGCCGCATGCTTCTGAACCAGTTCTTCGCCGGCTTCCTGGCCGGCACGCAGCGCGGAGCACCGTCCTTTCAGGAGGTCGGCGACGACGACCGCGACGCGGCGCTGCCCAATCCGGTCTCGCTCATCAGCCTTGCGAGCATCCGCGATTTGGAGCGGGTGGCGCGCCAGCCGGTCGACCCGCGCCGCTTCCGCGGCAACATCCTCTTCGACGGTCTGCCGGCCTGGGCGGAGTTCGGCTGGATCGGCCGAGAGATCCGCATCGGCGCGGCCCGGCTGAAGGTCTTCGAGCGCATTCAGCGTTGCGCGGCGACCAACGTGAACCCGGACACCGCAGAGCGCGACATGAACATCCCGCTCACCCTGCGCAAGGGCTTCGGGCATCTCGATTTGGGGGTTTATGCGGAGGTCATCGCCGGCGGCGAGGTGAAGCCCGGCGACGAAGTCGCGGAAACCTGAGAGTCAGACGAAGAAACGCCTGCGGCATCGCCGCACTGCGTCGCCCGCGCCGCCTTGCTGGCGGCGAGGCCAGGACTCTAGGTCCCGGCCCGCTCCATCGATCGAGAGCCTTTCCTGACCAGATTGAATCAATTCTGTTTCCGAGCGGCGGTCGCGTCGGCAGGAGAAGGGCGCAGCGCGATGCGGCGCTTCGGCGCCCCGCGCCCGCCGCTCGGAAACCCGAAGGGACGGGCTCTAGCTGACCGCCGAACCGTCTTCGGTCTCTGAAGAGGTGTCCGGCTGAAGGGACTGGGCCTCGTCAGTCGGCCGCGGCTTGCGGGGACGCCCCCGGCGGGGCCGCTGCGGCGCCTCGCCGTCGTCGGTCTTGGGCTGTGCCTGAACTTCGGGCCGTGCCTGGACCTCAGGCTGAGCCTGGGTCTCGGGACCGGCCGCCGGAGCGGCGGCCTCGGCGGGCCTGCGTGCGCCTTCCCGGGGGGCCGAACCGCGCTGTCCCGAATCACGTCGTGCCGGATCACGCTGTCCCGCATCACGTGGTCCAGAGTCGCGCTGTCCGGGATCACGTGGTCCAGAGTCGCGCTGTCCCGCATCACGTGGGCCAGAGTCGCGCTGTCCGGGATCACGTGGTCCAGAATCGCGCGGGCCAGACTCGCGCGGCGCCCGCTGCACGGCGTTGCCGTTGTTCCGGGCCTCGTGCTGCCGCTCACCGCCGCTGTGACCCTGGCCGTTGGACGGCCCGTCATCGTCGTCGTCATCCTCGTCGTCGCTGCCGAAGTAGCCGTCGTCGCGGCCATAGGACTGCGGCTGAGGATCCTCCACTCGACGCCCCGAGGGCGTCGGGTCCGTGCTGTCGCTCAGAATGCGGAAATAGTGCTCGGCATACTGATAGTAAGCCTCTGCAGCGACGCGGTCCCCGGTGGAGAAAGCATCGCGCGCCAAGCTCAAATACTTCTCAAAGACCTGCCGGGCATTGCCGCGGACCCTGCCGTCAGGTCCATTGCTGTCGAAGGTGTTGGTCCTGGATTGACCACCCCCGCCGCCGCCGCCGCCGTGCTGCTTGCGATTGGTCCGGCCGCGTGGCCGACGTCCGCTGTTGGAACCTTGTCTCATCGTTCACTTGCTTCTGAATGGATTACTTGCCGCTAGCGCCCAGCAAAACCGCTCACAGTGCGATTTCGCGAGCTCTGAACCACACACAAGTTCATTTTGGGTGGTAGCTGCGTCTCCCCGAGACGCGGGAGCCATTTCGGCTCGGCCATACAAACGTAGAGGCCTTTGCCCACTATTCCAACTCTTTTTTTCACTTATCCACGCCTCACTGCGGCCTGCGAGGCTGCATTTCTCCGCGCTTTCCGCCCCAGGAGACAGCGTTCGATCCCGCCCAGGTCGGTCGCCCGCCGCAACGGATCGATTCCCGCCGCCGCCAGCAGCGCCTCCACCGGCCCGGCCTGCCCCTGGCCGACCTCCAGAGCGAGAAGGCCGCCGGGTTTCAAGACCCCGACGGCCGCCGGAATCAGCGCGCGATAGGCGCTGAGACCGTCAGCCCCGCCGTCGAGCGCCGCCGGCGGGTCGTAACCGGCGACCTCCGGCGCGAGGCCGGCGATCTCGCCGCTCGCGATATAGGGCGGGTTGCCGATGACGACGTCCCAGGGCTCGCTCTCCAGGTCCAGCCCGTCTTCCCAGGAGTGCCGACGGAAGTCGGTCCGGCCGCCAAAGCCGAGACGGGCCGCGTTTTCTGCCGCCAGGGCGACCGCTTCGTCGTTGATGTCGATGCCGCAACCCGTGGCCCGCGGCAACTCGCTCAACAGCGCCAGCAAAAGGCAACCGGTCCCGGTGCCGAGGTCGAGGATCCTCAAGGCGACGGCGCGGTCCGGAAGCGTGGCGAGAACCGCCTCCACCAGGGTCTCGCTGTCCGGGCGCGGATCGAGGGTCGCGGCGTTGAGGGCGAAGAGAAGGCTCCAGAACTCGCGCTGCCCGAGGATGCGCGAGACCGGCTCACGCGCCGCGCGGCGCGCCACGGCGGCCTCGATGCGCGCCGCTTCCTCCTGCGACAGCGAACGCTCCGGCTGGGCCAGCAGCAGCTCCGGGCCGGCGCCCAGAAGGCGGCAGATCAGCAGGCGGGCATCGCCCCGTGCCGCCTCGACGCCGGCGGCGGCGAGCCGGCGGGTAGCCTCGGCGACGGCCTCGGCGAGCGTCATGACGCGCTCACTGCAGTTCGGCCAGCTTCTCGGCCTGGTCGGCGGAGATCAGCGGGTCGATCAACTCGTCCAGTGCCTCGCCGGTCAGCACGCGGTCGAGCTTGTAGAGTGTCAGGTTGATGCGGTGGTCGGTCACCCGGCCTTGCGGAAAGTTGTAGGTGCGGATGCGCTCCGAGCGGTCGCCGCTGCCGACCTGGCTCTTGCGCGAGGCGGCACGCTCATCGATCTGCTGCTGGCGCTGCGCCTCGTAGAGGCGCGCGCGCAGCACCTTCATGGCCTTGGCGCGGTTCTTGTGCTGCGATTTCTCGTCCTGGCACTGCACCACCACGCCGCTCGGCATATGGGTGATGCGCACCGCCGAGTCCGTGGTGTTCACGTGCTGGCCGCCGGCGCCCTGGGAGCGGTAGGTATCGACCCGCAGGTCCTTTTCGTCGATGTGGATGTCGACCTCTTCGGCCTCCGGCAGCACCGCCACGGTGGCGGCCGAGGTGTGGATGCGCCCGCCGGATTCGGTCACCGGCACGCGCTGCACGCGGTGGGCGCCGGATTCGAATTTCAGATGGGCGAAGACGCCCTGCCCGGAGATCTGGGCGCTGGCCTCTCTGTAGCCGCCGATCTCAGTCTCCGAGGCATCGATCAGCTCGAAGCGCCAGCCGCGCAGCTCGGCATAGCGCTGATACATGCGCAGCAACTCGCCGGCAAAGAGCGCCGCCTCGTCCCCGCCGGTGCCGGCACGCACCTCCAGAATGGCGTTGCGCGCGTCGGCCTCGTCCTTCGGCAGCAGGAGGATCTTCAGGTCTTGCTCGAGCGCCGGCAGCCTGGCCTTCAGCGCATGGAACTCACTCTCCGCCAGGGCGCGCATCTCCGCGTCGGAGCGCGGGTCGGCGATCAGCTCGGCAAGATCGGCCATTTCGTGCTGGGAGCCGCGCAATGCCGCAATGCCCTGCACCACCGGCGTAAGGTCGGAAAACTCCTTCAGCATAGCGGTATGCGCGGGCGAGCCCGGCTTGGGGTGGCTCGCCACCAGCTGCTGCAGCTCGTCATAGCGGCGCAGCACCCGATTGAGGCTCTCGTCGAGGTTCACGGCTCTTCCCGCTCCCTATCCAGGTCCAGTTCATCGCCGTCGCCGGCAGCCTCCGGCAGCTCGAACAGCCGCCGGATCAGTTCTTCGAGCTCGGCAGCCAGGGCCGGGTCTTCCGCCACGCTGCGCCGCAGTGCCTCCGAAGGGCCATGCAGCAGCTTGTTGACGAGCAGGCGCGTCGCCGCCTGCGCATCCAGCTCGCCGCCTTGCAACACCTCGCGACGCACCGCCTCGAAGTGCCGGCGCAGGGCGACCAGCGAAGGCGTCGCCGAGCGTTCCGCCTGGCTGCGCAGGAAAGCCGCCAACTCGTCTTCGACAATGCCCCAGGCCAGGGCGCTGGCGGCGGCGCGGCCGCCGGATTGCTGACTGGCCAGGCGCTCCAGGTCATCGAGGTCGTAGACGAAGGCGTCGTCCAGTTCGCCGGTGCCCGGCTCGATGTCGGCCGGCACCCCGGCATCGATCAGCAGCACCGGACGATGGCGCCGCCGCTTCAGGGCCGCCGCCACTTGCTGCTTCAACAGGCAGAAGCGGCCGGTGCCGGCGTCCGACAGCACGATATCGGCATCCGCGAGGTGAAGGTCAAGCTCCTCCCAGGGCGCTACATGGCAGCCGAGGCGGCGCGCCACGGCCTCCGCGCGCGCCATCGAGCGATGCATGACCAGACGCCGGGCGACGCCGGCGGCGGCAAAGTCGTCGCTCAGCATCTCGCCCATCTCGCCGAGACCCAGCCAAAGCAGGTTGAGGCCGTCGAAGCGACCGAAGAGGTCGCGCGCCACCTGCACGGCGGCCAGCGTCATGGAGCTCGCCTGCTGGCCGATCGGGGTCTCGCGGCGGACCCGCTTGGCGGCGGCGAAGGCGGCGCGGGCGGCGGCGCCGAGATAAGGGCCGGAAAGACCGGCTTCCTGCGCCAGGCGGAAACTCTGCTTCACCTGGCCGAGGATCTGCGGCTCGCCCAGCACCTGGCTTTCCAGCGAGGCCGCCACCGCCAGCAGGTGGCGCAAGGCATCCTCGCCCAGGTGGCAATGGCTCTGGCCGGCGAGTTCGGCCGGGGCGCAGCCGGCGGCACCGGCGATGAGCTGCAGCAGTTGGCCGGCAACGCGCTGTCCCGGGCGCGTCACCACCACGAACTCGAGGCGCTCGCAGGTCGCCAGCACGAGGCCTTCCTCGCAGTCGAGCGTCTGCAGGGCGGCGATCAATCTTGGCTGGTCGGGCTCCTCCGCGAAAAGCGGGTCGCGCAGGCCGGTGGCCACCGTGCGGGCGTTGACGCCCAGCACGAGCAGGCGGTTCAGGGGGTCGTCGGCCGACATCGGCGCGCAGAGTGCCATGACGGCATCGCTAAGCGAGGCGGGAGAGGCGCTCGGCCAGACGATCGAGCGAGACGAGCTCCTGCTCACCCGAATCGAGGTCGCGCAAGGTCGCGCTTCCGGCCGCCAGCTCCTCCTCGCCGAACAGCAGCGCCGCACGGGCATTCATCTTGTTGGCCCGCTGCAGGCGCTTCTTCAGGTTGCCGGAATAGCCGAGCTCCACGGCGAAGCCGGCATGGCGCAGATCCTGCGTGAGCTTGAGCGCAGCCGCCTGCGCCGCCTCACCGACCGGCACCACGACGATCGGGCGCGGTGGCAGCGGCGGCTCGGCCAGCAGGAGCGACAGTCGCTCCACGCCGGCGGCCCAGCCGATGCCGGGCACCGAGGGCCCGCCCATGGTCTCGACCAGGCCGTCGTAGCGGCCGCCGGCCAGCACGGTGCCCTGCGCGCCCAGCGCCGTCGTGGTGAACTCGAAGGCGGTATGGGTGTAATAGTCGAGGCCGCGCACCAGGCGGTCATTCAGCGTGTAGCCGATGCCGAGCAGGTCGAGGCCGGCCAGCACGCCGGCGAAGAAGTCCCGGCTCTGCTGGTTGAGATAGTCGCCGAACAGCGGCGCGTGCTCGATCAGCTGGCGGTCGCCCTTATCCTTGGAATCGAGGATGCGCAGCGGATTGCGGGTCAGGCGGTCGCGGCTGTCGTCCGACAGCTCGTCGCGGTAGGCGGAGAAGTACTCGACCAGCGCCGCGCGGTAGGCCTTGCGGCTCTCCGGGTCGCCCAGGGTGTTCAGCTCGAGCGTGGTGTGCTGGCCGAGGCCGAGCGCAGCCAGGATGTCGGCGCCGAGCGCGATGATCTCGACGTCGGCCAGCGGCTCGGCGACACCCAGCAGCTCGACGTCGATCTGGTGGAACTGTCGGTAGCGGCCCTTCTGCGGCCGCTCATGGCGGAACATCGGGCCATTGTAGAATACTTTCAGCGGCAGACTCTGCGTCAGTCCGCCGGAGATCAGCGCGCGCGCCACGCCGGCCGTCGCCTCCGGCCGCAGCGTGACCTGCTCGCCTTCGCCGATCGCGAAGGTGTACATCTCCTTGGTCACCACGTCGGAGGTTTCCCCGAGTGTGCGCTTGAACACCTCGGTGAACTCGAAGACCGGTGTCGCCATCTCGTGATAGCCGTAGCGCGCCGCCACCGCGCGCGCCGTCTCGATCACCACGCGGTGGCGGCGCATCTCGTCGGGCAATATGTCGCGGGTGCCCCTGACGGGCTGCAGGCTGTTCACGGGGAAAGGGCTCCGGAAGGGGCGGGTCAGGAAGCGGCGGCGGTGATTTTGCCGCCGGTCGCGCCGCTCTCGGCGGCTGCTTCTTCTGCGGCCTTGGCAGCCTCGATCTCGGCCGCCTTGGCTTCGACCAGCTCGACCAGGTGGTCGACGATATTGTCGTCCTTCAGGCGATGGTCGGGCAGGCCGTTCAGGTAGACCTGGTGGGTGCCGCGCCCGCCGCCCGCGAAGCCGACATCGGTCATCAGGGCCTCGCCCGGGCCGTTCACCACGCAACCGATCACGGAAACCGTCAAGGGCGTGGTGATGTGGGCGAGGCGCTGCTCCAGCACTTCGACGGTCTTGATGACCTGGAACTGCTGGCGTGCGCAGGATGGGCAGGAAATCACGTTGACGCCGCGGTGGCGCAGGCCGAGCGACTTCAGGATGTCGAAGCCGACCTTGACCTCCTCCACCGGGTCGGCCGAGAGCGACACGCGGATGGTGTCGCCGATGCCGGCCCACAGCAGGTTGCCCATGCCGATGGACGACTTGATGGTGCCGCTGCGCAGGCCGCCGGCTTCGGTGACGCCGAGGTGCAGCGGGTAGTCGCAGGCATCCGCCAGGGCGGTATAGGCGGCCGCCGCGAGGAACACGTCGGAGGCCTTGCAGGAGATCTTGAACTCGAAGAAGTCCTCCTCCTCCAGGATGCGCGCGTGGTTCAGCGCGCTTTCCACCATGGCCTCGGGACAGGGCTCGCCGTAGCGCTCCAGCAGCTCCTTCTCCAGCGAGCCGGCATTCACGCCGATGCGCATGGAGCAGTTGTTGTCGCGCGCCGCCTTGACCACCTCGCGCACGCGCTCGCGCGAGCCGATGTTGCCGGGGTTGATGCGCAGGCAGGCAGCCCCCGCTTCCGCCGCCTCGATGCCGCGGCGGTAGTGGAAATGAATGTCGGCGACGATCGGGACGGTGACTTCCGGGACGATCTTCTTCAGCGCCGCGGTGGACTCTTCATCGGGACAGGAAATCCGCACGATGTCGGCGCCCGCGATCTCCAGCGCGCGCACCTGGTCGATGGTGCCCTGGATATCCGTCGTCAGCGTATTGGTCATGGACTGGACGCTGATCGGCGCATCGCCGCCCACCGGCACCTTGCCGACGTGGATCTGGCGCGACTTGCGCCGGAAAATGTCGCGATAAGGGCGAACGCTCATGCCTTGCTGTCCTAAGATCCGCCGGGCCGACGTCCCCTCCGGGACGGTCCAATCGCCTCTGGGCGACTATGTCAGGGCCGTTTGGACTGCTTTCAAGTAGTTCCCCCCGGCCGGCGATGACGGTCGGGCGGGCATGCGCGCGCAAGATGCGCCGAAATGGCGGAAACTTCAAGACTAAGGCCGGGAAGCGACCGGCAGGGCGGCAGCTTCAGGGCTGGCGGCCGGCCCCGCCGCTCAGCGCCTCGGGATCGAGGGGAATGTTGCGGCGCACCGCCCCTACCGGCCCCAAGGCGGGCAGCGCAGAGCCATCGACGCTGATTTCCAGGCCACCGGCATTGCCGGTCAGCAGGGTAAGGTCGGCCTGGTTGGGCACTTTGTAGCTGTCGCCGACGCGCAGCACGCGGGTCAGCAGCAGGTTGCCCTCGCGGTCGCGCACCTGCACCCAGGCATCCTGGTTGGCCTTCAAGACGACGCGCGCGTCGCCGTTTTCCTCGCCGTAGACGGTCGGCTGATGATTGCGCAGGAAGGCCGTCGCCGAGGTATCGCTCTCCGGCGCCGCGGGGATGGAATAGGGTTCGCTGGGGCTGGCGGCTTCGCTCGCCGGCGACTCCGCGGCGGACGTTTCGCCGGCCGCTGCCCCGGCGGGGGGCACGGCGGCCTGCTGGTCGGCGGCTGCTGTGGCCGGCGCAAGCGCAGATCCGGCCGCCTGCGCGTTCTGCGGGCGCCGCCCCATGCCGTCCTGCGGCACGGAACTGCCCTGGGGCGCGGCGGCAGGCGGGGCCTGCACGGGCGTGGCGCCACCGGCCTGTGGCGCGGCCGGCGCCTCGCCTTGCGGCGCCGCGGTGGACGTCATGGGTGTCGCAGCAGCCGGCGGCGCATCGCTGGCGGCCGCGCGCCCGGGCTGGGTCGCTGCCGGTGCCGCGGCACCGGTCTCGGTCCGCTCGCTGGCCGGCCGCGCCGGCTCGACCGGAGCCTGTGGTGTCGCGCTGGCGGGAGCGGCAGGCTCCGGAGCGGCCGGGCGGGCGTCCTCGGCAGCCGTGGTGGCGCCCTCGACCAATTCCTGCAACTGCTCGGGCACGGGGGCGACCAGGTCGCCCAGGTTTTCGCCGTTGTTGGAGAGATAGAACCAGATGCCGTAGGCGCCGGCGAAAAGCAGCGCCGCGACCAGGAAAACCGCGCCACCGGGCATCTTGCCTTCCGGCGCCGGTGTCGGGAAATGCAGCTTTGTCTGGCTGTCGAGGCCTGCGACCTCGCTCTTGAAGCGATCGACGATCTGGTCGCCGTCCAGGCCCAGATAGTCCGCGTAGGTCCGCACGAAGCCAATGGCATAGGCGGGCCCGGGGAGATTCTCGTACTGGCCGCGCTCGATGGCGTCGAGGTAGGAATAGCGGATACAGAGCACCCCGGCGATCGACCGCAGGTCATGGCCGAGTTGCTGGCGTGCGCGAATCAGCGTATCGGCAACGCTTTCGCCGACCAGCTTCTGCGCGATGGGAATCTCCGAAGGGCCGTCAATCTGCACCAGCTTCGGTTCCCCGAGCTTGGGCTCTTCGCGCTTATGTTCGCTCTTCTTCAAAGGGTGGGCCACGGGATCTCACATCTTCCGGACTGGAAACGACGCCTTCAGGCGAACAGGGCCGCCAAGCGGTCAGGCCGCGTCGCGATCATGCGCACTCGATTCAGCGCTTTGCGCGATCACTGCGGAAGGTCGACATCTTCGCCGGCGCCATTTACCAGGCTATTTAACAATTTTCGCTCTGCCGCAGCAACGCGTTAGATCGTCACGTCGTGATCCGACGCATATGACCTTAACTGCTCGCGGATACTGTGATCCGGCAAAGTTAATAATTGATTGATGAAGCCCTGCAGAGAGGCGACGTCAAGCCCGCGCAGCATGGTTTTCACCTGGTCGACTGCCTGTGGCGCCATCGAGAGGCGCCGCAGGCCGCAGCCGATCAGCGCCATGGCCTCCAGCGGGTGGCCGGCCATCTCTCCGCAGGCCGTCAGCGGCACTCCCTGCTCGGCCGCCTGGGAGGCGATGCGGTGGATAAAGGTGAGCACCGCCGGCGACAGCACGTCGTAGCGCCGCGCCAGCCGCGGATTGCCGCGGTCCGCCGCGAAGAGGAACTGCACCAGGTCGTTGGTGCCGAGGGAAACGAAGTCGCAGCGCGGCAGCAGCTGCGTCAGCTGCAAGGCCAAGGCCGGCACTTCCAGCATGGCGCCGACCCGGATTTCCGCCGGCAGGCGGTCCCCGAAGGCCCTCTCGCGCTCGATCTCGCGCTGCAGCAGCGCCTTGGCCGCCTCGAACTCGGCGACATCGCTGACCATGGGGAACATGACGGAAAGGCTGCGCCCCGCCGCAGCGTGCAGCAGGGCGCGCAGCTGGCGGCGCAGCAGCGCCGGCCGGTCGAGGCCGATGCGGATGGCCCGCCAGCCCATCGCCGGGTTCGCCTCGCCGTCGCCGCGCCAATAGGGCAGCACCTTGTCGCCGCCGACATCGAGGGTGCGGAACACGACCGGCTTGCCGGCCGCGGCGTCGAGGATGCGGCTGTAGATCTCCGTCTGGGTGGACACGTCCGGAAAGGAGTCGCGGATCATGAAAGGCACTTCGGTGCGGTACAGCCCGATGCCCTCGACGCCACCGTCTTGCAGGTGCGGCAGGTCGATCATCAACCCCGCATTGATCAGGAGGGAAACGGCCGCGCCGTCGCGGCTGACCGACGGCAGGCCGCGCACCGCGCGGAAGGCCTGCCGCTGGCGCTCCTTGGCAACGATGCTCTCGGCGAAGCCGGCCAGCACCGCCCCGCTGGGCCGCAGCAGCACCTGGCCGGTCTCCCCGTCGACGATCACCCGGTCGCCCTCACGCGCCTCGGTGCCGATGCCCGGGCAGCGCCCGATCATGGGGATCTGCAGGGCGCGGGCGACGATGGCCACGTGGGATGTCGGCGCACTGTGCTCCAGCACGACGGCGCGCAGCCGGCTCTGGTCGTAGTCGAGCAGTTCCGCCGGGCCGAGGTCCGAGGCGATCAGCACCATGTCCTGCGGCAGGTTCTCCTCGCGCTTCGCCTCCAGGCCCAGCAGGTGGTGCAGCAGCCGGTTGCCCAGGTCGTCGAGGTCGGCCAGGCGCGCGCGCAGGTAGGGGTCCTTGATCGCGATCATGCGCGCACGGGTTTCGTTTTGAATCTTCTGCACCGCCGCCTCGGCCGTCAGACCGCCGTGCACGGCGTCGTGCATGCGCCTGAGCCAGCCGCGGTCGTCGGCGAACATGCGGTAGGTTTCCAGCACTTCGCGGTGCTCGCCGGCGCGGGCCACTTCGCTGCGCGCGAACATGATGTCGAGCGCGTCGCGCATCTCGCCGAGGGCCCCGTCGAGGCGCACGAGCTCGGCTTCCGGATCCTCCGCCACGACCTGGGTGATGACGATGCCGCGCTGGTGCGGCACGGCGGTGCCGATGGCAATGCCCTCGTTCAGCACAATGCCGCTGAGGCGTGCCGGCATGTCGCCCCCGGGCGTCCCCGAGGTGCCCGCCGACGCGTCGAGCAGGCGGTCGCCAGTCAGCATCTCCGCCAGCACCATGGCGACGGTCTCGAGGGCTTCGACCTCTTCTTCCGTGTAGTTGCGCTGGATCCGGTTCTGCACCACCAGGACGCCGAGCACCCGGCCGCCGCGCATGATCGGCACACCCATCAGCGATTGGTAGACCTCCTCGCCGGTTTCCGGGAAGTAGGCGAAGTTGGGATGACTCTGGGCGTCGGCCAGGGCGACCGAGCGCGCCTGTGCGGCAATCAGGCCGACCAGGCCCTGGTTGATCCGCATGCGCGTCTTGTGCACGGCGGCCGGCTTCAGGCCCTTGGTGGCGAAGAGCTCCAGCACGTCGCCGCTGCGCAGCAGGTAGATCGAGCAGACTTCGGCGACGATGTCCTGGGCGATCAGGTCGACCACCTGGTCGAGCCGCGCCTGGCTGGAGCCGCTGCCCTTCATCAGGTCGCGCAGCAGGCGAAGCAAGCGGCGCGATCCCGCCCAGCCGTGATCCATGCCCGGGGGCGCGCTCACGCCCCGGGCCCCCGCCGGATCACCCGTGGCATGTCATCGTCCTAAGCCGCATCCAGGCCGTAGGCGGTGTGCAGGCCGCGCAGGGCGAGTTCGGTGTACTCCTCGGCGATGAGCACGGAGACCTTGATCTCGGAGGTCGAGATCACCTGGATGTTGATGCCGCGCTCGGCCAGCGCGGTGAACATCTGCTGGGCGACGCCGGCATGGCTGCGCATGCCGACGCCGATCACCGAGACCTTGACCACGTTGGGATCGGACAGCAGCTCGACAAAACCCAGTTCTTCCTGGCGCGCGCGCAGCACCGCCACGGCACGCTCCAGCTCGGATTTGCCGACGGTGAAGGTCAGATCGGTGCGCTCGGTCTCGGCGGAGACGTTCTGCACGATCATGTCCACGTTGATCGCCGCCTCGGCCAGGGGACCGAAGATCTTGGCCGCCACGCCCGGCTGATCGAGTACGCGCAGCAGCGTGATCTTGGCTTCGTCGCGGCTGTAGGCAATGCCGCTGACCAGAGCTTGTTCCACGATCTCATCCTCGTCGACGACTAGAGTTCCGGGCGTATCTTCGAAGCTGGACAGCACCTGAATGCGCACGTGGTGCTTCATGGCCATCTCAACCGAACGGGTCTGCAGGACCTTGGCCCCCTGGGAGGCCATCTCCAGCATCTCCTCGTAGGTGATTCTATCCAGCTTGCGGGCCTTGGCAACGATCCGCGGATCGGTGGTATAGACGCCGTCCACATCGGTGTAGATGTCGCAGCGATCAGCCTGCAGGGCGGCGGCCAGCGCCACCGCCGAGGTGTCGGAGCCGCCGCGCCCCAGCGTGGTGATGCGGCCCTGGGGATCGATGCCCTGGAAGCCGGCGACCACCGCCACCTGGCCCTCGCCGAAGCGGCGCAGCATCTCCTGCACCTCGATGGCCTCGATGCGGGCGGAGCCGTGGGCATCGTCGGTACGCACCGGGATCTGCCAGCCCATCCAGGAACGCGCCGATACCCCCATGGACTGCAGCACCACGGCCAGCAGGCCGGAGGTGACCTGCTCGCCCGAGGAGACCACCACGTCGTATTCGCGCAGGTCGGCCAGGCTCGCGGCGTCGCTCACTAACTGGACCATGGCATTGGTGACCCCGGCCATGGCGGAGACCACCACGGCCACGTCGTTGCCGGCCTCGACCTCGACCTTCACCCTTGCCGCTGCGCGGCGGATCCGCCGCAGGTCGGCAACCGAGGTTCCCCCGAATTTCATCACGATGCGGGCCATCGACGTCTTTCAGCCTTGCTGCGATTTCTTTTCTTGCCAGCGCCGGGTCGGCAAAACTTCCCCCGCCGCGCCTGGGCGGTTGCCCGGAAAGCGGCGGCTATCCATACTCTTAGCGATGCCGCAGTGCAAGGGCGCGGGCGGCCGGAAACCACCGGGAAATTGAGGCGAACAGCCATGGGACAGGCCGATCAGCGCGTGGACGCCGCCAGCATCGACGAGGCGGAAATCGCCAAGTTCGCCGCCATGGCGCAAGCCTGGTGGGATCCGGAGGGCAAGTTCCGTCCGCTGCACCGCTTCAATCCGGTACGCCTCGCCTTCCTCCGCGACCGCCTTTGCGTGCGCTTCGGACGGGACGCCAAGGCGGACGCGCCGCTGAAAGGGCTGAAGCTGCTGGACGTCGGCTGCGGCGGTGGCCTGCTGTCGGAGCCTCTGGCGCGCCTCGGCGCCGAGGTGACCGGCCTCGATGCGGCCGAGCAGAATATCAAGGTGGCCGCGCTGCATGCCGAGGAGGTCGGCCTTGCCATCGACTACCGCCACGGCAGCGTCGAGGCCCTGGCCGAGGGCGCGACCCGCTACGACGCCGTTCTCATCATGGAAGTGGTGGAGCACGTCGCCGACGTCGGCTCTTTCCTGGCCGCCTCGGCGGCCCTGGTGCGACCCGGTGGGCTGTTGATCCTGGCGACCCTCAACCGCACGCCCAAGGCGTTCTTGCTGGCCATTGTCGGCGCCGAATACCTGCTGCGTTGGCTGCCGCGCGGCACCCATGACTGGCGGCGCTTCCGGCGGCCCTCGGAGTTGGCGGGCAAGCTGCGCGGCGCCGGCCTCGAGGTCGAGGAACTGACGGGCGTCGCCTACAATCCGCTGACCGACAGCTGGCGCCTCGCGCCGCACGATCTGGACGTCAACTACATGATGGTAGCGGCAAGACCGGCGGCCGCCGGCTAGGAGTTTTCGCGCGGCAGCCAGGGGACACGAGCGACGTCGATGCCCTCGTCCTTCAGCGCCCTGGCTTCCTCGTCGGAGGTCTCGCCGTAGATGCCGCGGGAATCGGTTTCGCCGTAGTGGATCTTGCGGGCTTCCTCGGCGAAGGCGCTGCCGACGTAGTCGCAGTTGCTCTCCACATGGCTGCGCAGCTCGCGCAGCATCCGACGCAGCTCGCCGGCCTTCGCAGTCTCGGCGACGGCCACTCCGGCCTCCGCGGGGGCGGCGCCCTGGGGCGGCTGGACCGCCTCGCGGCCCTTGGACTTGGTCACGTTCGGCGCCATCAGCGCCTTGGCCACCTTCCTGCTGCCGCAGACCGGGCAAAGCACCTTGCCGGCTTCGACCTGCTCGGCGAAGCTGGCGCTGTCGGGAAACCACGCCTCGAAGACGTGGTCCTTACGGCACTTGAGATCGAAGACGATCATGGCGGTCGAGGACTTCTCCTAACGGAGCCACCGAGGCTTGGCGCAGACGGGACGCTTCGGTGACAGCTACAGGAAAACAAATAGGGTGAATCCAGCCGATAGTCAAAGTGCCGCAGGGTTGCCGGACGCCGGCCACGGCCCCGCCGGCGCCTCCCCCTGGGTAGCGCGCTTCGCGCCGCTGGTGCCGCCCGCTGCCCCGGTCCTCGACCTCGCCTGTGGCAGTGGCCGCCACAGCCGGCTCTTCCTCGAACGCGGCCATCCGGTGCTGGCGGTCGACCGCGACCTCGCGCGACTGGGCGAGCTTGCACGTCACCCGCGGCTGGAAAGCCTCGCCTGCGACCTGGAAGGCGGCGTCACGCCGGACTTCTTCCGGCGCCGCTTCGGCGGCATCGTGGTGACCAACTATCTGCACCGGCCGCTGTTCGGGCCGCTGGCCACGGCGCTGGCCTCCGGCGGCGTCCTCATCTACGAGACTTTCGCCAGAGGCAACGAGCGCTTCGGCAAGCCGAGCAACCCGGATTTTCTGTTGCAGGAAGGAGAACTGCTGCGCGCCTTTCTCGACCGCTTGAGGATCGTCGCTTACGAAGACCTCGTCGTGGACCAGCCGCGCCCGGCAGCGGTCCAGCGGATTTGTGCGCGGGCGCCCGGACCGGGCTAGCCGCTCAGCCGGCCGGCTGCAGCAGGCTGTCGAGCTTCTTGCTGGCTTCGAGGGCGAAGAGCTCGTCGCAGCCGCCGATGTGGCGGCCGCCGATGAAAATCTGCGGCACCGAGGTGCGCCCGCCGCTGCGTTCGACCATCTCGACGCGGCGCGACGGATGCACCATGAGGTCGATCTCGGTGAAGGCGACGCCCTTTCGCTCCAGCAGCTTCTTGGCCCTGTAGCAGAACCCGCAGAGCATGCTCGAATAGACTTCAACACTCACCATGACTTAGCGGCCATTTCCACGTTTCATCCTGCGCCCAATCGTCAATTTGGGGACGCGGCGGGGCAATGTCCAGTAGCGGGCAAGGCTGGCGGCGGCGCGCTCAATCCCGCAGGGCGCGGGCCAGCACCAGCACGTCGACGGCCGAGGCCCCGGCCTTGAGGGCGGCGCGGGCACAAGCGGAAACCGTTGCCCCGGTGGTCATCACGTCGTCGATCAGCAGCAGGCGGCGGCCCTGCAGCGCCGCCGCGCGGCGCGGGTTGACGGCGAAGGCGCCGGCGACGTTGCGCTGGCGCTCGACCCGGCTGAGCCGGCCCTGGGAGGGCGTCGCCCGGCGCCGCAGCAGCAGGTCGGGCAGCGCGGGAGCACCGCCAAGGCCGGCCAGGGAGCGGCTCAGCAGGGCTGCCTGGTTGTAGCGTCGCGCGACCAGGCGGCGCCAGTGCAGGGGGACCGGCGCAATCACCTCCGCTTCGGCCAGCAGTTCGGCGCCGCTGCGCGCCATCCAGGCCGCAAACGGCGGCGCCGCTTCGGTGCGGTCGCCGTGCTTGAAGCCGAGCAGCAGCGGCCGGCTGGCGTCGTCGTAGCGCATCACCGCGCGCGCCCGCTGGAACGGCGGCGGCTCGGCCAGGCAGGCGCCGCACGCGAATCCCTCGCCGCCGGGGCTGTCGGCGTCGCTCTCCGGATCAAAGGCAAAGGGCAGGCCGCAGCACCGGCACAGCGGGTCCGCGACGAAGGTGATGGCCGCCCAGCAGGGCGCGCAGAGCATGCCCTGGCGCTCCACCACGTCGCCGCAGGCAAGACAGCGCGGCGGCAGCAGCAGGTCGAGGATGCGCTGCAGGGGGTGCAGCCGCGCGGCGAGGGTCTCTGCGGTTTCCGGCGTCATCCGCGATCCTCGCCGGGCGCACCGCGCCGGTCAATCGGCGCGGTCTTTTCGCGCCGGGCCGACCACGTCATAGTGCGGCGATGAACGAGATGCGTGAGATCTTCGACCGGCGCATCCTGCGACGCCATCGCGAGCGCGCCGCCGCCGGCATCGCCGATCACGACTTCCTGATCCGCGAGGTGGCCGAGCGCCTGCTCGACCGGCTGGAAGACATCCGTCGCGGATTTCCCTTGGCGTTGGATCTCGGCTGCCATCACGGCGTCGTGGCGGAGCGGCTGGGCGGGCGCGGCGGCATCGAGACGCTGGTCCAGGCCGACCTCTCGCCGGCGATGACCCGCCTGGCCGCCGCACGCAGCGGCCTGGCCCTGGCCGCCGACGAGGAGGCGCTGCCCTTCGCCGCGGCCTCTCTCGACCTCGTGCTGTCGGTGCTCAGCCTGCATTGGGTAAACGACCTGCCGGGCAGCCTGCTGCAGATCGGCCGTGCGCTGAAGCCCGACGGGTTGCTGCTCGCCGCCATGATCGGCGGCGACAGCCTGAAGGAGCTGCGCGACGCCCTGATGCGGGCGGAGATGGAGATCGAGGACGGCGTCAGCCCGCGCATCTCGCCCTTCGCCGATGTCCGCGACATGGGCGGCCTGCTGCAACGCGCCGGCTTCGCGCTGCCGGTGGTCGACATCGACAGCCTTACCGTCACCTACCCCTCGGCCCTGGCGCTGATGCGCGACCTGAGAGGCATGGGCGAAAGCGGCGCCGACCGCAACCGTCGGCACGGCATGTCGAGGCGCGCCACCCTGCTGCGCGCTGCCGCGATCTATGAAGAGATCCACGCCGATGCCGCCGGCCGCATTCCGGCCACCTTCGAGATCCTCTACCTCACCGGCTGGGCACCGCATGCCTCGCAGCCGCGCGCGCTGAGGCCGGGCAGCGCGCAGGCCCGCCTCGCCGAGGCCCTCGACAGCGCCGAGCACTCGGCCGGCGAGACGCCCGACGGCATCAAGAAGGCGAAGGACTGAAGGCTCTATGAGGCAGCGCCGCGGATAGCACGGCGCCGGGCAGCGGCGGCGGCATGCCCTTCTTCCGTGGCCGCGTCACGGAAATAGCCGAGGATGTAGACCCGCACGCCGGCGGTCAGACCGGACTGGCTGCGCTGGCGGTCGATTTCCGCGCAGATGTCGTGGACGCTGCGTCCCTCTCGCGCGGAGATTTCATTCAAGGCGTCCCACATCTCGGGCTCCAGCCGGATACTCGTCCGCCGATCCCCGAGCGTGATGTTACGGCTAATGAGCGTGGACACGGGCCTTACGAAAAAACATCAAAGAAAAATAACGAAAAGCTTTTTCCAAACCTCATTCTACAGTCCAGCAACCGGCAGTAGCAAGGTTTCTGCTCCCCTTCCCGGGAATGTCGCAAATCCCCGGTCTTCCGCGGAAATTCGCCGCCGCAGGGGTAAATTTAAAGGAGATCGCGCAGCAAGGCGACCAGCGGCACATCGGCCGGCGGCATGGGGTAGTCGGCCAGGCGGGCCGGTCTTACCCAGGCCAGGCGCTGGCCTTCGCGTCCCTCGGGCTGGCCCCGCCAGGCCCGGCAGGCGAACAGCGGCATGAGCAGGTGGAAATCCTCGTAGGCGTGGGAGGCAAAGGCGATCGGCGCCAGGCAGCTCTGCCGCGTGTCGATGCCGAGTTCTTCGTGCAGCTCGCGCACCAAGGCCGACTCGGGGGTTTCGCCGTCGTGCACCTTGCCGCCGGGAAACTCCCAGAGACCGGCCATCGAGCGGCCCTCGGGGCGCTCGGCTATCAGCACCCGGCCGTCGATGTCGACCAGCGCGGCGGCAGCGACCAGGAGGATCGCCTTGCCGCTTTCGCCGCGCGCGTCCTCGCGCCAGCAGCCGGAGTCGGCTTCGCCTTGGCCTGCTGCCAACCCGCTAGCTCCGATAGTCTGCGTTGATCGAGATGTAGCCGTGGGTGAGGTCGCAGGTCCACACCGTGGCCTTGCCGCGGCCGATGCCGAGATCGACGTCGATGTCGATGTCGCTGCCCTTCATGTGTTCGGCCACCGGCGCCTCGTCGTAGCCCGGCACCACTTCGCCGCGCTCGGCCACCCGCACCCCGCCGATGGCGATCGACAGGCGGTCGCGGTCGGCCCGCTCACCGGCCTTGCCGACGGCCATGACGATGCGCCCCCAGTTGGCGTCCTCGCCGGCGATGGCGGTCTTGACCAGGGGCGAATTGGCGATGGCGAGGCCGACGCGCCGCGCCGCGTTGCGCGAAGCGGCACCGCGCACGTTGATGGTGATGAACTTGCTGGCGCCCTCGCCGTCGCGCACCACCTGCTGGGCGAGGTCGCGCAACAGGTCCTCGAGGGCTTCGCGAAACGCCGCCAGCCGCGGATCGCGGGCCTCGCTGATGCGCGGATGCCTTGCCTTGCCGGTGGCGCCGAGCAGCAGGGTGTCGCTGGTCGAGGTGTCGCCGTCCACGGTGATGCAGTTGAAGGACTTGTCGACGGCTTGCCGCAGCAGGGTCTGCAGCACCTCGCTCGGCAGGCGCGCGTCGGTGAAGGCGAAGGACAGCATGGTCGCCATGTCAGGCGCGATCATGCCGGAACCCTTGGCGATGCCGGCGATGGTCACCGGCTTGCCGCCGATCTCGGTGCGGCGCACCGCCCCCTTGGGATAGGTGTCGGTGGTCATGATGGCCGCCGCCGCGCCCTTCCAGTCGTCCGCCAGCAGCTTCGCCGGCAGGCCCGCCACCGTCTTCAGCACTTTCTCGGTCGGCAGCGGCTGGCCGATGACCCCGGTGGAGGCGGCCAACACGTCCTGCGGCCGGCAGCCGAGGCCGGCAGCCACCGCGTCGACGACACGGCGCACGGAGGTTTCACCGGTCTTGCCGGTGAAGGCATTGGCGTTGCCGGAGTTGACGATGATGGCGCGCGCGCGGCCATGCGGCAGCTGGGCGCGGCACCATTCGACCGGCGCCGAGGCGGTCT
This sequence comes from Kiloniellaceae bacterium, assembly GCA_009377535.1. GTDB lineage: Bacteria > Pseudomonadota > Alphaproteobacteria > Kiloniellales > Kiloniellaceae > Pelagibius. The sequence continues at coordinate 28,791 of WHTV01000002.1, forward strand.
TGGAGCGGGTCAGCACCCCCGCGACGGTGCTGCCGGGATCGAGCACCATGAGGCAGACATCTGTCCGCCCCTTGTACTTGATGCCGCAGGCCGCGGTGGCGAAGCTGAGGCCGGCGATCGCCGGCAGCTTGGGAAAGCGCCTGGGCGCCAAGGGAGAGCGCGTCACAGCCACAGAAGAAACCCCCGACAGATCGTTTGGCTACGCCAGCAACAGCAAAGGGACCGCGCTCTCGAAGGAGAGCAGCGGATCCCTGAACCGACTGCCCTAATTGCCGGTCGGCGCCGGCGGCTCCTCGCCGGCGGGCGCTTCGCCGGCGGGCGCTTCGCCCTCTTCGGCCTTGCCGAAGCGGATGTCGACCTCCGCGTCCGCGCGCAGCTCGTCGTAGACGGCCGCGGCGGCTGCCTGCTCCAACTCGCCGCGGAGCTGCTGCTCGACCTCGGCCTTGGCCGGCGGTTCGGCCAAGGTGCTGTCCTCCACCTTGATGACATGATAGCCGAACTGCGTCTGCACCGGCTCCTTCGAGTGAGTGCCGACCTCCATGGCGAAGGCCGCTTCGGAGAAAGCGGGCACCATCTCGCCGGCCTTGAAGGGCGGCAGTTCGCCGCCCTTGGGGCCGCTGGGCCCGGTCGAACGCTCCTTGGCCAGCTCGGCGAAGTCGGCGCCGCCGTCGAGCTCGGCAATGACTTCCTGCGCCTGCTCCTCGGTCTCCACCAGGATGTGACGGGCCTTGAGCTGACGCTGCGGCGGGTTCTCCTCGAGGTGCTTCTGGTAGGCACTCTCCAGCGCCTCGTCGGTCACTTGCGCATCGATGGCGCGCTGCAGATAGGTCTGGCCGATGATGAGGTCCTCGATCTTGGCGACCCGCTTCTGCACCTCGCCATCGTCGGCGAGCCCGGCCGAGCGACCCGCCTCGGTGGTCAGTGCATTGTTCACCAGCTGATCGAGGATCTGCGGCATCAGCATCTGCACCTGAGACTGCAGCTGCGGCGGCAATTGCTGGATGAAGGCCATGAGATCCGACTCGTAGATGTTCTGGCCGTTCACGACGGCGATCACCTCGCCTTCGGGGGAGTCCTGGCTCGCCGTATCCTGGGTCGCCTTATCCTGGGCGGTGCTGTCCTGGCCGAGAACCGGGCCGGAGGCCACGGCCAGGCCGGCGACCAGCAGGGCGGCGGCGAAAGGCTTCTTCATCATGGGGCATTTCTCCTTGCGGGGCGCAGCGCCCCCTTCGGGGACGTCACTGCGCAACGGAATAGGGGGTGGCTTCGCGCCGTGGATAGCCGCGAATTGCGCCGATCCTTAGGCAGGCTGCGGGATCGTACCGAAGGCTGCGGCGGCGCGTCACTGCGCTCCCTCCAGCCTGCCGGCGCCGGCGTCTTCAGGGAACATCTCCAACGCGGCCTGATGGCGCAGAGAGAGCAGCAGCCGGTCGACGGCCGTCTTGGTTGCCTCTTCGCGCAGCTGGTCCTGCATGTCGAGGAAGGAAGGAGTGTTGTCGGCACGGCGGTCGACCAGCAGGATCACGTGCCAGCCGAATTCGGTCTCGACCGGCACCCGCGTGTATTCGCCGGGCTCCAGCGCCACGGCTGCGTCGGCAAAGGCCGGCGCCATGCGGCTGGGCAGGAAGTAGCCGAGATCGCCGCCCCGCGCCGCGGAGGGCCCCGCGGACAGTTCGCTGGCCAGGGAGATGAAGACCTCGCCCTGGTCGAGCCGGGCGATCACGGCCGCCGCCGCCGCTTCGCTGTCGAGCAGGATGTGCCGCGTGCGGATCTCTCGGTCGCCGCGGCGCGCCGCCACCAGGACGTCGTAGCGCTCGCGCAGCGCCGCGGTGGTGACTCTCTCCGTCAGGTGGCGCTCCAGCAAGCTGCTGGACAGGACGCGGTCCTCGAAGGCGGCGACGCGCTTTGCCACCGCGGGGTCGTTGTCGAGGCCCTCGGCGCGGGCGGCATCGGCGAGCAGCCGCAGATCGACCAGACGGTCGAGCAATGCCGGGAAGACCGATTCGATCTGTTCGCGGTACTGCGCGGGCAGATCGTCGGCCGTGGCCACCACCTCCGCCCAGCGAATCTCCTGCCCGTTGACCCGCGCCACCACCGGGTTTTGGACGTTCATCTGCTGGAAGGCTTCCTTCAGCCGGGCGACCTCCGGGCCGCTGGGCGCCGCACCGGCGGCCGGCAGTTCGGGCGGCGGCAGGTCGGTGCCCTCCGCAGTGCCACTTTGGGCGAGGGTCACGCTGCCCGGAACGCCAGCCAGCCGCTCCGCCGCCTGGGCCTGCAAGGGTTGCGCGAGGGACAGCGCGGTGGCGGCCGCCAGCAGCCAGAATCCGAGCAGAATCGCCATCCGCGCGGGCCACTGAGCCCGCCGGCGGAGACCTTCGGTCCCGTTGTGTTCCCGTGCCGTCATGGCTACGCATCATGCATGGCACGGGCCATATCACAAGGGGCCAAACGGAGACCGGAAACCGGGGATAATCCTGGTCCGACGGGTTCCCGGAGGGGGACTGCGGACCCCCCTTTCCCACCGGGCAGCATCGTTGACAGCCCAACCCGGGGGCCCTATGTGTCACACCACGTGAAAAGACGCTCCGGCGGCCACTCTAGAAAACTTAAGGATCTCGCATGTTCGGCGTGCTCGCCAAGCGGCTGTTTGGCTCTGCCAACGACCGGTTCCTGAAGGGTCTGAACCCGACCGTCGCGGCGATCAATGCGCTGGAACCCGCCCTACAGGATCTGAGCGACGAGGCCCTGCGCGCCCGCACGGCGGAACTGCGCGATCGTCTCGCCCAGGGCGAAAGCCTGGACGACATCCTGCCCGATGCTTTCGCCACGGTGCGCGAGGCCGCCAAGCGCACCCTCGGCCAGCGCCACTACGACGTGCAGTTGATCGGCGGCATGGTGCTGCACCAGGGCAGAATCGCCGAGATGAAGACCGGCGAAGGCAAGACCCTGGTGGCCACCCTGGCGGTCTATCTGAACGCTCTCTCCCGCAAGGGCGTCCATGTCGTCACGGTCAACGACTACCTGGCTCGCCGCGACGCCGCCTGGATGGGCGAGATCTACCGCTTCCTCGGCCTCTCCGTCGGCTGCATCCTGCACGGCCTCAGCGAGGACCAGCGCCGGGCCGCCTACGCCGCCGACGTGACCTACGGCACCAACAACGAATTCGGCTTCGACTACCTGCGCGACAACATGAAGTTCCGCCTGGAGGACATGGTCCAGCGCGAGTTCAACTTCGCCATCGTCGACGAGGTCGACTCCATCCTCATCGACGAGGCGCGCACGCCGCTGATCATCTCCGGCCCGGCCGAAGACTCCTCGGCCTCCTACGTGGCGGTGAACAAGCTGATGCCGCAGCTTGTCGCGGAAGACTACGAGAAGGACGAGAAGGCGCGCTCCGTCACCTTCACCGAGAGCGGCACCGAGCACATGGAAGAGCTGCTGCGCGAAGCCGGACTGATCGAGGAAGGCGGCCTGTTCGACATCGAGAACGTCTCCCTGCTGCACCACGCCAACCAGGCGCTGCGCGCGCACACGCTGTTCAGCCGCGATACGGACTACATCGTGAAGGACGACAAGGTCGTCATCATCGACGAGTTCACCGGCCGCATGATGGAGGGCCGGCGCTATTCCGAGGGCCTTCACCAGGCTCTCGAGGCCAAGGAAGGCGTCACCATCCAGCAGGAAAACCAGACGCTCGCCTCGATCACCTTCCAGAACTACTTCCGCCTCTATCCGAAGCTCAGCGGCATGACCGGCACAGCCATGACCGAGGCCGGCGAGTTCCTGGAGACCTATAGCCTGGAAGTCATCGAGATCCCGACCAACGTGCCGACCGTGCGCAAGGACTTCGACGACGAGGTCTATCGCACCGCCACCGAGAAGTACCAGGCGGTGGTGGAGCAGGTGCGCGACTGCCAGCAGCGCGGCCAGCCGATCCTCGTCGGCACGGTGTCCATCGAGAAGTCGGAGATGCTCGCCGCCGCGCTGAAGCAGCAGGGCATCACCCACCAGGTGCTCAACGCCCGCTTCCACGAGCAGGAAGCCTTCATCATCGCCCAGGCCGGCGTGCCCGGCGCGGTCACCATCGCCACCAACATGGCCGGCCGCGGCACCGACATCCAGCTCGGCGGCAACCTCGAGATGCGCACCCAGCGCGAGGCCGCAGAGATCCAGGACGAGGCGGCCCGCGCCCGCAAGATCACCGAGATCGAGGCGGAGATCGCCACGGCGCGTCAGCAGGCGCTGGCGGCCGGCGGCCTCTTCATCGTCGGCAGCGAGCGGCACGAAAGCCGCCGCATCGACAACCAGCTGCGCGGCCGCGCCGGCCGCCAGGGCGACCCCGGCGCCTCCAAGTTCTTCCTTTCCCTGGAAGACGACCTGATGCGCATCTTCGGCTCCGAGCGCATGGACTCGATGCTGCAGAAGCTCGGCCTGCAGGAAGGCGAGGCCATCGTGCACCCCTGGGTCAACAAGGCCCTGGAGAAGGCGCAGCAGAAGGTCGAGGCCCGTCACTTCGAAGGCCGCAAGTACCTGCTGAAGTACGACGACGTGATGAACGACCAGCGCAAGGTGGTCTTCGAGCAGCGCAAGGACCTGATGCGCGCCGTCGACGTGCAGGAGACCGTCATCGAGATGCGCGCCGACGTCATCGACTCCCTGGTGTCGCGCTTCATTCCGGCCTCTGCCTATTCCGAGCAGTGGCAGGCGGACTCGCTGCATGAGGAGGTGCTGCGCCTCTTCAACCTCGACCTGCCGGTGAAGGACTGGGCCAAGGAAGAGGGCATCGCCGACCAGGAGATCAAGGAGCGCATCACCGCCGCAGTGAAGCAGCGCATGGCCGCCAAAACCGCCAATTTCGGCCCGGAGGTCATGCGCGGACTGGAAAAGCAGATCCTCCTGCTGGTGCTGGACCGCCAATGGAAGGACCACCTGCTGTCGCTCGACCACCTGCGCCAGGGCGTGCAGTTGCGCGCCTACGGCCAGCGCGACCCGCTGATCGAGTACAAGCGCGAGGCCTTCGACCTCTTCGAGGCCATGCTGGCGGAGGTCCGCGAGGAAACCATCAGCCTGCTGAGCCGCATCGAGCTGCGGCCCTCCCAGGCCGAGGTGAACGTGCCGCGTCCGCAGCAGGAGATGCACGAAGGCCGCCAGGACGTCGCCCTGGCCGGCTCTGGGGCCACCGCCGGTGCTGGGGCACCGCCGCCGCCGGCGGCTGCGCGCCCGGCCGCGCAGCCGGCAACCAGCCGCGCCGCCGTCGCCGAGCTCGACCCGGCCGATCCGGCCACCTGGGGCAAGACGCCGCGCAACGCCGCCTGCCCCTGCGGCTCCGGCAAGAAATACAAGCACTGCCACGGCAAGCTGAGCTGAGGGGGCACCCCGCTACTGTCATGCGCGGACTTGATCTGCGCATCCAGGGATCAACGATCCCGCTGCTGCCCCATGGACCCGCGGGTCAAGCCGGCGGGTAACAGAATAGGGTGCGGTGAGAGCTGCCCTACTCCCCCGCCCGCTCCAGGTTGAGGTAGCCGTCGCGGCTCTGCGGCAACTTGCGGTCCAGAATCCGCGAGGCGATCACCGTGCGCAGGATCTGCGCGGTGCCGCCGCCGATGGTGAACATGCGCGCGTCGCGCACCATGCGCTCGAGCGGGTTGTTGCGCGAATAGCCGGCGGCGCCGAAGACCTGCAGGGCGTCGTTGGTCACCTTGATCGCCATCTCCGAGGCGAAGACCTTGGCCTGAGCCGCCTCCAGCACGTCGGGAAAGCCTTCGCCGCAGTCGGCCGCCTTGTGGATGAGGGCGCGGGCCGCGGCAAGCTGCGTGGCCATGTCGGCCAGCATCCACTGCAGCCCCTGGAATTCGCAGATCGGCCGGCCAAACTGCTCGCGCTTGCCGCTGTAGGCCAGCGCCTGGGCGTAGGCGCCCTGGGCGATGCCGAGCGCCACCGTGGCGGCGCCGACGCGCTGGGCGTTGTAGGCGGACATCAAGGCGCCGAAGCCGCGCCTGAGGCCCTGCGGCGGCAGCAGCAGCATGTCCGCCGGGATCTCCAGGTCCTCGAAGAGGATCTCGGTTTCCGGGATGCCGCGCAGGCCCATGGTCGGCTCGCGCCGGCCGATCCTGAGGCCCTTGGGCGTGCCGGTTTCCGGGTCGCGCAGGGCGATGAAGCCGCCGATGCCCTGCTCCAGGCCGTTCTCGAAGACCCGCGCGAAGATGAGATGCAGGCAGGAGACGCCGCCGCCGGTGATCCAGTGCTTGCCGCCGTTGAGCACGTAGCGGTCGCCGTGCTTGTCGGCCCGCGTCGTCATCTCGGTGGCGGCGCTTCCGGCCGAGGGTTCGGTGATGCAGATGGCCGGCTTGTCGCCGGCCAGAACTTGCCGGGCCGCGAGCTGCTTCTGGGCCGCGCTGCCGTAGGCCATGATGGCGCTGACCGCGCCCATGTTGGCCTCCACCGCGATGCGCCCGGTGACGCCGCAGACCCGCGCCATCTCCTCGACGACCAGGGCCACCTCCAGGAAGCCGAGGCCGGGGCCGCCGTATTCCCTGGGAATCGTCATGCCGAAGAAGCCGGCCTCGCGCAGCGCCCGGCAGTTGTCCCAGGGATAGACCTCCTGGCGGTCGACCTCCGCCGCCCGCGGCGCGATGACCGTCTCGGCCAGTTCGCGCGCCTTTTCCCGGATGGCTTCCTGTGCCTGCGTCAGCCTGGTCATGGCGGCGGCGTCCTCCCTGTTATTTCCCGGAAGTATCCGGGGCCGGACCGGGCGCGGTCAAGGTGGCCGCCGGCGCCTCACTCCCGCCAGTGGTGGCAGGCGACGCGGTGCAGGTCGCCGGTGCCGTCCTCCTCCAGCAGCGGGATTTCCTCGGCGCAGAGCCTGGTTGCCTTGGGGCAGCGGGTGCGGAAGACGCAGCCGGAGGGCGGCGCCAGCGGTGACGGCAGGTCGCCCTGCAGCACCAGGCGCCGCTTGGCGCGCTCCTTGTCCGGATCGGGGATCGGCACGGCGGAGATCAGCGCCTGGGTGTAGGGGTGGCGGGCCCGCAGGTAGATCGATTCGCGGTCGGCGATTTCCATCACCCGGCCCAGGTAGAGCACCATGATGCGGTGACTGATATGGCGGACGATGGAGAGATCGTGGCCGATGAAGAGCAGCGAGAGGCCGAACTCCTGCTGCAGGCGCATCAGCAGGTTCACGATCTGCGCCCGGATCGAGACGTCCAGCGCCGAAACCGGCTCGTCGCAGACGATCAGCTTGGGCTCCAGCACCATGGCCCGCGCAATGCCGATGCGCTGGCACTGGCCGCCGGAGAACTCGTGCGGGTAGCGGTTGATCATCTGCGGCAGCAGGCCGACCTTGGCCATCATCTCCTTCACCCGCGCCTTCTTGCCCTCGCGGCCGAGGCGCGGCGCGAAGGTGCTCAGCGGCTCGGCGATGATCTCACCCACCGTCATGCGCGGGTTGAGGCTGGCCAGAGGATCCTGGAAGATGATCTGCATGTCCTGGCGCCTGGCGCGCATCGCCTGGGCGCCGAGCGACGACAGCTCCTGCCCGAGCCAGACGACGCGGCCGCCGGTCGGCTCGATGAGGCGCAGGATGGCGCGGCCGAGGGTCGACTTGCCGCAGCCGGACTCGCCGACGATGCCGAGGGTCTCGCCAGCCTTCAGATCGAAGCTCACGCCGTCGACCGCTTTCAGCGGCAGGTGGCGCCGGCTGAAGATGCCGCCGACGCGCATGTCGAAATGCACCTTGAGGTCACGCACCGAAAGCAGCGGCGGGGCGGCGGCGTCGCTCATGCCGGCACCTCCTCTTCCAGGCGCTCCAGGTGGCAGGCCTTGGCCCTCTCTTTTCCTGGGCCTTCCCCCGCCGCAATCGAGCGCAGTGCCGGCACGTCGGCCTGGCAGCGCTCGAAGGCGAAGGGGCAGCGCTCCTGGTAGACGCAGCCGGGCGGCAGAGCCTGCAGGTTGGGCGGCTGGCCGGGAATGGCGGTCAACTGCGTGGCGCCATGCTTGTCGATGCGCGGCATGGATCGCAGCAGGCCCAGCGTATAGGGATGCTGCGGCCGGTAGAAGATGTCGCGCACGCTGCCGGTTTCCACCACGCGCCCGGCATACATCACCATGACCCGGTCGCACAGCCCGGCGACCACGCCGAGGTCGTGGGTGATCATGATGATGGCGGTGCCGAAGTCGCGCTTCAGGTCCGCCATGAGTTCCAGGATCTGCGCCTGGATGGTGACGTCGAGCGCTGTGGTCGGCTCGTCGGCGATCAGGAGGTCCGGCTCGCAGAGCAGCGCCATGGCGATCATCACCCTCTGGCGCATGCCGCCGGAGAACTCGTGCGGATAGAGATCGAAGCGGGCCTTGGCCGAGGGAATGCCGACGCGGTCCAGCAGCTCTATGGAGCGCCGCCGCGCGCCGGCCTCGTGCATGCCCTTGTGCTCCACCAGCACCTCGGTCATCTGTCTGGAAATGCGCAGATAGGGGTTCAGCGAGGTCATCGGGTCCTGGAAAATCATCGACATGGTGACGCCGCGGATCCTGTTCAGCTCGCGCGGCGGCAGGCCGAGGATCTCCTTGCCGCGGTAGCGCACCGAGCCGCCGACACGGCCGTTCTTGGCCAGCAGCCCCATGATGGACAGGAAGATCTGCGTCTTGCCGGAGCCCGACTCGCCGACCACGCCGACGCTCTCGCCCGGATCGATGTGGAAGGAGACGTCGTTCACCGCATGCACCTCGCCGTCCGGCGCGGCGAAGCGGGTGTCGAGTTTGCGCACGTCGAGGATGGCCGTCATCTCAGCGATCCTTCGGATCGAGGGCATCGCGCAGCCCGTCGCCGATGAAGTTGAAGGCGAAGAGGGTCGCCGCCAGGAACAGCGCCGGGAAGAACAGCATCCAGGACGCGAACTCCATCACCTTGGCGCCCTCCGCAATCAGCACGCCCCAGGAGGTCAGCGGCTCCTGCACGCCCAGGCCCAGGAAGGAGAGGAAGGATTCGGTGAGGATGACCTGAGGTATGGTGAGCGTCATGTAGACGATGACAGGCCCAAGCACGTTGGGGATCACATGACGGAAGATGATCTTGGTGTTGGAGACTCCGCCGGCGTGCGCCGCCTCGATGAACTCCTTGCGCTTCACCGAAATGGTCTGGCCGCGCACGATGCGCGCCATGGTCAGCCATTCGACCGCGCCCAGCGCGACAAAGATCAGAAAGATGTTCCGGCCGAACACCACCATCAGCATGATGACGAAGAACATGAAGGGCAGCGAGTAGAGCACGTCGACGATGCGCATCATCAGGTTATCGATGCGCCCGCCGAGAAAGCCGGCAACGGCGCCGTAGGTAACGCCGATGAGCAGCGAAACCGTCGTCGCCAGCAGGCCTACCGCCAGCGACACCCGCGCGCCATAGAGGATGCGGACGAACATATCGCGGCCGTTGCCGTCGGTGCCGAACCAATGGGCGTTGGCGAAGTCCGGGGGTGCCTGGATGCGGTCCCAGTAGATCTCGTCGTAGGGATGCGGGCTGAGCAGCGGCGCGAAGACCGCCAGCACGGCGATGACGCCGAGCACCACCATGGAGACCACGGCCGCCTTGTTGCGGAACAGGCGTGCCCAGGCGTCCTGCCACAGGCTGCGCCCCTTGAACTCCTCGACCCGGGCCAGGCCGTCGCCGCTCGCCGTGGCGTGAATCATCAGCTGTACCTCACCTTGGGATCCAGCACCGCATAGAGCAGGTCGACTAGCAGATTGAGCAGCATGATCAGCACCGCGTAGATGATGATCACCCCCATCACCAGCGGGTAGTCGCGGTTGAGCGCCGCGTTCACGAAGTAGGTGCCGATGCCGGGCACGCCGAAGATGGTCTCGATCACCACCGAGCCGGTCATCACCGCCGCGGTGGCGGGACCGAGGTAAGACACCACCGGCATGATGGCACCCTTCAGCGCGTGGCGAACCACCACGAGGCGCTCGCGCAGGCCCTTGGCGCGGGCTGTACGCACGAAGTTGGAATGCAGCACCTCGACCATGGAGCCGCGTGTCAGCCGCGCCACGTAGGCGATCTGCGGCAGCGCCAGGGCGATCACCGGCAAGATCTTGTAGCGAAGCTCGCCGCTGCCCCAGCCGGAGGTCGGCAGCAGGTCGAGGTAGACGCCGATCACCAATGACAGCAGCGGCGCCATGACGAAGTTGGGCACCGCGATGCCGATCATGGAGACCGACATCACCGAAAAGTCGGTGGCGCTGTTCTGGCGCAGCGCCGCCAGGGTGCCGAAGCTGACGCCGATGATGAGCGCCAGCACGATGGCCGAGAAGCCGAGCTCCATGGAGGCCGGCGCGCCCGAGGCGATCAGCTCGCCGACCGAGAAGTCGCGGATCTTGAGGGAAGGCCCGAAGTCGCCTTTGAGGATACGGCCGAGGTAGATCAGGTACTGCTCGACCAGCGGTTTGTCGAGGTCATAGGCGGCCTGGATGTTCCTCTCGATCTCCGGCGGCAGGGCGCGGTCGGAGTCGAAGGGGCCGCCAGGGGCCAGCCGCATCATGAAGAAGGCGATGGTGATGATCACGAACAGCGTCGGGATCGCGGTGACCACACGCCTCAGCGCATAGGAAAGCACGGGTGCGGGCTCCCTTCGCGGAACAGAGATCGGGTGCGGCAGGCCCCGTCAAGGAAGCCCGCCGCACCGCTCGGGGGAGCGACGCCTACTGCTTCAGGTCGAGGAAGCGCGTCGGATGGCGGTCCGGCGCATTGTCGACCCAGCCGACGACCTGCGGCGATATCAGCTGCTTTGAAACGTAGTAGTAGATCGGCGCAACCGGCTGGCCATCCATGGCCACTTCTTCGGCCTCTGCGAGGATCTTCGCCCGCTGGCCGAGATCGGCGACCGCCTCGGCCTCGGCCATCAACCCGTCGAACTTCTCGTTGTTGAACTTGGAGTAGTTGATCGGCCCGCTTTTGCTCTCCATCAGGAAGAGATAGTTCTGCGCGTCGTTATAGTCGGCGATCCAGCCGGCGCGCGCGACCTCGAAGTTTCCCTGCTTGAGGTCGGCGTAGTGGATCTTGCCGTCGGTGTTGAACAGCTCCGTATTGACACCGAGCTGCTTCCACATGGACTGCACGGCCACGGCGATGCGCTTGTGGTTCTCGGAGTCGTTGTAGCGCAGGGTGATGCTCAGCGGCTTGTCGGGGCCATAGCCCGCTTCGGCCAAGAGCGCCTTGGCCTCCTCCACGACCTGGTCATAGGGCGCGCCCTTCCAGTCGGCATAGGCCGGTTCGCCGTAGTTGCCGGTGCCCGGCGGCACGAAGCTGTAGGCCGGCAGCTCGCCCGTCCGCAGCACCTTGTCGGCGATGACCTCGCGATTGATCGCCATCGAAAGCGCCTTGCGCACGCGCGCATCGGTAAAGGGCTCCTTATCGGAGCGGAAAACGTAGTAGTAGATCCCGGCATAGGGCACGATGCGCAGGCTGTCGGCCATGTTCGCGCGCAGCCAGTCGATCTGCTCGGAGGCGATGTCGCGGCCAACGTCGATCTCGCCGGCACGGAAGCGCTTCTGTATCGCCGTGCGGTCTTCCATGCTGTAGTAGATCACCTTGTCGATGGCTACGTTGTCGGCGTCGTAGAACTTGTCGTTCTTGACCAGCGTGGCCTCCACCTTGGGAGTCCAGCTGACCAGCTTGTAGGGCCCGTTCACCACGATGTTCTCGGGCTTGGTCCAGTCGCGGTCGAATTTCTCGACCACGTGGCGCGGCAGCGGAAAGGCGGTCTGGTGGGTCAACTGCGCCAGGAAATACGGCGCCGGCGCGGTCAGTTCCACCCGCAGGGTCTTGTCGTCGATCGCCTCGGCGGCCAGAGCATCGGGGTCGGCCTTGCCGGTGTTGAACTCTTCCGCACCCTTGATGATGTAGAGCAGCGAGGCGTATTCGGCGCCGGTCTCCGGCGCCAGGATGCGCCGCCAGGCGTAAACGAAATCCTCCGCCGTCACCGGGGTGCCGTCCGACCACAGGTGATCGCGGATCTTAAAGGTGTAGGTCTTGCCATCGTCGCTGATGGTCCAGCTCTCGGCCGCCCCGGCGATGGGCTCTCCGTTCTGCCCATAGGTCAAGAGGCCCATGATCATGTCGTCCGACAGGCGGCTGGTCTGCACCGTCGATATGTAGTGCGGGTCCATCGACTGCGGCTCGCCATCGTTGCCGATACGAAGAACCTTTTCGGCCTGCGCGGCGCCGCTCATCGCGACCGCGAGCCCGACGCCGAGGGCGGCGTGCTTGAGGGTTTTGAGAAGCATGTTCTTGTTCTCCCTGCTGTTGTTGAAGCCCTTCCCTGCCCGCCGGTTCGGCCGGCAGGCCGGCGCCCTAGCGCCGGCTGTTGACGCCATGATAGCGCTGCGAAGGGTGCGGGAGACAAGGGACATCCTGCGGCTTTTTGCAGCGATGGGTTGCGTTGTTAGCGCAGAAATTGGAAGGAAATGACCTCGCGCCCGCAAACGCTACTCAACTCAAAGGTGAATACGCGGGCACAGAAAGAACGGCGGTGAAACGAGCCTGGCGCCTCAGCCGAGGCCCTTCTGGCCCATGTCGAGGAACTTCTGGCGGCGGCTCTGCTTCAGCACCGTGCCGCTGTCCCGCAGCAGATCGTGCAGGCCTTCCTCCAGCTTGTCGCCGACGGCGGCCATGGTCATCTTGCCGCCGCGATGGGCGCCGCCCAGCGGCTCCGGAATGATGTCGTCGATGACGCCGAGGCGCAGCAGGTCCTGAGCCGTGAGGCGCAGGGCCTCGGCGGCTTCCTGGGCCTGATCGGACGAGCGCCAGAGGATCGAGGCGCAGCCTTCCGGCGAGATCACCGAATAGATCGAGTGTTCCAGCATGTAGACCCGGTTGGCCGCGGCCAGCGCGATGGCGCCGCCGGAGCCGCCCTCGCCGATGATCACCGAGAGCAGGGGAACCTGGACGTCCAGGCAGACCCCGATGGAACGGGCGATGGCTTCGGCCTGGCCGCGCTCCTCGGCGCCGATGCCCGGATAGGCGCCAGCGGTGTCTACCAGGGTGACGATCGGCAGGTCGAAGCGCTCGGCCATGCGCATGAGGCGCTGCGCCTTGCGGTAGCCCTCCGGCCGGGCCATGCCGAAGTTGTGCTTCACCCGGCTGTGGATGTCGGAGCCCTTCTCGTGGCCGATCACCATCACCGAATGGCCGCGGAAGCGGCCGAGGCCGCCGACGATGGCGTGGTCCTCGGAAAACAGGCGGTCGCCGGAGAGCGGCGTGAAGTCCTCGATCAGCGCGGCGATGTAGTGCTGGAAGTGCGGCCGGTCGGGGTGGCGCGCCACCTGGGTCTTCTGCCAGGCGGAGAGCTTGCCGTAGGTCTGCCGCAGCAGACGTTCGACCTTGCTCTGCAGCTTTTCGACCTCGTCCGCGATGTTGATCTCGCCGTCATCGGAGAGATGCCGCAGCTCTTCGATCTTGCCTTCCAGCTCGGCGATCGGCTTTTCAAAGTCGAGGAAGTTGTGCATCGCAGCCTATCTAACACAGCTTTTCTTGTCTGGCACGTCCAAGCTTTATCCCCGAAAGCAGCGATTTCGGCGCGCCCGAGCCTCCAAATGCCGCAAAGAGGCGCCGGAATCAAGAGGGCCGGCGCTTCCACGGGAAACCGCCGGCCCCTCATCGCTGCCGCGTCAGACCTCAGCCCTTGGCGATCTGGCGCGCCTTCTTGACCAGCACCTCGGCCTGCTTGATGGAGGCGATGTCGATGAGCCGGCCGTCGAGCGCCACCGCGCCCTTGCCCTCCTTCTGCGCCTGGCGCATGGCCTTGAGGATGCGCTGGGCCTTGTCGACCTCGGCCTTGGAGGGCGTGTTCTCCTCGTTGGCGAGGTCGATCTGGCTCGGGTGGATCGCCCACTTGCCTTCGCAGCCAAGCACGGCGGCGCGGCGCGCCTGGGCGCGGAAGCCGTCGGCATCGGAAAAGTCGCCGAAGGGACCGTCGATGGGCCGCAGGCCGGCGGCGCGGGCCGCCACCACCATGCGCGCGATGGCGTAGTGCCACATGTCGCCCCAATGGTAGAGCCGTTCGCCCTGGGCATCGGGATCGGTCAGCACGCCGTAGAGCTCGTTGGGGCCGCCGATGACCGTGGTGCGCGCCTTGGTCGAGGCGGCGTAGTCGGCGACGCCGAAGTGCAGGCTTTCGTTGCGCGGCGAGGCCTTGGCGATCTCGTCGACGTTGGCCATGCCGAGGGCCGTCTCGATGATCATCTCGAAGCCGAGGCGCTTCTTGCGGCCGACCGCATCCTCGGCCTGGGTCACCAGCATGTCGACGGCATAGATGTCCGCCGCGGTGCCGGCCTTGGGGATCATGATGAGATCGAGCCGCTCGCCGCCCTGCTCGATGACGTCGATGACGTCGCGGTACATGTAATGGGTATCGAGGCCGTTGATGCGCAGCGACAGAGTCTTGCTGCCCCAGTCGATCTCGTTCAGCGCCTTGATGATGTTCTTGCGCGCCTGCGCCTTGTCATCGGGCGCCACCGCGTCCTCCAGGTCGAGGAACACGACGTCCGCCGCCGAGTCCGCAGCCTTCTTGAAGAGCTTCGGGTTGCTGCCGGGCACGGCCAGTTCGCTGCGGTTGAGGCGCGCTGGCGCCGGCTCGACGATGGTAAAGCTCATGGATTTCTCCCTGCTCGTCAGAAGACGTGATACGGATGACTGCCGGCCTGCCCGGGGCGGATCCCCTGCCGCTTCGGTTGCGGAAACTGGTCATACCAATTGATGTTGTCAACCGGAAGATCGCGGCAGGCCTCAGTTCGCGCGCCGACGCGCCGCGAATCCCGCCGCAAGGGGATGGTGCTCCTGCACCAGGGACTTCAGCCGCTCGCTGAGCACGTGGGTATAGATCTGCGTGGTCGAGATGTCGGCATGGCCGAGCATCTTCTGCAGGGAACGCAGATCGGCACCGTGATCCAGCAGATGGCTGGCAAAGGCGTGGCGCAGCACGTGGGGGGAGACCTTGGCGGCGTCGAGTCCGGCCTGGCGCGCCAAGTCCTTCAGCAGCTGGGCCACCCGGTGGCGGGTGATGTGCCCGCTGGCGGCGCGCGAGGGAAACAGCCAGGGCGACGCGGTCTTCACGGCCTTCGCGCCCTTGCCCCGGGTCGGCAGGAAGTGGTCGCGCACCGCGAGGTAGGCCGAGAGGCTCTGCCGCGCCGCCGCGCTCAGCGGCACCATGCGCTCCTTGCCGCCTTTGCCTTCGACGATGAGCAGGCGCTGGTCGCGCTGGGCGGCGGCCAGGCGCAGGCCGACCAGCTCGGAGATGCGCAGGCCGCTGGCGTAGAGCAGCTCGACCAGGGCGGCGAGCCGCAGCGCCTCCGGACCCTCGCCCTCATGCGCCGCGTCCAGCAGTTGGCCGACCTCCGCCTCGCTGAGGATCTTCGGCAGTCCACGGCCCTGGCGCGGGCTGTCCACCTCGGCGGTGGGATCGTCGCCGCGCAGCCCCTCGGCCAGCAGGAAGCGGTAGAACTGGCGCAGCGCGGAAAGGCGGCGCGCGGCGCTGCGCGGCGCCATGCCGGCCCGGGCAAGGCGGCCGAGAAAGGCGCGGATGTCCTCTACGCCGGCGCTCTCGGGGCTGCCGCCGCGCTGGGCGAGAAAGCCGGCGAAGGCCGCGAGGTCGCGGCCATAAGCCTCCAGCGTGTTGGCGGCAGCACCCCGCTCCGCCGCCAGCATCTCCAGGAAGGGCTCGAACTGGGGGCTGCGCGGCCCGGCGGACATGATGGGCTTCTAAAGGCCGGCGGCCAGGGCCGCCTCGATGGCCAGGGCACGGGCATCGCCGCCGAGGCCGACGGCCGACAGGGCGGAGACCGCGTAACCGAGCGCCAGGGGATGGCTGTCGGCCGGCGCCGCCGGGCCCAGCGACACGACGCTCAGCAGCACCGTTTCGCCGCGCCGCCCGGCGGCCGCAGCGTCGCCGAGGGCCAGCAGCTGCGGCAAGCGGTCGAGCGCCTGCGCCGCACGGTCGTCGCCCGTCTCGACCCCGGCAAGGTCCTCCTCCTGGCCCAGCGCGCGCGACAGCACGAAGAGCAGGAGCCCGCGATCCGGCGCGCTGCCGCCCGCCAGGGGCTCGGGACCGCCGGCCAGCCGCTCCAGAGGACGCAGCGCCGCATAGGCAGACTGGGCATCCGGCTGGCGCTGACTTTCAAGGCGCAGCACCGACAGCCAGGCGCCGGCGCGCTCGAACTGGCCGGCGCGATAGAGGGCGCGGGCCGCCAGCGGCGCGAACCACGCCAACTCGGCGCTCGGCGCCAGTTCGTCGATCAGCGGCATGGCGGCGCCCGCCATGGCGCCGGCGCGCTCTGCGTCCTCGGCGGCGAGGAAGGCCGCGCGCAGGATCTCCGCCCGGGTGACCGTCAGGCTCTCGCGATTGGCCGCCTGATACAGCAGCGCGCGGCCGCGCACACCGTCGCCCTGCTCGGCCTCGGCCAGCGCGTCGCCCAACTCCGCTCCGGTGAACTCGATGGCGCCGTAGGCTCCGGCAAGGCGCTCACCGGGCAGCGCGCCGATCTCCACCAGGCGCTCCACTGCCGTCGCCTGCACCGCGGGGTCGCCGCCGGCCAACCCGGCGATGCCGTGGAGCAAGGGTGGGCTGGCACCGGCCGCCGCCTCTTCCGGTACGGTGCCGCCGGACTTGCGCAGCATGGCCAGGTTCAGCGGCGTCAGCTCGACAGCGGCGGCCTCGCCTGCTCCGGCGCCGGCGAAGCCGTTGGCGAGGCGGAAGAAGGCCGGGTCGCTGTCCGGCGCCTGCTCGCGCAGCAGGTCGAGCCCGAGCAACGCCTGATCGGTCTGCCCCGCGATGAGCTGACAGAAGACCTGGGCCTTGGCCCAGTAGAGTTCCTGGGGGTAGCGGGCGATGCCGGCCGCGACCTGGCCGCAGGCATCGCGATCGCGGCCGGCCAGCAGCAGGCCGTCGACACGCGCCCGGGCCAGCCAGGGGTCCTCGATCCGCTGCGGCACCAGGCCGAGGAGGCGGTTGAGGCCGGCCAGCTCGCCGAGGGCATAGAGCCGCTCGGCGCGCAGGCGCAGGAAATCCGTCTCCTGGGCGGCTGCGACGGCATCGGCCATAGTCGGCGAAGCGTCTTGCGCCGCTGTGCGCGCCGGTGGCTTGGCGCTGGAGAGCAACAGCCGCACGGCCAGCCGGCGCAGGGACGGGGAGGCAAGGTCGCCGGGCAGATCGCGCAACCATGCCTCGATTGCCGGGCGATCGCTGTCGGCCCAGGCGTCGGCACCGAGACCGCCGTGCTCGGGTCCGAGGATTCCGAGGGACTCCGGGTCGAGCTCACCCAGCCGGTTGATCTCGATGTCCTCATAGCTGGGGGCCCGCGGGACTTCGTCGGGGACCGGCGCGGCCGGCGCCGTGTCGTCCGCAGCGCCGGGGCTCACCGTGGGCGGAAACAGCGGGATCGGCCCGGACGGTTCGGCGCTCCCGTCCTGGGCAGGCACGGCCGGCACGGCCGCCAGCAGCAGGCCGCCGGCCAGCAGGACCGCGGCGCACAACCGGCCCGGCCTGACGGACCGCGCAGCGGCGCTAGCGCGGGAAACGTTCATCGGGCAGCACCTTTTCGACCGGTGCCGAGGGCGGCGGGATGTCCCAGGTGAGCAAGAAGAAACCGCCGGAAGCGATCAAACCTGCGAAGACGATCAGGGCGACGAGAGTGGTTTTTTTCATCAAAACTATCGCTTGCGGCGGAAAACCGCGTGAACTGGGGCTTCAGCACTGCCATGCTCCGCCGCCTTGGAGACGGCGCGTGGCTTGGCAATTCTGTCTTCTTGCGCCGTCAAGATGATTTTATGGTAGGGTCCGAATCTGGCGTGAATACGGCAGTTTACCTAGGGTCTTTCAACGTTGCAACGATCAGCAGGCGAGCGTTAGTGGTGGATACGAGCCTAGAGGCGGCGGATGCCGGCGATAGCGCCCTGCCCGTGCCTCGGACGATTGCCCTGGTGGGGCTGATGGGCGCGGGAAAGTCGTGCATCGGCCGCTTGCTCGCCGGCGCGCTCGGGCTGCCCTTCGTCGATGCCGACAAGGAGATCGAAGCGGCCGCCGGCTGCTCCGTGGAAGACATTTTCACCGCCCACGGCGAGGCTGCCTTCCGCGAAGGCGAGCGCCGCGTGATCGCCCGTCTGCTGACCCAGCCCAAAATCGTGCTGGCGACCGGGGGCGGCGCCTTCATGGACCCGGCAACCCGCAAGTTGATCCGCAAGCATACCACCTCCGTCTGGCTGCGCGCCGACGTCGATCTGCTGTTGCGCCGCACGGCACGGCGCGACAACCGGCCGCTGCTGAAGCGCGGCGATCCGCGCGAAATCCTCGGCCGGCTGATCAGCGAGCGCCATCCGGTCTATGCCGAGGCCGACGTGACGGTCGATTCCGTCGACGGCCCGCCGGAGGCGACCCTTGCCCGCGTCGTCGAGGGACTGCACCACTTCCACGACAACGCCGCCGCCGATAGCGTGCGGAGCGTGGCGCGATGACGGCGCCGCAGTCCCTCACCGTCGCCCTCGGCGAACGCAGCTACGACATCCTCATCGGTACCACCGTGCTGGCCGAGGCCGGCCGGCTGATGCGCCCGGTGCTGAAGAGCGACCGCGTCGTCATCGTCACCGACAGGAACCTGGCCGGGCTGCACCTGGCCCGCCTGCAGCGCGCCCTGGACGATGCCGGCCTGCGCCACGACAGCATCGTGGTGCCGCCCGGCGACGGCTCCAAGAGCCTCGACCAGCTCGGCCGGCTGATCGGCGAACTGCTCGACCACAAGGTCGAGCGCTCGACCACCCTGGTGGCGCTCGGCGGCGGCGTGATCGGCGATCTCGCTGGCTTCGCTGCGGCGGTCACCCTGCGCGGCCTCGATTTCGTGCAGATCCCGACCAGCCTGCTGGCCCAGGTCGACAGCTCGGTCGGCGGCAAGACCGGCATCAACACGCCGCAGGGCAAGAACCTGGTCGGCGCCTTCCACCAGCCGCGCCTGGTCTTGGCGGACACCTCGATCCTCACCACCCTGCCGCGCCGCGAGATGCTGGCCGGCTATGCCGAGGTGGTGAAGTACGGCCTGATCCGCGATCGCGATTTCTTCCACTGGCTGGAGGCGCATGGCGCCGATCTCGTCGAGGGCGACCGCGCCGCTCTGGAGCATGCGGTGCTGGAGAGCTGCCGCGCCAAGGCTGCGGTGGTCGCCGCCGACGAGCGCGAAACCGGCCTGCGCGCGCTGCTCAACCTCGGCCACACCTTCGGGCATGCCCTCGAGGCGGAGACAGGCTACGGCGACGAGCTGCTGCATGGCGAGGCTGTCGCGGTCGGCATGGTCATGGCTCTGGACCTCTCGGCACAGCGCGGCCACTGCGCGCCGGAAGACGCCGATCGGGTGCGCCGCCATCTCGCCGCCGTCGGCCTGCCGACCGGCATTGCCGACCTCGCGCCGCGCCACTGGGACGTCGAGCGGCTGATCGGCCACATGAACCGCGACAAGAAGGTCAGCGCCGGGCGCATCACCTTCGTGCTGCTGCGCGGCATCGGCGAGGCCTATCTCGATGCCGCCGTCGAACCCGATGAAGTGCGCGCCCTGTTGACCTGCGCCCTCAACGACGCCGACCAGCTGGCGCGGGAGAACGACGCGGCGGCATTTTCCAGCCGCGTCACTTTGGGCGGCTGAGCACGGCGCGCCGCCTTGCGGCGGATGCCCCCCTGTACCACCGACGGCTGACGACAGCCCGATGCCTTTTCAGCAACCAGCATAGACGACAATGGACATCGACCTAGCTTTCATCCTCGGCGCCATCCTGGCGCTGATGGTCTTTTCGGCCTTCTTCTCCGGCTCGGAGACGGCGCTGACCGCGGCCTCGCGCCCGCGCATGCACAACCTCGCCCAGTCGGGCAACCGCCGCGCCGCCATCGTCAACCAGCTCTGGCACGAGCGGGAGCATTTGATCGGGGCCATCCTGCTGGGCAACAACCTGGTCAACATCCTCGCCTCGGCGCTGGCCACCAGCGCGCTGATCGCCCTCTTCGGCGATGTCGGCGTGGTCTACGCCACCCTGGCGATGACCGTGCTGGTGCTGATCTTCGCAGAAGTGATGCCGAAGACCTACGCGCTGCAGGACGCAGATCGCGCGGCCCTCACCGTGGCGCCCGCGCTGCGCTTCGTCGTGCTGGTGCTGAAGCCCATCTCGCTGGTCATCCAGATGGTGGTGCGCGCGACGCTGTCGATCTTCGGCATCGAGGTCCGCACGGCGCTGACCGCCGAAGCCTCCGAGGAGCAGCTGCGCGGCGCCATCGACCTGCACCAGGGCGAGGGCGAGGAGGAGCGCCACGAGCGCGCCATGCTGCGCTCGATCCTCGATCTCGGCGACGTCTGGGTGGAGGAGATCATGATCCACCGCAAGGACGTGGTGGCCATCGACGTCGACCAGCCGCCGGCCAAGATCGTGGAGGAGGTGCTGGCCAGCCCCTTCACCCGCCTGCCGCTGTGGCAGGAGGACCCGGACAATATCGTCGGCGTGCTGCACGTCAAGGCGCTGCTGCGCGCCGTGCAGGCGGCCGGCGGAAAGGATCTCGACAAGCTGGACGTGCGCGCCATCGCCTCGCCGCCCTGGTTCATCCCCGACACCACCGACCTGCTGTCGCAACTGCAGGCCTTCCGCAGGCGCCACGAGCACTTCTCCATCGTGGTCGACGAGTACGGCGAGATGCTCGGCATCGTCACTCTGGAGGACATCCTTGAGGAGATCGTCGGCGACATCTCCGACGAACACGACGAAGACATCGAGGGCGCACAGCTGCAGCGCGACGGCTCGCTGATCGTCGACGGCAAGGTCACTTTGCGCGACCTCAACCGCCGCTTCGAATGGCGCCTGCCGGACGAGGAAGCCTCGACCATCGCCGGCCTCATCCTGCATGAGACCCGCTGCATCCCGGAAGTCGGGCAGGTCTTCACCTTCCACGGCTTCAAGTTCGAGATCCTGGGAAGGAAGCGCAACCAGATCACCTCGATCCGCCTCTGCGCCACCGACGACTCCGACGACGGAGACCCGCCTGCCCAGCGCGGCGCCTCCCGGGCCTGAGCGGCGGCTGCCCGGCGCCCTGCGGCGACTGCGGAACGCGCGCCTGGGTTGATGACGGACCGCCGCCGTCCGGCTTGACCCACCTCCGGAACCACTTCACAATTGGTCGTAACAAGAGACCACTAACGTCTCGCTGCGAGAAATATTCGCGCGCCCGGCGATTCCTGGGATTACGCCTGAAGGGATGCCGTTGCGAGCGGGAGGAAATCCATGCACCGGAAGGTTGTGCCCGACATCGTCAATAAGCAGAAGATCGAGCTTTTGCCTGTTACCACCACAGTTCGCGACGCTGCCCGCAACATGGCGGAGCGCCACATCGGCGCCATACTCGTCGGCGAGGGACGCCGGCTGCAAGGGATCTTCACCGAGCGCGACGTGCTGACCCGGGTGGTGGCCCGCGGCCTTGATCCGGACACCACGACGCTCGACAAGGTGATGACGCGGAACCCCGACACCGTTGGCCCGGGCGACCTGGCCCTGGAGGTGTTGGAACGCCTGCGCGTCTCCGGCTACCGCCACCTGCCGGTCGTCGAGGTCGACCAAGTGGTCGGCATCGTCTCGATCCGCGACCTCTACGCGGCGGCCAAGCGGGAGCTGGAGGAAGACCTCCAGCAGCGCGAGGCCTTCATCTTCGACACCGGCTACGGCACCGGCTGAAGCTTGGCCGACGCCGCTCGGTTGACCCTCGGGGGCAGCGTCCTATAGTCGCGGGCTCTGTCTGACACAACCGTGCGGTATCCGGTCATGCCCCTGTCGCCTCCCGTCGAGCGAAGCTGCCTGCACAACCGAACCTACGACTTCCAGGGCTATCAGCGGGCCGACGGGTTGTGGGACATCGAGGGGCGCATCGTCGATACCAAGACCTACTCCTTCGCCAACGAAGACCGCGGCGAGATCGCTGCCGGCGAGGCGCTGCACGACATGTCGATCCGCCTCACCATCGACGAGGACTTCAAGGTCTGCGACATCGAGGCGGTGACCGACTCCAGCCCCTTCACCCTCTGCCCCGCCGTGACGCCGAACTTCAAGCGCATGATCGGCGCCGAGATCAAGTCCGGCTGGCGCCAGCAGGTACGCCGCGAGCTCGGCGGCGTCGAGGGCTGCACCCACCTGGTCGAGTTGCTCATCGCTATGGCGACGGTCGCCTTCCAGACGCTCTATCCGGTTCGGGCGGCGAAGGCATCCAAGCGGCCGCCGGGCCAGCGCCCGGCTCTGCTGGAAACCTGCCACGCCTTCGCCACCGACAGCCCGATCGTCAAGCGCTCCTGGCCGGAGTTCTACACCGGCGAGGACTGAGGCTTCAGGCGAACCACGCCAGCGGCTCGACGCCGATGATCGGCCCGTGCAGGTACAAGAGCGCCGCGTAAAGCACCAATCCCACGACAACGTCGACCACGCTCTGCAGCGAGGCGACGCGCCGCAGTCGTTCGTCCAGCCCGCCGGAGGTCAGCGCCAGGGCGGCGGCGTAGTCGGCCTCGGACAGCCGTTCGCGGGCCCGGCGCTCCAACCGCCTCATGCCGGCAAGGCTGAAGGCCGCCAGGCTGCCGAAGAGGATGAAGCCCACCAGGTCGCCGTTGGCGATCAGGTGGCTGGCCGACCACAGGAAGAAGGCCCAGAGGAGGGGATGGCGCAGCAGCGTCGCCAGGCCGGACTTGCGCGGATCGGGCAGGCCGCTGCGGAAGGTGACCGACAGCGGGTTCGGCTCGAAGGCCGCGCCGGCCACGAGGACGGAGGCTGGCAGCATGGCGATGAGCGGCACCAGCGCCGTCGCCCGGCTCGCCTCCCAGAGGGCGATGTAGGGCGCCCCGAGCGCCGCGGCGATGACCCAGGCGATGGCGGCGAGCGACACCAGCGAATAACCGGCGACATAGGCGCGCCGGCCGAGCCGGCGGATCAGCCAGGCGCGCAGCCCGGTTGCCGCCGGCACCACGTGGGCGGCGAGGAATACCGCGATGGCGGCAAAGAATTCGATCATTAGCTCCGTCCTTCGGGATCCGCGCTTCTAGCCCCTAAGAGGGAGACCGCCGCGATGCGGTTTCGGCAAGGTTGCGAGAAACCGCTTTTGTACGCACGTCCGGCGGGTATGCTGGCACCTCAATATACGGGAAACGGCAAAGCTGGGAGACTGAGGGTGGTGCGCAGATCTTTCAAGGCCATGACGCTGGGCGGGATCCTCGCTGCAGCCCTGGGCCTGGCGCCGCAGATCGCGGCGGCGACCTGCCCGTCCGGGGCGAACCTGGGCAAAGGCTTCGTCATCGAAGGCGGCGCCGCGAAGAGTGAGGTGCGTCACCTCGGTGACCATTTCGTGCAGGCCAAGACGCGCTACTCCGACGGCGTGGTGCAAACCGACCTCTATCACGACGGCCTCTTCGCCATCAGCCGCTTCTCGCCGCGCGGTGCCAGTATGATGTACCAAGCCGGGCTCGACGACTGGAAGCTGGAGATGAAGAAAGGCGCCAAGGCGAGCGTGACCTACGTTCCCCTGGTCGATTCCGCCCCGCTGCCGGAATCGACCGTCGAGCTCGAGGTGAAAGGCCGCGAGGACTTCACCCTGGGGAACTGCAGCTACGAAGTTTTCGTGATCTCGGAGACCCGCAAGAGCGGCGAGCGCAACCGGCAGTACGACCAGCTCTACTCGCCGCTGCTGAAGTTCGTCATCGCCCGACGCTATCCCGACGGCGAGACCAAGGCCTACCGCGGCATCGAGGCGCTCGACTAACCGGCCTGGCGGTCCTCTTCCGGAGTCAGGGTGGTCAGCTGCAGGGCGTGCACCCCGGCGGCCAGCTCGGCGGCGAGGATTTCGTAGACCCTGCGCTGGCGGGCCACCCGGCTCTGGCCGGCGAAAGCCGCGGAAACCACTTCCACGCGGAAATGGGACTGGCCGCCCTCCCGGTAGCCGGCATGGCCCTTGTGCTTTTCCGAATCATCAACGACTTTAAGGCGTTGCGGCGCGAGGGCCTGGGTGAGTTTCTGCTCGATAGTCTCTGCGACAGCCAAGGTCCCGCTCCTTCATCGACGCGCACTACTGCTTTACTGTTTTCGCGGCATCTTGCCCGCAGGGGGCAGGCCGCCCCTTGAAAGTGTGCCGCCGGCCGCCACCTGTCAACGCCTGGCCCCTGCCCCAAGGAGCCCTGCCCGCATGCCCCTCCCCGATGCCCGGTAAGGCTGCCTCCACCGAGGCGTTCAGCCCCGTGATCGCCCGCCTCCTGCTGGTCGCCGTGGTCATCCTCTGGGGCGTCAACTGGCCGGTCATGAAGATCGGCGTGCAGGCCATGCCGCCGGTGTGGTTCGCCACCGCGCGCATGGTGCTGGGGGCGGCCACCCTCTTTGCGCTGCTTGCCGTGCTCGGCCGCCTCAGCCTGCCGACGCGCCGCGACCTGCCGGTTATCCTCACCGTCGGCGCCCTGCAGATGGGCGCCTTCCTGGCGCTGGTGAACATCGCCCTGCAGCAAGTCGACGCCGGGCGCTCGGCGGTGCTCGCCTACACCACGCCGCTGTGGGTGACGCCGGCGGCCATCGTGCTGCTCGGCGAGCGACCGAACGCCGGCAAGCTGCTCGGGCTGGCGCTCGGCCTGGCCGGGGTCGCCGTGCTGTTCAACCCGCTGGGCTTCGACTGGTCCGCACCGGCGGTGCTGATCGGCAACGCCCTGCTGCTCGCTGCCGCCTTTTCCTGGTCCATCGCCCTCCTCCACGTGCGCGTCCACAAATGGGACTCTTCGCCGCTGCAACTGGCGCCCTGGCAGATGATGCTAGCGGTGCCGCCGCTGGCGCTGCTGTCCTGGCTGACCGAGGACTGGTCGCAGATCCAGTGGACCGGCAGCCTCGGCCTGGTGCTGGCCTACAACGGCCCGCTGGCCACCGCCTTTTGCTTCTGGGCGGTGGTGAGCGTGACCCGCGCCCTGCCGGCCATCACCACCTCGCTCAGCCTCCTGGCGGTGCCGGTCACCGGAGTCGCCGCTTCGGCGCTCTTCCTCGGCGAGCCGGCGACGGCGACGCTCCTGGCAGGGCTGGTCCTCATTCTCGGCGGCACCGTGCTGGTCAATCTCGGCGACCTGCGCCGGAACCGCTCCTTGCGGCCCGAAGCGGGAGCCGATTAGAGCCGGCCGGTTGCGCTCCCTTGCGCGCTCCCGGCGGCATCCCACATAATCCGCAGATGTCCGGCTCCCCCCGCGATCCCCTCGAAGAAAGCCTCCGCCGCGCCGGCGGGGCGCCGGAAGCGGCCGTGCGCCGCTGCGACCGGCCAGGCTGCACCGGCGAGGGCCTGTACCGGGCGCCGCGCTCGCGCGATTCGCTGCACAACTATTTCTGGTTCTGCCTGGAGCACGTGCGCGAGTACAATCTGGCCTGGGATTACTTCAAGGGGATGGACGAGGAGGCGATCGAGCAGACCCGCCGGCGCGACGCGGTCTGGCAGCGCCCGACCTGGCCCCTTAATGCCGGCAAGGCGCACAACGGCACCGGCGGGGGCGGCACCGGGGCGGGCGCGGCCGGTGCGCAGCGCAGACCCTTTCGCGACGCCTTCGGCTTTTTCGCCGAGGAAACCGCGGAACAGCAGCGCCAGGCCGGGCGTTTTCCTCCCAACTCGCGCCAGGCCAAGGCGCTGAAGACCCTTGATCTGTCCCCTAACGCCGGGCTGGCCGAGGTGAAAACGCGCTACAAGGCGCTGGTCAAGGAACTGCACCCGGACGTCACCGGCGGCGACGGCAGAGCCGAGGAACGCCTGAAAATCATCAACTTGGCGTATTCGGACTTGAAGACGGCCTTCGGGTGATGTTCAAAAAGGCTCGGCGCCGGCTAATCTCGTAACCTGAAAGACGGAATTCCTACCTCATGGCTTCAGCAGACCCCACGACGAATGGCGACGAGATGCCGGCCGATGGCCCCGACATCGAAGTGTCGGTGCGCCAGACCTTCGGCATCGACGCCGACCTGCAGGTCCCGGCATTCAGCCGGTCCAGCGACTACGTGCCGGAGATCGACGAGACCTACCGCTTCGACCGCGACACCACCCTCGCCATCCTCGCCGGCTTCGCCCACAACCGACGAGTCATGATCCAGGGCTACCACGGCACCGGCAAGTCGACCCACATCGAGCAGGTCTCCGCGCGCCTCAACTGGCCCTGCATCCGGGTCAACCTGGACAGCCACATCAGCCGCATCGACCTGGTCGGCAAGGACGCCATCGTGCTGAAGGACGGCAAGCAGGTGACCGAGTTCCGCGAGGGACTGCTGCCCTGGGCGCTGCAGCGGCCGACCGCGCTGGTGTTCGACGAGTACGATGCCGGCCGTCCCGACGTCATGTTCGTCATCCAGCGGGTGCTGGAGGTCGAGGGCAAGCTGACGCTGCTCGACCAGAACCGCGTCATCCGCCCGCACCCGGCCTTCCGTCTGTTCTCCACCACCAACACCATCGGCCTGGGCGACACCACCGGCCTCTACCATGGCACCCAGCAGATCAACCAGGGCCAGATGGACCGCTGGAACATCGTCGCCACGCTGAACTACCTGCCGCACGACGAGGAGACCGAGATCGTGCTCGCCAAGTCGCCGGACTACGACGATGCCGAAGGCCGCGAAACCGTGTCGGCCATGGTGGCGCTGGCCGACCTGACGCGCAGCGGCTTCATCAACGGCGACATCTCGACGGTGATGAGCCCGCGCACGGTGATCTCCTGGGCAGAGAACGCGCGCATCTTCAGCGATGTCGGCTTCGCCTTCCGCGTCACCTTCCTCAACAAGTGCGACGAGATCGAGC
The DNA here is from genome assembly GCA_009377535.1 of Kiloniellaceae bacterium. Classification (GTDB taxonomy): domain Bacteria; phylum Pseudomonadota; class Alphaproteobacteria; order Kiloniellales; family Kiloniellaceae; genus Pelagibius. The sequence goes on from WHTV01000002.1 coordinate 55,622, forward strand.
GGCCCACCGTGGCGGAATACTACCAGCGCTGCTTCGGCAGCGAGCTGCCGGAAACCGGGGTAAAGGCGCACCTCACCTGAGGTCGAAGCAATGAGCCAGCCGGAAAACCCGCTCGACATCTTCAGGCGGACCACCGCCGCGACGGTGCGCGCCATCAGCGAGCGCGACGACATCAACGTGACCTACGCGCCGCGCGGCCAGGGACTGGTCGGCAAGGAAGTGAAGGTCACGCTGCCGGCCCGCTCGCTGCCCGCCGGCGACGCCGCCCTGGTGCGCGGCGAGGCCGACGCGGCGGCGCTGCGCCTGCGTCACCACGACGGCGGCCTCGACGCCTCGCTGCGGCCGCGATCCCAGGAGGCGCGGGAGATCTTCGACGCCATCGAGCAGGCGCGCTGCGAGGCGCTGGGCATGCGGCGGATGTGCGGCGTGGCGCAGAACCTCGACGCCGCCCTGGAAGAACAGTATCGCGTGCGCGGCCTCACCCGGGCGCAGAGCCGCGAGGACGTGCCGCTCAGCGAAGCGCTGCGCCTGATGGCGCGCGAAGCCGTGTCCGGCACGCCCCTGCCGCCCGGCACCCGGGCCGCCGTCGACCTCTGGCGCCCCCTGCTCGGCCCGGACGTCTTCCAGGACATCAAGGATCTCGGCCGCCGGGCCGGGGACCAGGTGCGCTTCGCCGAGAAGGTGCGCGACATGCTGCAGCACCTCGACATCGACATCGGCCTGGAAGACGAGCTGGAGCAGGACCACGACCAGAGCCAGCAGCAGAAGGACGAGGCCGACCAGGACAACACCGGCACCCAGACCGACGGCGACGAGAGCGCCGAGACGCCGACCACCCTGGACGGCGAGGACAGCGAAGGCGACCAGTCGGACGACGCCGATCCGCAGGCCGCCGACGCCGACAGCGACATGATGGAGGGCGAAGGCGAGGACGATCCCGGCCGTCCCGGCCAGCTGCCCGAACTGTTCGGCCACAACAACCGGGCCAACGCCCCCTACCACGCCTTCACCAACGAGTTCGACGAGACCATAGAGGCAGACGAGCTCTGTGACCCGGACGAGCTGACCCGCCTGCGCCAGCTGCTCGACCAGCAGCTCGCCCATCTGCAGGGCGTCATCGCGCGGCTGGCCAATCGCCTGCAGCGCCGCCTGATGGCCATGCAGACTCGCGCCTGGGACTTCAACCTGGAAGAGGGCATGTTGGACACGGCGCGCCTGGCGCGGGTCATCGTGAACCCGATGCACTCGCTGTCCTACAAGATGGAGCGCGACACCGAGTTCCGCGACACCGTGGTCTCGCTGCTGATCGACAATTCCGGCTCCATGCGCGGGCGGCCGATCAGCGTGGCCGCCATGAGCGCCGATATCCTGGCGCGCACCCTGGAGCGTTGCGGCGTGAAGGTGGAGATCCTCGGGTTCACCACGCGCATGTGGAAGGGCGGCCAGGCGCGCGAGCGCTGGATCGGCGGCGGCAAGCCGTCGAACCCCGGCCGCCTCAACGACCTGCGCCACATCATCTACAAGTCCGCCGACGCGCCCTGGCGGCGCGCCCGCAAGAACCTCGGCCTGATGCTGCGCGAGGGCATCCTGAAGGAAAACATCGACGGCGAGGCCCTGCTCTGGGCGCACAGCCGGCTCATCGCGCGGCCCGAGCAGCGCCGCATCCTCATGGTGATCTCCGACGGCGCGCCGGTCGATGACTCGACCCTCTCGGTGAACCCGGGCAACTACCTGGAGCGCCACCTGCGCGAGGTCATCACCTTCATCGAGAACCGCTCGCCGGTCGAGCTGCTGGCCATCGGCATCGGCCACGACGTGACCCGCTACTACCGTCGCGCGGTCACCATCGTCGACGCCGAGCAGCTCGGCGGCACGGTGATGGAGAAGCTGGCCGAGCTGTTCGAGGAGGAGCGCGTCGTGCCGGCCGGCCCCCGGCCCTCCCGCCGCGCGGCCCAGCTGCACTGAAGCCCTTGCCCTTGCGGGCTGCCCTTATCGCCGTCCTGCTGCTGCTGACGCCGATCGCGGCGACGGCGCAGGACGCGATCGACCTGCGCAGCCACCCGCTGACGCTCAATCCGGACGACAAGGCCCAGACCTCGATCGGCCGCCTGCGCTGGCGCGGCGGCTTCGAGCTCACTTCCGAGGCGGCCGGCTTCGGCGCCCTCTCCGACCTGGAACTTTCCGCCGACGGCCGCCGCCTGCTCGCCGTCAGCGACGAGGGCCGCTGGCTGAGCGCGACCTTCTCCTATGATTCCGCCGGCAACCTCGCTGCCATGACGGCTGCGCGGATGGGGCCGCTGCACGACACCGCCGGCCGGCTGTTGTCGGTCTCCATCAAGCGGCGCCAGGATGCCGAGGCGCTGGCCCGCCTGCCCGACGGCAGCCTGCTGGTGGCCTTCGAGCGCGCGCACCGCCTCCGGCGCTTCGCCGCCGGCCTCGGCGGGCCAACGGCGGCCTTTCCAGCGCCGCCCGGCCTAGCGGCAGCGCCGACCAACGCCGGCATCGAGGCCATGGTGACGCTGGCCGACGGAAGCCTGCTCGCCTTCACCGAAGGCCAGAAAGTGCCGAGCCCGGCGGCGGGCGAGGCCTTCGCCGTCTACCTGCGCGGGTCCGACGGCGTCTGGCGGGACCTCGCGCTGCGACCGAGCGGCCTGTTCCGCCCGACCGGCGCGGCGTTGCTGCCTTCCGGCGACGTGCTGCTGCTGGAGCGGCGCTTCACCCTGCTGGGCGGGCTCGGCGCGCGGCTCAGCCGCATCGCCGCCGCCGACCTGCGTCCGGGCGCCTTGCTGCAAACCAGCGAGATCGCAGAGCTGCGCGCGCCGCTCACCCTCGACAACTTCGAGGGCGTGGCGGTCCACCAGGCGAGCGACGGCAGCACGCGGATCACCCTCATCTCCGACGACAACCTCAGCCCTTGGCAGCGCAGCCTGGTCGTGCAGTTCGAGCTGTTGCCCAGGAATTGATATCCTGCGCAGAATCATATCTGCAGGATTCGCAACGCTTTACAAGCTCCCGGGAGGGGACTGAGCCGACTGATTAGATCTAATGATGCAGCGCAAGGTACTTGACGGGGGAGTCATTTGCGGAATCTTACGGGCGAATGGACCGGTTACATCACCGGCACCAATGCAGGCCGCGTCTCTATTTCAATTTTCGATAAAGGGGACACGCTAGAGGGCACCATCGACGTGTCTGACCAGAGGTTTGGACACGGCAAATTTACCTTCTTTGGCGTTTGGGAAGACAAGCAAGTCTCCTTGAAGCTGGCTCCTGACAATGCCCAGAGGGGGGTAGTCATCACCGCCGGGACGGTTGTCGCAAAGCTTCAGAGCGACGGCACACTGGCCGGAGTATGGGAAACAGAACTTGGCACAGCTGGGAAATTCACAGTGCAGCGCAGGACGGCGCCCATGAATACGTCTTCCTTGGGTGAGGAAGGAACAAGAGGCCCACGTCGCTCTTCGATGACGCCTCTTTGGGTCATCTCGCTCTTCGTTTCGCTTTGCGAAGTAGTGGCTGGCCTAGCGGTTACGCAAGCAGGAGGAACGGTGCAGCTTATTCTCACAATCTTTGTCGTAGGATTTCCAATCCTAGTCGCATCTGCTTTCTTTGCGGTTTTGTGGAGAAAGCCTTACGTTTTCTATCCCCCAACCGAGTTTGGGGCAGCCACCAATGTGTCGGAATACGTCCGGGCTTTTGCGGGTTTTTCAACCGCTCCCATCGCTGAACGCCAGCAGCCATTAATCGGTGCTGGTGCAGAGCCATCGCGACACTTAGGACCGCCCCCACCTGATCAAGACACGCCCGAAGAGAAAGCGCGAAAAGCGCTAGTTACAAACGTGTTCAAGTTCTTCGGGTTTAAGGGAATGCGATTCTCCGAGGTATCGGATGCGAGCGCCCAAGCGGTATTCAATCTTGGCAAGTTGCAGGGCTTCAACTTATTCGACGGCTTACCTGGGATAGCATTCTTCGGGCATTTCGCAGACCTCGAACCGGCAGAGATCGTTACCCGCGTACGGTTCCTCCTCAACAACATCGATCTCGCATACCATCGCGTCCGAGAAAAATCAGAGCCCGCTCTTGCTGATGGGGCACTGAGGATGCTCGACCAGATTCAAGTCGAAGTTTTGGTTCCAGAGGAGGCACCTGTCGAAGAGATGCTGGTCAAGATTGAAGAACATCGGCCAAAGGGCCTGTCCACGCTGGTGACTCTACAAAAGCCCAGCCACATCGAAAGGGCTGTTCAGCGCGAATATGAAAGCCTCGGCCTGAACAGGCAGTGAGCTCAAGGTCAGCCTTACTAGCCCGGGAGTAATTTGGACCCTAAAAAAACAAAAAGCCCGCCGGAGCGGGCCTTTGGGAAACTCTCGCGAGCCGCGGAAGCTCAGGCGGTGGCGGCCTGCTGCTTCTCGGCCGCCTTCTTGATGCGGCGGCGCATTTCGCGGGCCTTGGTGCCGAGCTTGGCGGCCGGAGTCGACAGCAGGAAGGCATCGATGCCGCCGCGCTTCTCGACGCTGCGGATCGCCCGGGTCGACAGGCGCATCTGCACGGTGGTGCCCAGCGCGTCGCTCATCAGGCTGACGTCCTGCAGGTTCGGCAGGAAGCGCCGGCGCGACTTGTTGTTGGCGTGGCTCACGTTGTTGCCGGACTGAACGCCCTTGCCGGTGAAGTCGCAACGTCGTGCCATGGTCACTTGTCCTAAGCTCTAAAAAGCATAACCGGGCGGCGCCGCCACCCGGTGCGGCCCGGTTTCTACGGCAGGCGGGCGGAGAGGTCAAGGCGAATTCCCTTCGTGTCGTCCGGCACCGCGGCCCCCCTCACCTAGCTTCGCCCAAGCCCGATCTTCGATCTCGCCAAGGCTGCGCAACCCTCTCCCTCCAAGGGAGAGGGTTAAGTTGTTGAGGTGGCGGGTAAATTCTCTCTCCCTCGTCGGAGAGGGAGGGTGAGGGGCGTCGGAGAAGATTCACCTGCATTGCAGTTAATCGCGGCTGAACAGCCCGACCATCCGGCGGGCCGCGGCGGTCGGCGTGGTGCGGCCGGCGCGGACCTCGCGCTCCAGGCCTGCCAGCTCCCGCGCCACCTCGGGATGGGCCCTGAAGCGACGCATCAGGCCGTCGGAGATCTCGGCCCACATCCAGGCGCCGGCCTGGGCGGCCCGCTTGGCGGCACGGGCGCCGCTGGCCTCCATGACCTCGCGGTGCTGCTGCACGGTCTCCCAGACGGCCTCGATGCCCTCGCCCAGCAGGGCCGAACAGCGCAGCACCGGCGGGCGCCACTCCGGATTGGGCGCGCGCAGCATGCCGAGGGCGGCATGGTACTCGGCCACCGCCCGCTCGGCCGCCGGCAGGAGATCGCCGTCGGCCTTGTTCACGATGACCGCGTCGGCCAGCTCGACGATGCCCTTCTTGATGCCCTGCAGTTCGTCGCCGCCGCCCGGCGGCAGCAGCAGCAGGAAGATGTCGACCATCTCGGCCACCGCGGTCTCCGACTGGCCGACGCCGACCGTCTCGACGATCACCACGTCGAAGCCGGCGGCCTCGCAGGCCAGCATGGCCTCGCGGCTGCGCCGGGCCACGCCGCCGAGGGTGCCGCCGGTCGGCGAGGGGCGGATGAAGGCCTGCGGGTGGCGCGACAGTTCCTCCATGCGGGTCTTGTCGCCCAGGATCGAGCCGCCGCTGACCTTGGAGGAAGGGTCCACCGCCAGCACTGCGACCTTGTGGCCGGCGCCCACCAGCTGCAGGCCGAAGCGCTCGATGAAGGTGGACTTGCCGACGCCGGGCACGCCTGTGATGCCGATGCGCACCGAGTTCCCGCTGGACGGCAGCAGCGCCTCCAGCAGGGCCTCGGCCTCGCCCGCGTGTTGCGGCTTGGTCGACTCGATGAGGGTGATGGCCCGCGCCAGCGCCCGGCGGTCGCCCGCGCGCAGCTTCTCGGCCAGGCCGGCCGTCGCCGCCTCCGTCTTTGCTGGCGCCGCTTTCGTCATGCCTCGCTTATGGGCCGAAGCGCCCCCGGATTGCAAGCCTGCGCCACCGTTCCGCGCCTTCAGGCCGCCCGCAGCAGGGCACGCCACTTGCCGGGCGTGGTGCCGAAGGCTGCGCGGAACTGGCGCGTCATGTGGCTCTGGTCGGCAAAGCCCGCCGCCGCTGCGGCCTCGGCCAGGGAGCGACCCTCGCCGACGAGGCGCTGGGCCAACTCGACGCGGCGCAGGGTGACGAAGCGGCTGGGGCTGACGCCGAAGGCGCGGCGGAACTGGCGGGCGATGCTGTAGCGGTCGAGGCCGTAGTCGCGCTCCAGCTCGGCCAGAGAGAGGCGCGCTGCGCAGTCCGCCGCCAGCTGCGCGCGCAACCGAGCCATCGCCGGGTTCAGCGCGGCGCGCGGCGGCGGCGTGCCCGCCAGACGGGACAGCACCGCCGCCAGGGCCGCGACCGCATCGGCCTCGTGGATCTCCTCGCGCGGGTCCGCCGGATGCGGAAAGACGGCGCGCAGCGCCACGCTGATCGCCCGGTTGCGGGCGACCGGCTCGGCCACGAAGGGCAGCGCCGCTCCGCCCAGCGCCGCACCGATCCGCGCCGGGTCGACGTAGAGGATCTTATAGCCGAAGCCCTCGGCGCTGCCGGCCCCGCCGTCGTGCAGTTCGTCGGGATGCAGTACGAAGACGTCGCCGGCGAGCGCCTGCCGCGCCGCGCCGCGATAGGTGAAGCGCTGCACCCCGCGGGTGGTGATGCCGAGCGCATAGGTGTCGTGGCGGTGCGGCGAGAAGCGGTGGTCGACGAAGGCGGCCTCGGCCCAGTCGAGGCCGGCGGCCGATGCCCGGTAGCGGAGCCATTCGTTTCCGGCAGCCATGCTGCACAAACCTTCAAGACAGGCACTGCGGATTTCCCGCAGTCTAACGCAGGACCGCGCAAGGCACAGGACAATGCTCGCCAACCTCGTCCTGCTCTGGCTCGCCGCGCTGCCGCTGATGGGCAGCCCCGGCCCCGCCACCCTCAGCACCGCCGCCGTCGGCGCCAGCTTCGGCGCGCGCCGCGGCCTGCCCTGGCTGCTCGGTATTGTGGCCGGCACTGCGGTGGTGCTCGGCCTCATCGCGACCGGCGTGACGGCGGCGGTTCTGGCGCTGCCGGCGCTGAAGACCGCGATCACTCTGCTGGCAGCCGGCTACATCCTCTACCTCGCCTGGCGCATCGCCACAGCGCCGCCGCTCTCCCGTGACAGCGTCACAGCCAAGGCGCCCGCCTTCCCCGGCGGCTTCCTCCTCGCCGTCGCCAACCCGAAAGCCTTCGCCGCCATCGGCGCGGTCTATGCCGGCCACTCCGTGGTGCCGGGCGACCTCGCGCTGGATGCCAGCGTGAAGATCGCCGCCCTGGTGCCGGTCATCGTGCTGGTGAACTCGGTGTGGCTGGTCTTCGGGACGCTGGTCGCCAGGGCGCTGCACGACCCGCGCAAGAGCCGCATCGCCAACGTAATCTTCGCGGTGCTGCTGGTCGCGTCGGTCGGACTGGCGGTGCTATAGGGTGTTACTCCGCCGCGCCGCCCGCGGCAGCGATGGCATCGTGGATCTCGTCCACTGCAGCCTGCTGGCGCGCCCACATCTGGGCGTAGACGCCGCCGCGGCCGAGCAGCGCCTGGTGGCGGCCGCGCTCGACGATGCGGCCCTGCTCAAGCACCAGGATCTCGTCGGCCTCCACCACGGTAGAGAGGCGGTGGGCGATGACCAGCGTGGTGCGGTCGCGCGAGACTTCACGCAGGCTCTGCTGGATCTCGCGCTCGGTCTTGGTGTCGAGGGCGGAGGTCGCCTCGTCGAACAGCAGGATCCGCGGACCCTTCAGAATGGTGCGGGCGATGGCGACGCGCTGCTTCTCGCCGCCGGAGAGCTTCAGTCCGCGCTCGCCGACCATGGTTTCGTAGCCGTCCGGCAGGCTGCGCACGAAGTCGTCGATGCGCGCGAGGCGCGCGGCCTCCCTCATCTCGGCGTCGCTCGCCTCCGGGCGGCCGTAGCGGATGTTGTAGCCGATGGTATCGTTGAACAGCACGGTGTCCTGCGGAACGATGCCGATGCCGGCGCGCAGGGAGGCCTGCGTCACCGCGCGGATGTCCTGCCCGTCGATCCTCACCGCGCCGTCGAGCACATCGTAGAAGCGGAAGAGGATGCGCGAGATGGTCGACTTTCCCGCGCCTGATGGACCGACGATGGCCACCGTATTGCCGGCGCGCACGGTGAAGCCGACGTCCTTCAGGATCGGCCGGCGCGGGTCGTAGCCGAAGCTGACATTGTCGAACACGATCTCGCCGCGGCTGAGGGCGAGGTGCGACGCAGCAGGCGCGTCACGCACTTCGGCGTCGGAGTGCAGCAGGCGGAACATGGTCTCCAGGTCGATCAGCGACTGCTTGATCTCGCGGTAGACCGTGCCGAGGAAGTTCAGCGGCGTGGCGAGCTGCAGCAGGTAGGCGTTCACCATGACGAAGTCGCCGACGGTCATGGTCCCGGCCACCACGCCCTGCGCCGCGAGAATCATCAGCAGGGTGATGCCGACGGCGATGATCAGAGACTGCCCGGTGTTCAGCACCGAAAGGCTGGTGCGACTCTTCACCGAGGCGGCCTCGTAGGTCGCCAGTGCGCCGTCGAAGCGCCGCGCCTCGTGATCCTCGTTGCCGAAGTACTTCACGGTCTCGAAGTTCAAGAGGCTGTCGATGGCCTTGGTGTTGGCGTCGTTGTCGGCGTCGTTCATCCGCTTGCGGATCTCGATGCGCCACTCCGTCACCTTGAAGGTGAAGACCACGTAGCCGGCAATGGTGACGAAGGGGATGGCGGCGAAGCGCCAGTCGAAGAGATACCACAGGATGCCGCAGGCCAGCGCGATCTCGATCAGCGTCGGGACCACGGAGAAGGCGGCGAAGTGCAGCAGGAACTCGATGCCCTTGGTGCCGCGGTCGATGGCGCGGCTGAGGCCGCCGGTCTGGCGCTCCATGTGGAAGCGCAGGGAGAGCGCGTGGAGATGGCGGAAGGTCGCCAGCGCGGCCTGCCTGACCGCATTCTGCGCCACGCGGGAGAACAGGCTGTCGCGCAGCTCGCCGAAGGCCAGGGCGGAGACCCTGACGGCACCGTAGGCCAGCAGGAGGCCGAGCGGCAGCGCCAGGGCGATTCCCGCCGCGCCGGCGGCGACGCCCGCGGGCGTCAGCGCATCAACTGCCTGTTTCAGCACCAGCGGCACGGTCACCGTGGCCAGCTTGGCGACCACCAGGAAAAACAGCGCGGCGCCGACGCGGGTCTTCAGGTCGCCGCGGCCGGGTGGCCAGAGATAGGGCAGCAGCCCGGCCAGCAGCTTCAACTGGCCGAAGTGGACGTGCTCAGGGGGGTCGAGGGTAGTCGGGCTCATCTACCAGAAGATATAGGCGCCCGGCCGAGCCGGGCCAAACTTTCTCTTTGCGGACCAGCCATGCGAGCCGGCCCATTTTGGCTGGTTTCCGAGCGCTCGCCCTGGATGCTCGGGTCAAGCCCACTGCTGTCCGGTTTAGGAAGTAGTGGGGTCAATGCGGGCATGACAGCCCCTGCCCCTCAGGCCGCCTTGCGGCGCTGCTTCACGAGGCCGAGGATTTCGCTGGCGGCGTGGGGGATGTTGGAACCGGGGCCGTAGATCGCCGAGACGCCGGCCTGCTGCAGCATGTCGTAATCCTGCGGCGGGATGACGCCGCCGCAGACCACGATGACGTCGTCGGCGCCCTGGCTCTTCAAGGCGTCTAGCAGCTGCGGCACCAGGGTCTTGTGGCCGGCGGCCTGGCTGGAGACGCCGACGATGTGGACGTCGTTCTCGATCGCCTGGCGCGCCGCCTCATCCGGGGTCTGGAACAAGGGGCCGATGTCGACGTCGAAGCCGATGTCGGCGAAGGCGGTGGCGATCACCTTGGCGCCGCGGTCGTGGCCGTCCTGGCCGAGCTTCACCACCAGCATGCGCGGACGGCGGCCGTCCTCCGCCTCGAAGGCCTGCACCTCGGCCTGGATGCGCTGGAAGCCCTCGTCGCCCTCGTAGGCCGAGCCGTAGATGCCGCTCACCGAGCGGATGATGGCGCGGTGGCGGGTGTAGACCTTCTCCAGGGCATCGGAGATCTCGCCCACCGTGGCGCGCACCCGGCTCGCCTGCACCGCGAGGTCGAGCAGGTTGCCGCTGCCGTCCCCGGCTGCCGCGGTCAGTGCCGCCAGGGCCGCCTCGACCGCCTTGCCGTCGCGCGCCTTGCGGATCTGTTCGAGGCGCTTCACCTGCTGCTCGCGCACGGCGGAGTTGTCGATGTCGCGGATTTCCACCACGTCGTCCTGGCTGGCGCGGTACTTGTTCACGCCGACGATGACCTCCTCGCCGCGGTCGATGCGCGCCTGGCGCCGCGCGGCGGACTCCTCGATGCGCAATTTCGGCATGCCGGTGCCGACCGCCTTGGTCATGCCGCCCAGCGCCTCGACCTCGCCGATCAGCTTGCGCGCCTCTGCCACCAGGGAGGCAGTCAGGCTCTCCACGTAGTAGCTTCCGGCCAGCGGGTCGACCACCTTGGTGATACCGGCCTCCTCCTGCAGGATCAGCTGGGTGTTGCGGGCGATGCGCGCGGAAGACGGCGTCGGCAGGGCGACCGCCTCGTCGAGCGCGTTGGTGTGCAGCGACTGGGTGCCGCCGAGCGCCGCGGCCAGGGCCTCCAGCGCCGTACGCACCACGTTGTTGTAGGGCGACTGCTCGGTCAGCGAGACGCCGGAAGTCTGGCAATGGGTGCGCAGCATCAGCGAGGCCGGATTCTTCGGCTGGAAGTGCTGCTGCATCAGTTCGGCCCAGAGGAAGCGGGCGGCGCGCAGCTTGGCGATCTCCATGAAGAAGTTCATGCCGATGGCGAAGAAGAACGACAGCCGCGGCGCGAAAGCATCCACGTCGAGGCCCTTGGACTGTGCCGCGCGCACGTACTCGATGCCGTCGGCCAGCGTGAAGGCCAGCTCCTGCGCGCAGGTCGCCCCGGCCTCCTGCATGTGGTAGCCGGAGATCGAGATGGAGTTGTAGCGCGGCATGTGCTGCGAGGTGTAGCCGATGATGTCGGCGACGATCCGCATCGAGGGCTCGGGCGGGTAGATGTAGGTGTTGCGGACCATGAACTCCTTCAGGATGTCGTTCTGGATGGTGCCGGAGAGCTTCTCCGGCCCGACGCCCTGTTCCTCGGCGGCGACGATGTAGCCGGCCAGCACCGGCAGCACGGCGCCGTTCATGGTCATGGAGACCGACATCTCGTCCAAGGGAATGCCGTCGAAGAGGATCTTCATGTCCTCGACGGAATCGATGGCAACGCCCGCCTTGCCGACGTCGCCCACCACACGCGGGTGGTCGGAGTCATAGCCGCGGTGGGTCGCCAGGTCGAAGGCGACCGAGAGCCCCTTCTGCCCGCCGGCCAGGTTGGCCCGGTAGAAGGCGTTGGACTCCTCGGCGGTGGAGAAGCCGGCGTACTGGCGCAGCGTCCACGGCCGGCCGGCGTACATCGTCGCCTTCGGCCCGCGGGTGAAGGGCGCAAAGCCCGGCAGCGAACCCACCGTCTCAAGGCCCTCGAGATCCGCGGCGGTGTAGAGCGGCTTCACCTTGATGCCCTCGGGGGTGTCCCAGACAAGATCGTCCGGCCCGGTACCCTTCAGCTCCGCAGCCGCCAGGGCGCGCCAGTCCGCCAGGGTCTTTTCCGGCCAATCGGTCATACTACTGCCCTCGTTCTGCCGTCTTTTCGCAGGTGCAGTATAAGCGCTCAAACGATGATGGGAAAAGGGGCAAGGGAGCGGGCGGCCCGCCACCTCCCTCACCGCTGTCGCACCCTCTGTGGTAGCCTGCGCCTATCGGGGGCACAAAGGAGGCGCAACATGTCGGCAGGCGACCTCAATGCTGCGAGGATCATCCCCGCCCTGCGCTACCGTGACGCAGCGGCGGCGGTCGAGTGGCTCTGCCGGGCCTTCGGCTTCGAGCGGCACCTGGTGGTGCCGGCTGCAGATGGCGTCGGTGTCGTCCATGCGCAGCTCACCTTCGGGCCCGGCAAGAGCGGCATGATTATGCTGGGGCCGGGCAGCGAAGGGGACTACGACAAGCTGCTCCGTGACCCCACGGAGGCTGGCGGCGTCACCCAGGCGCCCTACATTATCGTCGCCGAGGTCAACACCCACCACGACCGCGCCAAGGCCGCCGGCGCCGAGATCGTCACGCCGCCGACGGATCAGGACTATGGCGGACGGCTCTACACCTGCCGCGACCCGGAGGGCCACGTCTGGAACTTCGGCAGCTACGACCCCTGGGCAGAGAGCTAGCTCTCACCCGCCCTTTCGAGGCGGCAGCGTTGCCGCCTCGAAGGCCAAGCCGACACAGTGTCCGCAGGTAGGCTACCAAGTCGGTGTTCTCGTCTTCGGCCGGAGCCGGCCGGATGATATTTGAGACAATCAAGGGTTGTAGTAGCGGCGATCGGGCAGCGAACAGGTAGCTTTCTCTGCTTTTCCTGCAAAGCTTAAGGTTGATTTTCCGCCGCTACGCTGTCGCGCTTAACGGGTCATTAAGCGATATCAATTACTCAGGACGTTGGCCGAATCGCGAAAGCACGGCCGGGCCGGCGCCGGGTGGCACGGGCAGCAGTGCGGGAGAATCGCGGGGATCATGGACCCCTACGTCATCATCAAGGTGCTGCACATCACCGTGCTGGTGGTCATCGGCGGCGCCCTCTACGCGTTCTGGCGCCACTCCGACCGCAAGAATTCCTTTCTGCTGTATTGGAGCCTCTACGAGTTCGCGCTCGCGGCGGTCATCCTCACAACCGGTCAGGGGCTCATTTCTTACATCGCCGCGGGAGTGGCGGCCACGGTCCTGTTGCTCGGCACCTTCCACTATCGCAGCAAGCGGCCGCCGCGGTGGGCGTTCATTCTGCTGTTTCTCGCCGTAGCGCTGCCGGCCTACACTCTTGCGCAGACCGTCGATCGCTCCTACGGGACGGTCTACCTCACGACGGCGGTCAGCATCGCCTATCTCGCCGCCGCCGCCCTCTTCATCAGGGAAGGCGGCTGGCTGAACGTTTTCATTGGCATCGTCTTCATCGGCCGCACGGTGAACGCCCTGCTGTACCAGACCTGGGTCGACCAGGGCATGCTCTACATGGTCTACGCTGCCGGTCAGGTGCTCGCGGTGACCGCCGGCGTCGGGCTGCTTCTGGCCGGCTTCGCCAAGGCCTACGGCCAGCTGCAGCACCGCGAGCAGGAGCTGATCTCCGCCTACAACCAGAGCGAAGAGCTGATGCTGCGCCTCGAGCACCGCAGCTTCCTGTCCTGCCCTCGCGGGCTTCGGCAAAACAGCAAGACAGATCAAGCAGCCTTCGGGTAGCACTTGAGGATCGCCGCCAGCGAGGCCGGCGCGCCGCAAGCAACCACCGGAGGGTCACGCCCCATGAGTCAGCGCCAGTCGACCCGCCAAGCCTGGCTCGACCGCTTCACCCGGGTTGCCGACCATGTCGCCGACCACCTGGACGATCCGCTCGACCTGCAACGCCTGGCGGAGATCGCCTGCCTGTCGCCCTATCACTTCCAGCGCAGCTGGCTCGCCTTCACCGGAGAGACGCTGGCGCAGATGGTGACCCGCCTGCGCCTGCACCGCGCCGCCGGCCGGCTGATCGCGAGCGACGCGGCGGTCGAGGCGGTGGCACGCCAGGCCGGCTACGGCTCGGCCGCGGCCTTCACCCGGGCCTTCGCCCGCGCCTATGGACGCCCGCCGGCCGCCTACCGTGCCGAAGGGCGTCTCAGCCCGCCACTCAGTCTCTCGCTGCCACCGGAAGGAAACCCCCGCATGTACGACGTCCGCATCGAGGCAACCCCGCCCGTGACGCTGGCCGCCCTGGAGCATCGCGGCAGCTATATGGAGATCGAGAAGGCCTTCAACCGCATTTTCGCCTGGGCCGCGGAGCGCAACCTGCTCGGCCCCGACACGCGCCTGATCGGCGTCTACTACGACGATCCCGACCAGGTGGCGGAGGCCGAGCTGCGCGCCGAGGCCGGCCTCGTGGTGGCGCCGGACTCAGCGGTGGAGGCGCCGGTGAAACGGGTCGAACTGGCGGGAGGGCCGCATGCCATCCTGCGCTTCAAGGGCCCCTATGCCGAGCTGTCGGGTGCCTACCGCTGGTTCTTCGGCGACTGGCTGCCAGGCAGCGGGCACGCACCGGCCGACGCGCCCTGCTACGAGGTCTATCTGACCAATCCGCGCGAGGTGCCGGCGGCGGAGAACGTCACCGAGATCCACCTGCCGCTGAAGCCGTGACGGGTCCGGGATTTCAAGGCTGCCGCCGCCACTCCATGGTGAGCGCAAAGGCGGCCAGCAGCGCGCCGGCGGCCACCAAGGTCGGCAGGGTGAAGGACTGGGCAAACCCGTAAGCGAAACCGGCGAAGCTCGGCCCGATCATCTGGCCCAGTCCGAAGGCAGCCGTCATCAGCGCCATGGCGCGCCGCGGGTCGCCACTGGAAAGGCTGCGCGCGTGCACCAGGCCGAGGGCGGTGATGCCCATGATGGTGCCGCCGAGCAGGGCGGCGGCGAAGAGCACCGCAGCAGGGCCGCTGCCGAGCACCGAGAGCGCCACGCCGACGCCTTCCACCAGGCAGGCGATGGCGAAGGCGCGACCGTTGCCGAGGCGTCGCGCGATCCAGCCCCAGACCGCGACGGAGGGAATTCCGGCAAGGCCCACGGAGAGCCAGACATAGGGCTCCAGCCACTGCAGCGCCGGCGTCAGGCGCACCAGGGTCGAGATGAAGGTGGCGGTGATCACGTAGCCGAAGCCGAAGAGGCCATAGGCGACGATGAGGGCGACGAGGCGCGGGTTGGGCCGCGCCTTGCCGTTGCGCGGTGCCGGCGGTGGCGGCTCCCGCTCCGCCGGCACGAGGCGCAGCACGGCGACCAGCGCGACCAGGGCCAGCGCGCCGCTGGCCAGCCACAGCCCGCGCCAGTCGACGCCGGCGGCGGCCAGCAGGGCGACCAGCACCGCCGAAGCCGCGATGCCGACGCCCACGCCCGCGAAGTGCAGCGCCGAGAGGCCGGGCCGGCCGGCCGCCGCCAGGCGGTCCAGCACCAGAGCAGAGGAAAGCACCAGCACGAAGGCGCTGGCGACGCCCGAGGCGAAGCGCAGCAGCAGGAACAGCGGGACCGAGGCCTCGATCGCCATGGCCGCGGTGGTGAGCGCAGAGATCGTCAGGGCAATGAGGAACCAGCGGCGGCGCCCGCCCGGCAGGCTGGCCTTGGCGGCGGCCAGGGCCCCCAGCAGGTAGCCGAGGAAGTTGGCCGAGGCGATGATCCCGGCCTGCGCCTGACTGAGGCCGAGCCCCTCCACCATGAAAGGCAGGATGGGAGTGTAGACGAAGCGGCCGATGCCCATGGCGGCGGCCAAGGCGATGCAGCCGCCCAGCGCCACCGCCGTGGCGCCCCGGGCGAAGGCGTTCTCTCGTTCGCCCGCCCTCGGGGCCGCGTCGGACTCGCTGCTCATGCGGCGAAGCTAACACGCAGGACGACAGCCCGATTTGCAAATACCGTCTGGCAGGGTCCCGCGCCTGTGCACGCTTTTTCATCCCCCGCCCTCATCAGGCGTAGCTGGGTGAGAGGGAGCGCGCAGCAAACTGCTGCCTCACTCCGGTGCGCTGATCGCGCCGACGACCTCCGGCACGGCGGTACCGTTCGGCTTCAGCACCAGGCCGCCGCCGGACTTCGGCGCCTCCAGGCCCATGGCGTTGAAGGCGGTGGAGTGGCCGACCAGAACCAGGGGCGCGCCCGGCGCCGGCGCGGCGAGAGCCGCGAAGAAGCGGCGCAGCGACTCGTTCATCGCGTCTTCGCCGCCGAACTTCCAGTGGTAGTAGTTCAGCGCCGGTTCTTCCGTCGGCACACCGAGGCCGAGCAGCTCGGCGGTCTGCCGGGCGCGACACCACTGGCTGCTGCGCACCTCAGCCGCAGCGATACCGGCCGCCTTGAAGCGCGCGGCCAGGACGGCCGCCTGGGCGCGACCCGTGGCGCCGACCTGGCGCTGGGTGCGGCAATCCGAGAGCTCGAAGTCGTCGGCATCGCTGCCGCCTGCCGTCACGTGGCGCAGCAGCACGACGTAGCCACCTTGCTTCAGCTTTGCGAGATCGAAGTCGGCGGCCTCAGCCGGAAAGGCCGGTAGCAGGCATACCGCCAGTGCGAAGAGACCGGCTTTCACCGTAGTTGCCTTCATCGCGCTTCCCCCTGAACGAATCCTCCGGAACGGCCATGATAGCGCAGGCAGCGGGCGACTACAGCCGGATGCGGTGGAAGGCGGCCGGGGCGTCGAAGCCCTTCAAGGCCGTGGTCTCGCTGCGGCTGTCGAGCCCGCCCATGACGCTCGCCACCTGCGGGTCCGCCGCCACGCTTTCGGAGAGCACGATGTCACCGCCCTCGCTCTGGTCCTGCAGGCGCGCCGCCATGTTCACCGTGGTGCCGAAGTAGTCGAGCCGCCCGTTCAGGGTCACGGCGATGCAGGGCCCCTCGTGCAAGCCGAGCTTGATGGTGAGCGGGCTGGCCTCGGCGGCATTGAAGGCACCGAGCTCGCGCTGGATGGCCAGGGCGGCCGCCAGCGCATCGGCCGGCGCGGTGAAGGCGGCCATGATGGCATCGCCGATGGTCTTCACCAGGGCGCCGTCGTGGCGCCGCACGATGGCGCCGAGATAGGCGAAGTGGTCGCGCACCAGGTGGTAGGCCGCGGCGTCGCCGATCCGGCCGTAGAGATCGGTCGATCGCCGCAGATCGGTGAACAGCAGAGTGATGCGCGCCACGGAGACCTCGTCGCCCGGCCGCAGCACCTGGTCGGAGAAGAGATCGCGGAAGGCCTGCAGCGCCGTCACCCGGTCGGCCGTGAGGGCATCGCGCACCCAGCGACGTTCCTCGACGATGACGGTGAGCGGGCGCGACGCGGCATTGCGCAGCACCACCCGGCCCGCTTCGCCGGCGGCGCCGAACTGGAGAGAATCGCCCGTCAGCACCACCTCGGGCAGCGCCGCGCCGGGCTCCAGCGTGGCATCCTCCTGCGGCCCGGCCTCCAGGGTACGCAGGCGATAGCGGCCGGCCGGCAGGTCGCAGGCCTCGCTCAGCCGCGCACCCGGCGCCAGGGTCCGCTGCAGCCAGATGTGCGGCGTCGACATCGGCCCGAAGAGGCAGTGCTCGCCGCTGCCGAGCGGGCGCACGGCCGGAGCCGGCGCGAAGCTCAGCTCGACGTTGCGCGAGAAGTCGCGGTCGTAGTCGATGTTGCAGGTGGCGCAGTGGGCGCCCTTGGGCAGCTGGTCGAGGGCCTGCACCGCCGCCTTGGGGACGCGGCAGCGCGGGCAGAGCAGGTCCCAGCGCATGGTCAGCATGCCGGCGCGCACCGCCTGCAGGCAAAGCTCGACGACCGCGCGCGGCGCCGCCGCCCAGTCGTGCGCCAGGCCCAGGGGGCGGATGTGAGTCAGGTCGACCTGCTGGGCGTTCAGCAGGTGGCCGGCCAGCCGGGCGGCGAGGCCGTGGCCATGCCCGCTCTCCTCGATCTCGGCGACCTGGGCATCGAGGCGGCGGCGCAGCTCGGGGGGCGGCTTGGGCGCCGAGAACCGGAAGGGCGTGGCCGTCGCGCCGGCGGCATAGCGCTCGGCGTCGGCCGCCAGGGCGGAGAAGACCTTTGCCGGGCGATCAAGGAAGCCGGTCGCCAGCAGCAGTCGGCCGAGCAGGTTGGCGGGGGTGGCGGTCACGGTGTAGTCGGCGGCACAGCCGCGGCCGTCGGCCGTCGCCGCCAGCGCGAAGCGTGCCGTCAGATCCTTCAAGGGGCCGCCGTGGAATTCGCGGCGGTGCTCGAACCAGCGGTTGGCGACCCAGTTCACCGGGATCTCGCGCCAGCGCAGCGTCACCGGCCCGCGCTTCAGCCGGCCTTCGAAGAGGACCGTGCCGTCGTCCTGCAGCGTCTCGAGGACCTCGTAGCGCGGCAGACCGGCCGCCTCGTTGAAGCGCACGGTGTCGGCCAGCAACGGCCAGATGGCTTCCGGCGGGTGTGCGAACTGCCAGTGAAAACGGCGGCTCCGGGATTCAGGCATGGGTGTAGAGCCTTTTCCGACATCCCGCGGATTGCTCACCCCTTACCAGCGCATGAACGGCAGGGTCGCGGTGGGCTTCCATTCGGCCGCCTCGATGAAGGCCCGATAGGCCTCGGCATCGATGCCGCCTTTGCTATCTACCTTCAACTCCTCGCCGTGGATACCTCCGGCGATGAAGATGCTGTCGATTCCCGCGGCCTCCGCCCCGGCCACGTCGGTGCGCAGGGAATCCCCGATGGCGGCGATGCGCGACGGCGCGATGCCCTCGAGCAGCGCAAAGCAGCTGCGATAGACCTCGGGATGCGGCTTGCCGTGCCAGCGCACGTTGCCGCCCTTCTGCTGGTAGTCGAGGGCGAGCGCCCCGGCACAGATCTCCATGGCCTCGCCGCGCATGACGATGAGGTCGGGATTGGCGCAGATCATCGGCAGGCGGCGCGCCAGGCCTTCATCGAGGAGTCTGCGGTAGGTCTCGACCGCGTCGGTATCGTTGAGGATGCCGGTATTGAGGATGAAGTCGGCCTCCGCGAGGCTGTCGACGAAATCGAGGTCGAGGCCTTCGCGCATGCCGTAGTCGCGCGCCGGCCCGAGGTGATAGCAACGCCGGCCCAGCGCCTGGTACCAGGCATCGGGGCGCGTCTTCAGATGCTGCCAGGCATCCTCGCCGGAGGACAGCAGGTGGTCGGGCAGGTCTTCGGGGATGCCGATCTCCGCATTGCGCTTGGCGATGGCTGCCGCGCGGCGCGGGGCGTTGGAGAGGACCACCGAGCGCTTGCCGGCGGCCCGCAGCTCGCGCAGAGCCTCGACTGCCGCCGGATAGGCCTGCAGGCCGTCGTGCATGACGCCCCAGAGATCGATGATGAAGGCGTCGTAGCGCTCGGCCAGGGCCGAGAGTCCGGGGTAGAACGGCACCTCGGCCGCGAGGGTCTCAGATTTCATGAAATCTCCGGGATCTCCGGGCCGCCAGCGGGGCGTCAGGCCGTTTCGAGGCTTATGGACGAAGTTGCACGCCTCTTCTGCCACAGCCCACAGAGGGATGCAAAGGGGCGATGCGCTTCGTGCGCGCCTGAGATCGCGCCAGACGCCACGATCCGCCCGTCACTGGTCAGCTGGGGGCGATCCGGATTTCGCGGCGGTCGAGCCGGAGCACGTAGAGGGCGGCCGCCAATCCCAGCAGGGAAGACAACAGCATCACTCCCAGCATCGCATAGGCGGCATTTGCCTCCGTCAAGATCGCGCCGGAGATCGCGGACATCAGCGCACCGCCTGCAACCGTGAGTGCGCCGGACAGTCCCGAGGCGCTTCCGGCCAGCGCGGGTCTTACCGACATCGCGCCGGCACTGCTGCTCGGCATGGTCAGCCCGTTGCCCACGCCGACGAACACGCAGGCGCCAAACAGCGATGCGACATGCACGACGCCGCCCAGCAACAGCGCCAAGCCCAGCACCAGCCCGGCACAGGCGACGATCCGCCCGGCGATCATCATGGTGGTCAGCGCCTGTCGCGCCGCAAAGCGGCCGGAGAGAAAACTGCCCAGGACAAAGCCCGCCGTGATGGTCCCCATGTAGAACCCCAGTGTCGCGGGTGATATCTCCAACACCGTTGCCGCCACCAGCGGCGCGCCCCCCAGGAAGACGTAGAATGCCCCCGTCGAAAACGCCATGCACAGCGCATACGCCCAGAATCGCCGCGACCGGAACAGCTCCGGATAGGTTCGAAACTGCTTCACGAAGGTTTCGGACGGGGTCTTGTTGGTCTCGCCCAGATCGAACCAGCACAGGCCGAGCACGATGCCGCCGAGCCCGAAAAAGGCCCAGAAGCTCGCGCGCCAGCCAAAGAGCTCATCCAGGGCCCCGCCGAACATCGGCGCCAGCATCGGCGCGACCGCCCACGCCATGGCCACATAACCCATCAGGCTCGCCGCCTTTTGCGCGGGCGCCGAGTCCTTGATTACCGCGAGCGACACCGCATAGCCGGAGATGATCGGGCCCTGCATCATCCGAAAGAACAGGAAGGTCCGGATGTCCGTGGCCGACAAACAACCCAGCGATGCCAGCATGAAAATCACCAGGGCCGCCAGGATCACCAGCCGCCGCCCGAAGCGGTCCGACAAGGGCCCCATGACCAGCTGCAACATCGCCGTCATGGCGGCATAGCCGGCGATCGACAGGTTCACGAGGGCATAGTCGGCCTGAAATTCCACCGCGATGTTCGACAGCGAAGGGAGAAACATGTTGAGCGAGACGACGGAAAGCGCGCTGAGCAGAACGAGCGTGGACAGTCGCGGTGGCGTGGCGGCGGAATGAAACATCGCGCCCTTTCAGCCCGGGAGATCCGGCGACGACAGGGATGAAGCGCACAAAAAAAAACCCCCGATAGGATCGGGGGCGCAGGGGGAAACGGGCCAGTATCCGCTACCGGTCCGAGCGCCACGCTTCCCCTCCTACGACGGCCGGTTTCATCTCGGCACACTCCTCGCTTTTTCGCACTTCACGCTATGGGCAACCGCCCATCGCGTCAACCGTCCCCTCCGATGCCGCGTCGAACGCTCTTTGCTCGGAGGCAGGCCCGCACGGTGGCAATCCGCGTTTCGTATCGCGGAGGACGCGGCGCTTCAGGCTGCCGGCTTGGCGAGGCGCGGCTCGCCGAGCAGGTAGCCCTGGGCGCAGTCGACGCCGAGTTCCATCACCTCGATGAGGGCATCCTCGTCCTCGACCTTCTCGACCACCAGGCGCAGGCCGTTTTCCTTCAGGCCGTTGAGCAGTGCCTCGCCGGCCGAGGTGTCGCTCAGCAGCAGGTCGGCGCGAATCTTCACGAAGCGGAAGTTGCGGCTGGCCAGCATGCTGGCGTCGATGTTCAGGTGGTGGAGGCCGTCGAGGGAGAAGCGGCAGCCGAGGTCGGCGAGGCGACGCAGGTAGAGCGCGGCGCCGCTGTCCCAGGCCTCGTAGTCGCTCTGCGAGAATTCGAAGATCAGGTGCTTGGAGAGATCGCGGTTGTTCTCCAGGAAGTCAACGAAGTCGCCGAAGAAGGCGTCGTCGCCCAGGGTGTGGCTGGAGATGTTGCAGAAGAAGTCGAGCTTCTCGTTGCGGTACTGGATCTTGCGCACCAGCTGGATACAGCGGATCAGCAGCATGTTGTCGATGGCAGCGACGATGCCTTCGCGCTCGGCCAGGGCGATGTACTGTTCCGGCAGGATCATGTAACCGTCGGCGGTGCGCAGCCGCGAGAAACACTCGTAGTAGCGCCGCTTGCGCTGGGGCAGCAGCATGATGGGCTGCAGCACCAGGTCGATGCGGTCGTCGCGCAGCGCCTGGCGGGCAATTTCCAGGATGGCCGCCTCGTCGAGGCCTTCGGCCACCGGCGGCAGCACCCCCGGACGGCTGTTGGCGTTGGCGGGCATCGCCGCCAGCTTGCCGCCCTCGTCCGCACGCGACGGCAGGCGCCGGGCGGCCTCCGCCGCGGCAGGACGGCGCTGCGGCGCGGCCATGGCCGGGACGGCGGCCTGGCCGGGTTCGGGCGCCACCGGCGCCTTGGAGGACTTGGCGAGGCGGGCGATCAGCGACTGCAGCACCTTCACCTCGGAAATCACCTCGTCGACGCTCTTGCCCGAGCGGCTGACGCCGCCGGCGGACTCCAGGGCCTCGCGCAGAACGGCCAGTTCGCGGCGGGTCCAGCTCAGCTCGTCGAGGGTTTCGCCCTGGGCAAAGCGCAGACCCAGCAGCTTTTCCGCCAGGAAGGACTCGCGGCCGAGGCGGGTGTAGACCTCGTGCAGCAGGCCGCCGCCGAGGAGCGCCGCCAGGCCCAGGCCGATGGCGGACTCGCGGCCGATCAGCGGCAGCCACTCAGGCAGCCAGTGGGGTCCGAAGAGCGCCAGCGCCGCGGCGCCGCCCGCATAGCAGAGGAAGATCGCGAGGTGTTTAAACATGCGCCTGTCGGGAAAATGAAAAGCTGTGCCGGTCCATGACTGACACTTTGCCATTGAGAGGCTTGAAAGATGGTTAATCCAAGCTTGCCCAGGTTGCCGGCAGAAGCTTGACGAATCTCCGCCGACGACGCATTTCTGCCGCGAAGAGCGGCAAACGACAGGAGAAGACGGGCGATGAGCGTTACCATCTACCACAACCCGCGCTGCAGCAAATCGCGCCAGACCCTGGCGCTGCTGCAGGACCAGGGCGTCGCGCCCCGGGTGGTCGAGTACCTGAACGACACGCCCGACGCCGCCACCCTGGACGGCCTCCTGAAGAAGCTGAAGCTGGAGCCGCGCGAGCTGATGCGCCGCAAGGAGGCGCCTTACAAGGACCTCGGCCTCGACGGCCCGGGCCTCAGCCGCGACGCGCTGATCGCCGCCATGGTCGAAAACCCCATCCTCATCGAACGGCCGATCGTGGTGAAGGGCACCAAGGCCGCCCTCGGCCGCCCGCCCGAAGCGGTGCTGGAAATCCTGTAGAAGCGGCTAGAACCCCTCACCCTCCCGCTTAGACGGAGTTGAGTGAGGGAGATGCCGCCCGCGAAGGCGCATTTATCCGCTGTAGCGGTGGTCGGCGCCGACGGCGGCCTGGAGGTTGTCGAAGCCGTCCTCGCGCAGCAGGCGCGCCAGCTCGGTCTTGATGCGCGGCACCAGGGCGGGGCCGCCATAGATCAAGCCGGTGTAGAGCTGCACCAGCGAGGCGCCGGCGCGGATCTTGCGGTAGGCGTCGGCGCCCGAAGCGACCCCGCCGACCCCGATCAGTGGGATGCGGCCCTCGGTGAGCCGGTAGAGATCGCCGAGCACCGCCGTCGAGGGCGCAAAGAGTGGCCGGCCGGAGAGCCCGCCCGCCTCGCCGCGCGCGCTGCCCCTGAGATCGCCCGGCCGGGCGACGGTGGTGTTGGTGGCGATCAGGCCGGAAACCCCCAGGCTGAGGCTGACCGCGGCGATGTCGGCCTTGTCCTCGTCCGTGAGGTCCGGCGCGATCTTTACCAGCAGCGGCGGCGCCGGCTGCGGCAGCGCGGCCTTGACCCGGCCAAGCAGTTCTTCCAGCTCGCCACGGGCCTGCAGGGCGCGCAGTCCCGGGGTATTGGGCGAGGAGACGTTGACCACCAGGTAGTCGGCCAGGGGCGCCAAGGCGGCGGCACCCAGCACGTAGTCGCTGGCGGCATCCGTCGTTTCCCTGTTCTTGCCGAGATTGACTCCCACCGGCCCAGCCCTCTGCTTGGCCGACCGACCCGCCTTGCGGAAGGCGGCAAGCTGCGCCCGCGCCGTTTCCAGGCCCGCGTTGTTGAAGCCCAGGCGGTTGATCACGGCGCCGTCTTCGGGCAGGCGGAAGAGGCGCGGACGGGAATTGCCCGCTTGCGGACGCGGCGTCACCGAGCCGATTTCAACGAAGCCGAGGCCGAGGCCGAGCATCGCCGCCATCACCTGGGCATCCTTGTCGAAGCCGGCAGCGAGACCGAGGGGATTGCGGAAGGTCAGGCCCCAGAGCTCGCTCGCCAGGATCGGATCGTCCGTCGCCTTCTGGTGCGGCGCGAGGCCGCGGCGCAGTGCCCACAGCGTCAGCCGGTGGGCGGTTTCCGGGTCGAGCCGCCTGAGTGCCGGGCCGAAGAGGGAAAAGGCGTCCAAGCCAGGCCCACCCCTAGCCCGGACTTCTCGAACTATGGCGGAGCGTCATCGCGTCAGGAAGCCCGCTGGGCAGGAGGAGCCCGAAAAGCGTAGCGGAGGCTACGGTTGAGGGCTTCGACGCACCCAGCGGGCTTCCTGACGTGACCCGGAGGGCGGGGCGCATTTGCCGACAGGCGGCGTCAAGCCGCTCGACCGTATTGCCGATACGCTCTTCGCGTCTTTCCTGGCCTGTCGCCAAATGCGCCTCCGTGACGTCCACCATAGTTTGAGAAATCCGGGCTATCCGAGCGGCGGGAAGCGATGGCGGCCGTCAGGCCCCAGCGGCAGATCGTCGGCCCGGCGCACCGCCGCCAGAGGCAGTTCTCCATAGAGGTGCGGGAAGAGGGCGCCGCCGCGCGAGGGCTCCCACTTCAGGGCGGCGCCTAGGGCCGCCGCCTCGACCGTCAGCAGCACCAGACCCGTCTGCCCGGCACGGTGCTTGGCGGCACTGACCGCCACCTGGTCGGCAGCGGAGAAGTGGATGAAGCCGTCGGCGCGGTCCTGGGAGGAGCCGGCATAGCTTCCGGCGGCCTCGGCGGCGGCCCACTCTTCGCGGCGGCAGATATGATAGATGAGGTCGCGATTCATGCCGCCAAGTTAGTCGAGAGGCAGAGGGCTGAACAGCTTCCTCGCTGGAATTACACGGAGAACCTGTGCAAATCAGCCAAAAAACCCTGAGACTATCTTCTTGCTGCATGCCCGCTCGGATTATAAGACAATGTTCCCATGCTGGAACACCAGAACGTTTGGCGCGCCATCGACCGCCTCGCCGCCAGGTATGATCTTTCGCCCTCCGGACTCGCCCGGCAGGCGGGCTTGGACCCGACCACCTTCAACAAGAGCAAGCGGATCACCAAGGAAGGCAAGCAGCGCTGGCCGAGCACCGAATCGCTGGCCAAGGTGCTGAACGCCACCGGTGCCACACTCGGCGAATTCGTCGGCCTGATCGAGGAGCAGGAGGAATCGGCGCGCTTGCGCAAGTTGCCGAAGCTGCGCTTTGCCATGGCGGCGCAGCCGGGCTTCTTCGATGCCGTGGGCAAGCCGCAACGCAGCAACTGGGACGAGATCGCCTTTCCCGAGGTCCCGGACCCCCATGCCTTTGCGCTGGAGATCTCCGGCGACGGGCTGCTTCCGGTCTATCGCAACGGCGACCTCGTGGTGGTCTCGCCGAGCGCCGAGGTGCAGGCCGGCGACCGGGTGCTGCTGCGCAGCCTGCAGGGCGAACTGTTGATCGCCGAACTGCTCGAGAAGGCCGGCGACCGCCTGCGCATCAAGTCGCTGAGCCGGGAGCACGTCGTGCGCGACCTGCCCGCCGCACAGGTGCAGTGGTTTTCGCGGATCGCCTGGTCGGGCCATTAGACGTCTACAAACCGCCTAACGGAGAGCGCCGGAACGACACCGGCCGTGCCGTGCAGGCCGGCCTTGCCGGCCCGCGCGCCCGGCGCTGCTTTTCCTGAGCGAGCCTAGAGGATAGGCTCTTCCCCGTCGCCCGATGCAACGAAGGAAGGTCCCGACATGACAGCGCCGAAGGCCGTGCATTTCCTGGACGGCAAGTGGGTTGAAGGCAACCCGCCGATCATGGGCCCGATGACCCACGCCGCCTGGATGGCCTCTGTCGTCTTCGACGGCGCGCGCGCCTTCGAGGGCGTGACGCCGGACCTCGACCGGCACTGCGAGCGCCTGGTCGGCTCGGCGGAGACCTTCGGCCTCAAGGCGGTGCACTCGGCCGGGGAGATGCTGGAAATCGCCCAGGACGGGCTGAAGCATTTCGCCAAGGATGCCGCGCTCTACCTGCGCCCCATGCTGTGGGCCGAAAGCGGCTTCGTCTCCCCCGACCCGGAGTCGACGCGCTTCTGCTTCACGCTCTACGAGGCGCCGATGCCGAGGGCCGACGGCTTCTCGGTCTGCCTGTCCAGCTTCCGGCGCCCGGCGCCCGACATGGCGCCGACCGATGCCAAGGCCTCCTGCCTCTATCCCAACTCGGCGCGCGCCCTCACCGAGGCGACCCGGCGCGGCTTCGACAATGCCGTGGTGCTGGACGCCCTCGACAACGTGGCCGAGCTCGCCACCGCCAACATCTGGATCGCCAAGGACGGCGCGGCCGTCACGCCGGCGCCCAACGGCAGCTTTCTCAACGGCATCACCAAGCAGCGCGTCATGAAGCTGCTGGTGAAGGCCGGCATCACGGTGCGCGAAGCCCGCCTCACCTGGCGGGACGTGATGGAGGCAGACGAGGTCTTCTCGACCGGCAACTACGGTAAGGTGCTGCCGGTCACCCAGGTCGAGGACCGCAACCTGCAACCCGGACCGGTCTATGCCACCGCCCGCGAGGCCTACTGGAATTGGGCGCACGGCGGCTGAGGCCGTGTCACGCGGAGGCGGCCACCTGCAGCTTGCCGGTGACGCCGTGCTTCTCGATCAGCCCGGCGATCAGTCCGCTTGCTTTGGCTTCGGCGATGAACTGCTGGACGAAGGACTTCAGGGCGTGGTTCGCCGGCTTGGTGCCGACGGCCTGCCGCACCGAGGTATAGCGCCCCGACAGGAGACGCGAGCCGGGGAGGCTCCCGCTGTTCTCCCGCAGCGCGGGGACCAGGCCCGCCAGAGCTTCGAGCTTCTCCGCCTTGAAGAGCTCGAAGGCGCCGGCCAAGCCCTTCGCGCGGCGCAGTTCCGCATGCTTCAGGGTGCGGCTCAGATAGAGATCATAGGCGGCGCGATCGGAGACGGCGATGCGCACGCCAGGCCGGTCGACATCTGCGATGGACCGGAGGGGCGAGTCCGCGGGCACCAGATAAGTGGCCTCGATCTCGACGTAGGCATCGCAGAAGGCGATGGTCTCGGCGCGCTTCGGCTCCTCGGCAATCAACCCGATGTCCCAGACATCCCGCGCCACCGCATCGGCGACCTCGCCAGGCGTGTCGAAGGTCACGTAGGAGACTGCAACACCCAGACGCTCTGCGATCGCCGCCGCCAAGTCCGGTGCCACCCCTTGCGGATCGCCATTCCGGCTGCGGCCCGTCACCAGCAGGATGTTGCCGAGGTTGATGCCGACGCGCAGCGTGCCGGGAACACCAAGCTCGGACACCACCGCAGCAGTCATGTTCGGCTCCTTGGGCGCGCGACTAAGACGATGCCGTCAGGCTCTCGCCCTGCAGCACGGTCTCGATGAGGGCGAGGCTCTCCTTGAGGCCGTAGAGGGCCATGAAGGAGCCGATGCGCGGCCCTTGGTCCTGGCCTAGCAGGATCTCGTAGAGCGCCTTGAACCAATCGCGCAGGTTTTCATAGCCGTGGTCCTTGCCGACGGCATAGACCTCGCCTTGGATGAGCTCGCCGTCCGCATCCGCGGAGACCTCGCGCAGGCGCGCCGCCAGGTCGGCGAGCGCCTTGCGTTCCGTCTCGCTCGGCGCGCGGTAGCGCTTGGCCGGCTTTACGAAGTCCCTGTAGTACCGCAGCGCGAAGCCGACCAGGCGGTCGAGGAAGGGATCGCCCTGCGGCGTCGCGTCGGGCGCGTAGCGCGAGATGAATCCCCAGAGCACCGCCGGGTCCTCGGTGTTGCACACCGAGGCGAGGTTCAGCAGCATGGCAAAGCTGAGCTTGGTGCCCGGCACCGGCGGCTGGCCGTTGTGGATGTGCCAGACCGGGTTTTCCAGGCGCTTGTCGTCCTGCCCGTCGTAGGCCGCCAGGTGCGAGAGGTAGTCGTCGACCGCGCGCGGGATGACGTCGAAGTAGAGCCGCTTGGCCGCCCGCGGCTTCTGAAACATAAAATGCGAGAGACTCTCCGGCGGACCATAGGTCAGCCACTCTTCGGCGCTGAGGCCGTTGCCCTTGGACTTGGAGATCTTCCTCGCTTCTTCGTCGAGGAAGAGTTCGTAGTTGAAGCCCTCCGGCGGGCGGGCGCCGAGGAGGCGGCAGATCTGCGAGCCGAGCTTCACCGAGTCGATGAGGTCCTTGCCGGACATCTCGTAGTCGACGCCCAGCGCATACCAGCGCATCGCCCAGTCGGCCTTCCATTGCAGCTTGCACTGGCCGCCGGTCACCGGCACCTCGACCTGCCTGCCGTCTTCGTCCTCATAGACGATGGTGCCGGCTTCGGCATTCACCTCCAGCACCGGCACCTGCAGCACGCGCCCGGTCTTCGGGCAGAGCGGCAGGAAGGGACTGTAGGTCTCGCGGCGTTCCGGCCCGAGGGTCGGCAGCACCACGTTCTTCACCGCGTCGTAGTGACGCAGCACCTGCAGGAGGGCCCCGTCGAAGCGGCCGGAGGTGTACCAGTCGGTCGCCGACTGGAACTCGTATTCGAAGCCGAAGGTGTCGAGAAAGCCGCGCAGGCGCGCATTGTTGTGATGCCCGAAGCTCTCGTGGGTTCCGAAGGGATCGGGGATCTGGGTGAGCGGCTTGCCAAGATGCTCGGCCACCATTGCCTTGTTGGGGATGTTGTCGGGCACTTTGCGCAGGCCGTCCATGTCGTCGGAAAAGCAGAACAGCCGCGCCGGCACGTCGCTGAGACGCTGAAAGGCCTGGCGCACCATGGTGGTGCGCGCCACCTCGCCGAAGGTACCGATGTGCGGCAGGCCCGACGGCCCGTAGCCCGTCTCGAAGAGGACGTAGCCCTTGTCCGGCGCCTTCGCGTCGATGCGCTTCAGGACTCGTCTTGCCTCTTCGAAGGGCCAGGCGCGTGCGGCCTCGGCCAGGTCTCTCTCGTTGGTCATGGCTCCGCTCGTGCGACGGGTGGAAGCTTGCGGAAGCGGCCTTGTGCCGCCCCCTGTCAAGTGAGGCGGACACTAGGCCCGTGCGGGACCAGCGTCAACGCCAGGAGGAAACGGGGTAGCAGCGGATTTCGGCCTGTCGGCCCGCTTATTGGGCTGCCGAGTGCCGACCGCGACCCGCGCGCGGCGGGAACAGCAGCTGGCGCAGGAAGTCATGCTCGCGGGCAGCGTGCTCCAGGAAGGCGGACTTCTGCTCGGGCGTCAAGCCGGCGAGGAATCCGTGCAGTTCCTCGGTCATGACGATGACCATGTTGCCGGAGCCTTCGCGCCGCTGATCCAGCGCCCGGGCCAGGGCGGCGCGGTCGAAGGCCGGCTCGCGCAAGGCGTCGAGGATAATCGACCGGAAGCCGTCGCGCCCGCCGCGGCTGTCGTTGCGACGTTCGGCGAGGCGGTTGCGCAGAGCCTCCAGCGCGGCCGCCTGGCGATCATCGAGCGAGAATTCGCGCGTCGCGGCGGCAACCGGATCGCGCCACTGCGCCGGGTGCCGCTGGCCCACCAGCTGGGGGTAGACCACGCCGGCCACGAAGAAGACGTTCAGCGCCAGGGAGGCCGCCAGCAGGAACCACAGAACTTTGCTACGCATCAATCATCGCCTTTTCGATCCGTTACGGTCGACCCTCTAAAGCAGGCCGGACATCAGCAGATCGACCGGCACGTCGCTGTCGCCGGCCTCTGCCGTCTGGGTGGTGTCCAGCAGCGCGGCCTGGTAGCGCCCCAGCTCGAAGGCGCCGGCACAGGCCAGCAACAGCGCCAGGCCGGCCAGCGCCGGCACCGCCGGACGCCACGAGAAGCCGAAGAGACGCGCGCGCCAGGAAACCCTGCGGGCGCCAAGGGCGCGCGGGGCCGGTTGTTTCTCGCGCAGCGCCTGCGCCCGCTGCACGACGGCGGCCGGTGCCACCGCCGCCCCGGCGGCAAGGCTCTCGCGCAGGACCAGCAGCTCGTCGAGCAGGGCCGGCTCGCCGGCCAAGCGCGCCTCGAGCCGCGCCGCCTCGTCTTCGACCAGTCGGCCGTCGAGATAGGCGGCGAGCAGCTGGGCCTGCGGCGCTTCGTCGTCGCGGACCGCCGGCCAGCCCTGGCGCGCCTGGCGCCAGAGGGCCGCGCCCTCCTTGGACTTGAAATCGTCTTCCCTCATGGCTCTTACCCTCTTGCCCCTCGAATTCACTTACGCGACAGGACCCGCGAACATCCCCGCGTCAGACCTGTCCTTCTCCCATTTCCGCCTGGAAATGCGCCCGCAGCTTCACCAGCGCCTTATGGTGCATGGACCGCACCGTCTGCGGGTCGATGCCGATGACCTCGGCCGCCTCCCCCGGCGTCAGGTCGCGCTGGTACAGCAACTCCAGCACCAGGGCCTGGCGCGGCGACAACAGGCCGACCGGAATCCTCACCTCCTCGCGCACCACCGGGTCGACCGCCAGCACCGATTCCGGCTGCGTCTCGATATCCTCGGTGCGCCGGCGCAGGCGCCGCAAGTGGTCGATCGCCGTCGAATTGGCCACCACGGTCAGCCAGGTGGTGATCTTGGCGCGGGCGGCGTCGTAGCTGCGCAGCAGCCGGAAATCGTTCTGGCAGATCTTCACGAAGACGTCCTGCACCACGTCCTCGGCATCGGACACGCGGCCGGCCGGGACCAGGCGCCGGCGCACCGCCGCGAAGATCACCCCCGCATAGCGCGCCACGAAGCGGTCCCAGGCCGCCTTGTCGCCTGCCAGGAGGGCTTCGAGATCTCCGTCCCCCTCGCTCACGCGCGGCCCACTCCCGCGACTGCTTCCCACCGCAACGGCAAAACTCATCCCACTCCTTCGGCCGGTTCCCCGGCCTGACCTGCGACCGGACCCAAGTACCGGCAGCATAGCCCGATTCTTGCCGCCCCGGGCGTCCGACAGCAGGCCTCAGGCGGCCCCGCCTGCAGTCCACCTGCCCGTCCCCTGCCTTATCGGCATGACGTGGCTCCGGCGTTCCCGTTATAGTCCGGTGATGAGTTCTACGTCGCCTCCGACCGAGGCATCCCCACAGGCTCCCCAAGCTCCCGGCACCCGCCGTCCAGGTGCCGGGGGCCTGCGCCTGCCGGCGGCCCCAATCCTCCTGGCCGGCATTGGCCGGGCCGTGTGGATCGACCCCGAGGCCGGCGAGGTGCTGACCCTGCCGGCCGCCGAGGCAGCCCAGCGCGCGCGCCGGGCGCCGCCCCTGCTCTGCCATGCGCGGGCCACGGCGCGGCGCCTCGCGACCGACCCCTTCCCCGCCTTCGACCTGCTGGAGCTCTTCGCCTTCGTGCGCCCGGCCAGCTTCTGCGCGCCGACACCCCACGGCCTGGCCGCCGCTCTCGGCCAGCCCAAGCCGGCCGATGCGGAGGCCGCCGCCGTCGCCTTGCCGGGCCTGGCCCAAATGCTGCTCGCCGAGCTGGCTGCCCGCGGCACTTCGGGCCTGGGCGGCGACCGCGACGCACCGGGCATCGCCTGGCTGATGGCCCAGGCCGGCTGGCTCTGGGGGCCCTATGTCGTGCACGCCCTCGGCTTCGGCCAAGGCGCAGCCGAGCTGCCCCGGCGCAATCTCGGCCTGCGGGTCTGGGAGCGCCTGGCGGAGTGGGAAGAGCGCCCGCCGCGCGGCGCCCCCGGCACCCGGCCGGTGCTGGCGGAGGAGGCCCGCGCGCGTCTCGCCGGACTGCTCGACGAGGAGTCCGAGCCACGCCCGCAGCAGTCGGACTACGCCGCCGCCGCGGCGGCGGCCTTCGCGCCGCGCGCCCACGAGGGCGAGCCGCGCGTCGTGCTGGCCGAGGCCGGCACCGGCACCGGCAAGACCCTCGGCTACCTGGCGCCGGCCAGCCTCTGGGCGGAGCGCAACAACGCCGCCGTCTGGGTTTCCACCTACACCCGCAACCTGCAGGGCCAGGTCGACGACGAGCTGGCGCGCCTCTTCCCGGAGCCGCGCGAGCGCGCCCGCAAGGTGGTGATCCGCAAGGGGCGGGAGAACTACCTCTGCCTGCTGAACCTTGCCGAGGCGGTGGCGCAGATGCCGGCGCGCCCGCCCGACGCGGTGTCGCTCGGCCTCATGGCGCGCTGGACCGCGCGCACGCGCAACGGCGACATGGTGGGCGGCGATTTCCCGGGCTGGCTGGCCGACCTCTTCGGCCCGCAGCGGACCCTGGGCCTCGCCGACCGCCGCGGCGAGTGCATCTATTCGGCCTGCCAGCACTACAAGAAGTGCTTCATCGAGCGCTCGGTGCGCGCCGCCCGCCAGGCGGAGATCGTTGTCGCCAACCACGCCCTGGTGATGATCCAGGCGGCCATGGGCGGCGGCGACGACGACCAGCTGCCGACCCGCTACGTCTTCGACGAGGGCCACCACCTCTTCGATGCCGCCGACAGCGCCTTTGCGGCCCACCTGAGCGGCCTGGAATCGCGCGAGCTGCGCCGCTGGCTGCTCGGCGCCGAGGGCGGCCGGCGCGCCGCCAGCCGCATGCGCGGCCTGCAGCGCCGCCTGGAAGACCTGCTGGGCGACGATCCGCAGGCACTGGAGGCACTCGACGAGGCCTTGCGGGCCGCCCGGGTGCTGGCCGGCGAGGGCTGGCGCCAGCGCGTCGAGGAGGGCCGGCCCGAGGGGGCCACCGAGAGCTTCCTGGCCCTCGCCCGGCGCCAGGTCTACGCCCGCTCGCCGGGCCAGAATCAGCCCTACAGCCTGGAGGCGCCGGCGCATCCGCCGGTCGAGGGCCTGCTGCAAGCCGCGGAGGCCCTGGCCGAGGATCTGAGGGCGCTCTCGGGCCCGCTCATCAAGCTGCGTCGCCTGCTCATCCTCCGCCTCGACGACGAGGCCGCGACGTTGGACAGCGACACCCGCCGGCGCATCGAGGCCGCGGCGCGCAGCCTCGACAGCCGCGCCATCCTGCCGCTGGCCGCCTGGCGCGACATGCTGCGCGCGCTCGACGAGGAGACGCCGCCGGAGTTCTGCGATTGGTTCGCCGTCGAGCGCATCGAGGGCCGCGACCTCGACGTCGGCCTCTACCGCCACTGGATCGATCCCAGCCGGCCCTTCGCTGCCAGCCTCGGCCAGAGCGCCCACGGCATGCTGATCACCTCGGCCACGCTGACCGACAACAGCGGCGAGGTAAGGAACAGCGAAGAAGTCCATGGCGAGTCCGCCTGGCAGGCGGCCGAAGCGCGCCTCGGCGTGAACCACCTGACCGCGGCCATCTCGCGGCTCTCGCTGCCCTCGCCCTTCGACTACGCACAGCAGACGCGCATCCTCATCGTGCACGACCTGAAGCGCGGCGACCTGACGCAACTGGCCGCCGCCTACCGCGCCCTGTTCCTGGCTTCAGGCGGCGGCGGGCTCGGCCTCTTCACCGCCATCGCCCGCCTGCGCGCGGTGCAGCGCCAGATCGCCCAGCCGCTGGCCGACGCCGGCATCACGCTCTATAGCCAGCACGTCGACGGCCTCGACACCGGCACCCTGGTCGACATCTTCCGCGCCGAGGAGGACTCCTGCCTGCTCGGCACGGACGCCGTTCGCGACGGCGTCGACGTGCCGGGCCGCGCGCTGCGCCTCATCGCCTTCGACCGCGTGCCGTGGCCGCGCCCCGACATCATCCATAAGGCGCGCCGCGAGGTCTTCGGCAAGCGCGCCTACGACGAGCGGCTGACCCGCCTGAAGCTGCGCCAAGCCTACGGCCGCCTCATCCGCCGCGCCGACGACCGCGGCGTCTTCGTGCTGCTCGACCCGCTGCCCTCGCGCCTGCTCGATGCCTTCCCCCCGGAGGTGACCGCCGAGCGCGTCGGCCTCGCAGAGGCGGTGGCGACGGTGGAGGCGTTTCTCAACACCGAGAGAGACGGCTAACCCTTCACCGCCGTGACAATGTGCGCCGGCGAGTCGAAACGCACGGAGCCATCCGCTGCGGCGAAGTCGCGCAATTCATCCTGCGCGGCGCGCTGCAGTTCAGCGTACTGTGCGTCATCGATGGCGTCGGCGAGCGTCCAGCCCTTCACATCGGTGCGCACCCAGTCCTCGATGGAGGGAAAGCGGGCCGCGCCGACCGGCGTGTCGATGCGGGGATCGGGCAGGCCGGCGGCAGCGAAGAGCCCGCGCAGCTCTGCCGGCTCGCCGAGCACGAAGGGCGCCCGCAGGCCGGCCGCGATCTCTTCGCCGAAAAGGCGCTGCAGCAGCCCGACCATGGCCCGATAGCCCGGCGTGCGCTCGAGCGAATCCCACACCGCCACCGTGAGGCGGCCGCCGGGCCTGAGCACGCGTCCCATTTCGGCCAGCGCCTTCACGCGGTCCTCGAAGAACATCAGGCCGAACTGGCTGCCCACCGCGTCGAAGCGGCCGTCGTCGAAGGGCAGACCCTCGGCCCGGCCTTCACGCCAGTCGATTTCGGGCGCGAGACGCCGGGCGACCGCCAGCATGCCGGCGTTGCGGTCGAGACCGATGACCGCTGCGCCGCGCCGCGCGGCTTCGCGCGCGAGGCTGCCGGTGCCGCAGGCGACGTCGAGCATGTCGTTTCCTGCCGCGACTTTCGCCGCTTCGCAGAGCCGCGGCGACCACTCGCCGAAGAGCGCAGGCACGAAGAACTCCTCGTAGACCTCGGCAGCGGAAGAAGAGAGCTGTCCGGTCTCGATCGCTTCCATTGTCTTTGCCTCCCGTGTGGCTTGCGGAACTGATACAACAGGTTCGCAGAAGGAAGCGCCGCAAGAATAGTCCACAAAGTATAGTTCGGCGAGGCCGCCGAGGGTGCCAGCCCGGACTTCTCAAGCTATGGTGGGCGTCACGGAGGCGAATTTGACGACAGGCCAGGAAAGCCGCGAAGAGCGTATCGGCAATACGGTCGAGCGGCTTGACGCCGCCTGTCGTCAAATTCGCCCCGCCCTTCGGGTCGCCTCAGGAAGCCTGCTCGGGGCGTCGAAGGCCTCAACCGTAGTCCCTGCTACGCTTTTCGGCCTTCTCCTGCCGAGCAGGCTTTCTGAGGCGATGACGCTCCGCCATAGTTTGAGAAGTCCGGGCTAGACTGCGGATGCCGAGGAGGAGGAAGCCATGAAGAGCTATGGCCAGTTCTGTCCCGTCGCCAAGGCCTCCGAGCTGTTCTGCGAGCGCTGGACCCCGTTGATCGTGCGCGATCTGGCCGCGGGGGCGACGCGCTTTTCGGAACTGCAGCGCGGCGTGCCGCTGATGTCTCCGACGCTGCTGTCGAAGCGCCTCAAACAGCTTCAAGCCGAGGGCGTGGTGGAGACGCGGCCGGCGGGCAAGGGCCGCGGCAAGACCTATCACCTGACGGCCTCCGGCCGTGAGTTCGTCCCGCTGGTCATCGCGCTCGGCACCTGGGGCCAGCGCTGGTCTCGCCGCCAACTGGTCGAGGGCGAGATCGACCTCGGCCTGCTGATCTGGGCCCTGGAGCGCTCGGTGGACGCTAGCGCCTTCGGCAGACCGCAGAGCGTGGTGCGCCTCGAGTTTACCGACCAGCCGAAAGGCGGCCGCCTGTGGTGGTTCATCAACCGCGATGGCGCCTGCGAGCTTTGCCTGGAGGATCCAGGCTTCGAAGTCGACCTCTACCTCACCGCCACGCTGCCCGACATGATCTACATCGTGCGCGGCGACCTGCCGCTGACCCGCGCCCTTTCGACCGGCCGGCTGGAAGCCCACGGCTCCACCCGTGCCCGCAAGGCACTACGCGCCTGGCTGAACCTCGCCCCCTACACCAAGATCAAGTCGCAGCACCGGCAAGGTGCAGGTCACCCGATACCGAGGTAGACGAAGAGCGCGGAGAGGGTGACCAGCGAGAGCACCGTGGAGGCCATGATGACCGCTGTCGAGCGCTGCACGTAGATGCCGTACTGCTGGGCCAGCACGAAGACCAGGGCGCCGGTCGGCAGGGCCGATTGCACCAGCGCGCCGGCCGCCCAGACCGGCTCCATGGTGAAGACGTGATAAGCCAGAGCCCAGGTGATCAGCGGCTGCACCAGCAACTTCAGAAAGACCAGCCAGGACACCTCGGTCATGCCGGCGGTCGGCGACTTGCCGACCATGAAGAGCCCGATGGCGAAAAGCGCGCAAGGCCCCGCCGCGGCGCCGAGGAGATCGCAGAAGGTGCCCAGCGCCTGCGGCAGCGGAATGCCGAGGCCGGAGACCAGCAGGCCGGCGACGGCCGAGAGCACCAGCGGCGAGCGCACCACGCCGCGCAGCACGTTCCTCAACACCACCAGGCCGCTCTTGCCCTGGTGCACGTCGAGCTCGAGCAGCACGATGCCGAAGGCCATGATGACCGCGCCGTTCAGGATGGTGGAGATGATTGCCGGCAGCATGCCGGCCTCGCCGAAGGCCAGCATGAGCAGCGGAATGCCCATGTAGCCGGTGTTGGAGAAGATCGCCGAGAGCCCGGCGAGGCCGAGCGCGCCGAGGCGATTGGGAAAGGCGAACTTGGCGACGGCGACGGCGATCAGGAAAGTCGCCACCGCGCCACCGCCGTAGGCGCCGAGGAAGGGCAGGTTGAAGACCTCGGCCAGCGACACCCGCGCCATGGAGACGAAGAACAGGGCCGGCAGGGCGATGAAGTAGACGAAGCGGTTGAGCGCCTCGCTGCTCTCCTTGCCGAGCAGCCGGAAGCGCCCGGCGGCGTAGCCGGCAGCCATGATGGCGAAGATCGGGAAGACGACGTTCAGGATAGGCCCCATGGCCGCGGGTCTAGCCCGTGCGGCGACCTGCTGTCGAGCGCAAAGACCGCAACCCTTATCCGCGCAAACGCAGCGCCGGCGTGACGCGCGGCCTTGACCTTGAGGGGCCTGCCTGCCTAGTCTCTGCCGCCTTCAGGCAGCCCGCCGGGTTTCTGAATCCTCTCTACAGCGAGAAGCGAGACGCAATGTCCGAGCATCACACGGCCCTCGTCTACACCATGGTCCTGGTCTCCGCGGCCGACCGCAACATGACCGACTCCGAACTGCACACCATCGGCGAGATCGTGTCGCACCTGCCGGTCTTCGCCGACTACGACCGCGAAAGGCTGACCAAGGATGCCCTGGCCTGTGCCGAGCTGCTGTCGGAGGACAACGGTCTGGAAAAAGTCCTCGACAAGATCGTCGCCACGGTGCCGGAGAAGCTGAAGGAGACGGCCTATGCCGTCGCCCTCGACGTCGCCGCCGCCGACGGTGCCGCCAGCCAGGAGGAACTGCGCCTGCTGGAGATGCTGCGCTACCGCCTGGCGGTCGGCCGCCTACCCGCCGCCGCCATCGAGCGCGGCGCCCGGGCCCGCTACATGCGCCTCTGACCCACCGAAAACCGCCCTCTTCTCTCCCCTCCCGCCGGGCCGCCGATTTCCGGAGGCCTGCGAACGCTGGCAGCACTCTCCAGGAACGGCTGCTAAGTTATTGTTTTCTTAAGCTTATTCTGTTGAGATTTGACGAACAGGTGGGCAAGCTTGGTCCCTATCAGGGTCCTACGGGACGGATGGAGAGGAGGGACGATGAGCGAGTTG
This sequence comes from Kiloniellaceae bacterium, assembly GCA_009377535.1. Classification (GTDB taxonomy): domain Bacteria; phylum Pseudomonadota; class Alphaproteobacteria; order Kiloniellales; family Kiloniellaceae; genus Pelagibius. The sequence goes on from WHTV01000002.1 coordinate 92,548, forward strand.
GTTCGTCAATTGAACGATTATCGGCTGACCACGGCCGAGATCCTTTATCGCCTGCCGGATCACCCGGCCCTGCTGCAGACCTACATCTGGCAGGACTACGACCTGGCGCCGCGCTACCCCGAGCTGCGCCGATTCCTTGCGTTTTGGGAAAAGAACCTGGACGGCCCACTGCATTCGGTGCAGGTGGCCAACATTCCCATCATCAAGCCGACAGAGACCCGCTTTGCCGATGTCTGCCTGACGTTGCACTAGCCTAAAGGGGCTGGCGCGGCGGGCACGGCCCGGCCGCGGCAGGCCCTGTTCTGCGCCGCGCGCTTCCGTCGCAGGGCTTGGCGCGCCCTGCCTGCTTCAGTAGGTTGTCGGCAGACCTCCAAGAGGAGGCCAGCCCCGCAACCCGAAGATCCTTTCATGTCCGCCACCACCAGCTCCGCCGCTTCCGGACCCCTCAGCGCCGAGTCCGGCCGCAGCCCGACACGGGCGGTGGGCCTCTGGCTGCTGGTCTGCTGCGCCATGGTGCTCGCCATGGCCGTCATCGGCGCCATCACTCGGCTCACCGAGTCCGGCCTCTCCATCATGGAGTGGGCTCCGATCAGCGGCGCCCTGCCGCCGCTCAGCCAGGCCGAGTGGCAGCGCCTCTTCGACCTCTACCGCCAGATCCCGGAATACAGCCAAGTGAACGCCGGCATGAGCCTCGAAGAGTTCAAGACGATCTTCTGGTGGGAGTACGTCCACCGCCTCTGGGGCCGCCTCATCGGCGTGGTCTTCGTGCTGCCGCTGGCCTGGTTCTGGCTGCGCGGGCGGATCGAGCGGCCGCTGCGCCGCAGGCTGCTGCTGGCGCTGGCGCTGGGCGGCGCCCAGGGCCTGCTCGGCTGGTTCATGGTGGCCTCCGGCTTTGCCGAGCGCACCGACGTCAGCCAGTACCGCCTGACCGCCCACCTCGCCCTGGCCCTTCTCATCTACGGCTACCTCTTCTGGCTGGCGCTGGGCGTGCTCTGGCCGCGGCCGGAACGCAGCCGCGACGGCGCCGCCCTGCCGCTGCGCCGCGCGCTCTGGGTGCTGCTGGCACTGGTCGGCATCACCATCGCCTCGGGCGGCTTCGTCGCCGGCCTCAATGCCGGGCTCACCTACAACACCTTCCCGCTGATGGACGGCGACCTCATCCCGCGCGGCTACGCGGACCTCTCGCCGTGGATCGCGAACCTCTTCGAGAACATCGCCGCCGTGCAGTTCAACCACCGCCTGCTCGCGATCGCCACGGTCATCTTCGCCTTCGTGCTGTGGGGCTGGTCGCTGAGCCGCGATCTCGCGCCCGCGGCCCAAATGGGCTTTGCCGCCCTGGCCCTCCTCGCCCTCATCCAGCTCGCCCTCGGCATCACGACCCTGCTGCTGGTGGTGCCGATCCCCCTCGCGGCGGTGCACCAGGCCGGCGCCGTCCTGGTGCTGACGGCGACGCTGTGGACCCTCTACCACCTGCGCGGCCGGCCTGAGGCGGCGAAGCGATGAGCGGCGACCTGCCTCTCGCGATTCCGGAGGAGCCGCTGGCCGTCTCCGTGCTGACCGGTTTCCTCGGCAGCGGCAAGACGACGCTGCTGCGCCACCTGCTGGCCCACCCGGCGATGGAGGAAACCGCCGTCATCGTCAACGAGTTCGGCGAGATCGGCCTCGACCACCTGCTGGTGGAGCGCGCCACCGAGGACACCGTGCTGCTGAACAGCGGCTGCCTCTGCTGCACCGTGCGCGGTGACCTCGTCGTCGGCATGCGCGACCTCTTCAAGCGGCGGGTGAAGGGCGAGGTGCCGCCGTTCCAGCGCCTGGTCATCGAGACCACCGGCCTGGCCGACCCGGCGCCCATCCTGCAGACCATCATGACCGACCCGCTGCTGGCCGAGCGCTTCCGCCTCGACGGCGTCATCGCCACGGTGGATGCGGCGGCCGGCGCCGCCACCCTCGACCGGCAGATGGAATCGGTGAAGCAGGCTGCCGTAGCCGACCGCCTCCTGCTCACCAAGAGCGACCTCGCCGACGCCGCCAGCCGCGCTGCGCTGGAGGCGCGGCTGCGCACGCTCAATCCGGCGGCGCCGATCTACCCCGTGGTGCAGGGCGAGATCGAACCGGCGCTGCTGTTCAACGCCGGCCTCTACGACCCGACCACCAAGACCGCCGACGTGCAGGCCTGGCTGAAGGCGGAGGCCTATGACCGCGACGACCATCATCACGACCACGGACATCACCCTCATCACGACGTGAACCGTCACGATGACTCGATCCGCGCCTTCTGCCTGACCTACGACCGGCCGCTCGACTGGGACCGCTTCAATTCCTGGGTCGAAATGCTGATTACCCTTCACGGCGGCGACATCCTGCGCATCAAGGGCCTGCTCAACGTCGCTGGCGTCGACCAGCCGATCGTCATCCACGGCGTGCAGCACGTGTTCCATCCGCCGGCACGCCTCGAGGCCTGGCCGGACGACGACCGCCGCTCACGCATCGTCTTCATCGTGCGCGACCTGAAGCCCGAAATGTTCGAGCACACCCTGAAGGCCTTCAACGAAGATTCTTCCGCGCCGCTGACACAAGTTTGAGTGGTCGCCTGGGTGCTCGGGTCAAGCCCGAGCATGACGAAGAAGAGAGCTAAGCCGGCTCCAGCACCATCACGAGGTCGTGGGGTTCGACGCGGTGGCCTGTGTGCGCGACCACCTCGGCGATCTTGGCGTCCATGTCGGCGTAGACCGCCGTCTCCATCTTCATCGCCTCGATGGTGAACAGGCGGTCGCCCTGCTTCACCGCGCTGCCGGCATCGCAGACGTTGACGATCATGCCAGGCATCGGCGCACCGACCTGCGTGGAGTCGGCGGCGTCGGCCTTGCGGCGGATCTTGCCGGAAGCCGCAATTGCCTTGTCGAGCACCTTCACGGTGCGCGGCTGGCCGTTCAGCTCGAAGAAGATGGTGCGCTGGCCGTCGTCGTCGGCATCGCTTGTGGCGAGGAAGGAGACGATGAGGATCTTGCCGCGCTCGATCTCCACCGCAATCTCCTGGCCCGGCTCCATGCCGTAGAAGTAGACGGGCGTCGGCAGCACCGAGGTATCGCTGTAGGCGCGGCGGTGGGTGGCGTAGTCGACGAAGACCTCCGGATACATCAGGTAGGAGGACAGCTCCCGCTCGCTGATGTGGCGACGCGCCTTCTTCTCCGCCTCCTTGCGGGCGGCGGCGAGGTCGGCCGGCGCCAGCAGGGCACCGCGCCGCTCTGTCAGCGGCTTCTCGCCTTTCAGGATCTTCTTCTGCAGCGCCTGCGGGAAGCCGCCGTGGGGCTGGCCCACCTCGCCGCGGAAGAGGGCGATGACCGAGGCCGGGAAGGCGATCTCCTTCTTCGGGTTCTCGATGTCCTCCGGCGTCAGGCCGTTGGACACCATGTAGAGCGCCAGATCGCCGACCACCTTGGAAGTCGGCGTCACCTTCACGATGTCGCCGAACAGCCGGTTCACTTGGGCGTAGGCCTTCTCCACCTCGGGCCACTTCAACGCCAGACCGAGGGAGCGCGCCTGTTCCTGCAGGTTGGTGAACTGGCCGCCCGGCATGCCGTGGTCGTAGACCGAGGAGGCGCCGGCGCGCATCTCGCTCTCGAAGGGCCGGTAGTAGCGCCGCACGCCCTCCCAGTAGATCGAGAGCTGGCGCAGCGCGCCGTGCGGCAGGCCGGGGTCGCGCGCGCTGCCTTCCAGGGCCGCGGCGATGGAGCCGAGGTTGGGCTGCGAGGTCAGGCCGCTCATGGCATCGATGGCCGCATCGGCCGCATCGACGCCGGCCTCCGCCGCCGCCAGCACCGAGGCCGCCGAGATGCCGGAGGTGTCGTGGGTGTGGAAGTGCAACGGAATGCCGACCTCCTGCTTCAGGGTCTCGACCAGCAGGCGCGCGGCGGCCGGCTTGCAGAGGCCGCCCATGTCCTTGATGCCGAGGATGTGGGCGCCGGCGGCCTCCAGTTCCTTGGCCAGCTTCACGTAGTAGTCGAGGGTGTACTTGGTCTCCTGCGGGCTCGCGAGATCGCCGGTGTAGCAGATCGCCGCCTCGCAGAGCTTGCCGGCATCGCGGATGGCGTCGATGGAGACGCGCATGTTCTCCACCCAGTTCAGCGAGTCGAAAACCCGGAAGAGATCTATCCCGGCCTCGGCCGCGCAGGCGATGAAGTGCTGCACCACGTTGTCGGGGTAGTTGGAATAGCCGACGCCGTTGGAGCCGCGCGTCAGCATCTGCAGCAGGATGTTCGGCACCGCCTCGCGCAGGTCGGCGAGGCGCTGCCAGGGGTCCTCCTTGAGAAATCGCATGGCGACGTCGAAGGTGGCGCCGCCCCAGCATTCCAGCGAGAAGAGCTCCGGCAGCAGGCGGGCGTAGTGCGGCGCCGGCGCGACGATGTCGAAGGAGCGCATGCGGGTGGCGAAGAGCGACTGGTGGGCGTCGCGCATGGTGGTGTCGGTGATCAGCAGCCGCTTTTCTTCCAGCATCCACCGGGCGAAGCGCTCCGGCCCCAGCTCGTCGAGCTTCTGCTTGCTGCCGGGGCGCGGGTCCTGCAGGGCCTCGCCGGGCGTCACCTCCGGCAGCACCGCCGGCGGCATCGGTCCGGGCGCCGGCCGACCTTCGACCTCCGGGTTGCCGTTCACGATGACGTCGCCGATGTAGGTCAGCAGGCGCGTGGCGCGGTCGCGACGGCGGTGGAACTGGAAGAGCTCCGGCGTCTGGTCGATGAAGCGCGTGGTCGCCTCGCCGCTCTGGAACTTCGGATGCCCAATGACCGCCTCGAGAAACCAGAGATTTGTCGCCACGCCGCGGATGCGGAACTCGCGCAGCGCCCGGTCCATGCGCGCCGTCGCCTCCGCCGCGGTCGGCGCCCAGGCCGTGACCTTCTCCAGCAGCGAGTCGTAAAAGGGCGTGATGAGCGCGCCGGAATAGGCCGTGCCGCCGTCCAGCCGGATGCCGAAGCCGGTGGCGCCGCGATAGGCAGTGATGCGCCCGTAGTCGGGGATGAACTTGTTCAGCGGATCTTCGGTGGTGATGCGGCACTGCAGGGCGTGGCCGTCGAGGCGCAGTTGATGCTGCGCCGGCACGCCGCTCTCCGGCTCGCCGATGCGCGCGCCGGCTGAGATGCGGATCTGCGCCTTCACCAGATCGACGCCGGTGACCTCCTCGGTTACCGTGTGCTCGACCTGAATGCGCGGGTTCACCTCGATGAAGTAGAGCTGGTCGGTCTCCGCATCCATGAGGAACTCGACCGTGCCGGCGCAGACGTAGCGGGCCGCCTGGGCCAGCCGCACGGCGGCGTCGCAGAGCTCCGCCCGCTTGGCCTCGCTGAGATAGGGCGCCGGCGCGCGCTCGACGATCTTCTGGTTGCGCCGCTGCATGGAGCAGTCGCGCTCGAAGAGGTGGATGATGTTGCCGTGGCGGTCGCCGAGGATCTGCACCTCCACGTGGCGGGCCTGGCGCACCAGCTTTTCCAGGAAGATCTCGTCGTTGCCGAAGGCGGCCTTGGCCTCGCGCCGGCCTGCGGCGATCTGCTCGTGCAGCTCACCGGGGCTCTCGATGACGCGCATGCCGCGCCCGCCGCCGCCCCAGCTCGCCTTGGCCATGATGGGATAGCCGACCCCTTCGGCGAGCCTTTCCACCTCCGCCTTGTCGTGCGGCAGCGCGCCGGTTGCCGGCATGACCGGGATGCCCGCCGTTTCGGCCAGCGCCCTTGCCGCCACCTTGGAGCCGAAGCTGCGCATGACCTCCGGCTTGGGGCCGATGAAGGTGATGCCGGCCTTCAGGCAGGCCTCCGCGAAGTCCGGGTTCTCCGAGAGAAAGCCGTAGCCGGGATGGATGGCGTCGGCCCGCGCGTCGTGGGCCACTCGCAGGATGTCGTCGATGTCGAGGTAGGCGGCCACCGGCTCCTTACCCTTGCCGACCAGGAAGGACTGGTCCGCCTTGAAGCGGTGCAGCGCGAAGCGGTCCTCGTGGGAGAAGATCGCCACCGTGCGGATGCCGAGCTCGCTGGCCGCGCGCAGCACGCGGATGGCGATCTCGCTGCGGTTGGCCACCAGAATCTTGCGGAAGGGCGGGGCGCCGGAAAGCTTCTGGGTGCCGCTCTGGGTCGGGCTCAAATCCTGCGTCCCCCTGTCACCTCTGCCCCTTAAGTCATAGGAGCGCGTTCGTCTTATTGCAGTGCAGTATAGACGAACGCCGCGGGGAGACCCAAGGGCGACTTTGGCCGTATTGCCAGACCACTGGGTTCACGGAGCCCGGAGGCGGAAGACAACGGCGGAAGGCAGGCGCTTGGAGCGGGTAGCGGGAATCGAACCCGCGCGTTCAGCATGGGAAGCTGACAGGCTACCATTACATCATACCCGCCCGGGGCAGGGGCGGTCGCACCGCCTCCGGCCTTAGGATTAGTCAGCGCCCCGGCCGGATGCAAGGGGTTTTGCCGGCTTGCTGCCGATCGACGAATGACTGCAAAAAGCATCCCGAGGCGCGCTTGATCCGCAGCACACTCGCGACCATCTGAAGAGGCATAGGGAAAGTGCAGAGGGAGAGCGGTCGGTTGCCGGTGACTTCCGGCCGCTCTCCTCCCTTCGATCTGCCGGTAAGGCTCGCGCAAAGGCATTCTCTGATGGCCAAGAGCACTCCGAAGCGGGACGACAAGCAAAACGGCGGCGCACCGAAGCCGCGCCCCAAAGCGCAACCGGTCGAGGACCAGCCCAAGCTCGACATCGTCGAAGAGGCCGGCAAGGAGTCTTTCCCGGCCAGCGATCCGCCGCCCTGGACACCCTGAGCCGCCGAGCGTTTCTCGAGCTGGGCCGGCGGCCAGGCACCGGCGCAGCAATCCCCCTTGATGGAACCATGACAGCGAGTTCATGAAGCTGAAAGGGTAACGCCTGTGCGGCCTTCCTATCTTCCCGGGACAGGCTGCCGGTCCCTGCGCCGCAGCCTCCGGGAGTACCGAGAGTTAACACAAGGGAGATCGAACATGTCGCTGATTGCAGCCTCACAGCGTCGCGGGGCCGGTCTGGTCGCAGCCGCCACCTTGATGTGGAGCGGCCTGGCCCTGGCCGCCCCGGCGCCGGAAAGCTTTTCCGGCCTGGCCAAGGAGGTCAGCCCGGCGGTGGTCAACATCGCCTCGACCCAGGAAGCGCGCGGGCCTCAGGGCGCCGCGCCCGGCATGCCCTTCGACCTCCCCGAAGGCTCGCCCTTCCAGGAATTCTTCGAACAGTTCCGCCAGCAGTTCGGCGACCAGGGCCAGCCGCAGCCGGCACCGCGGAGCGCCACCGCGCTGGGCTCCGGCTTCATCATCGATCCGGCGGGCTACGTGGTGACCAACAACCACGTCATCGACGGCGCCAGCGAGGTGAGCGTCCGCCTGGGCGACGACAGCACCTACCCCGCGGAAGTCGTCGGCAGCGATCCGCAGACCGATCTGGCACTGCTGAAGATCGACGCCGGCAAGCCGCTGCCGGCGCTGGAGTTCGGCAATTCCGACGCGGCGGAGGTCGGCGACTGGGTGATGGCCGTCGGCAATCCCTTCGGTCTCGGCGGCACTGTGACCGCCGGCATCATCTCGGCGCGCGGCCGCAACATCCAGGCCGGGCCCTATGACGACTTCCTGCAGGTCGACGCCTCCATCAACCGCGGCAACTCCGGCGGCCCGCTGTTCGATCTCGAGGGCAAGGTGATCGGCGTGAACACCGCGATCTACTCGCCCAACGGGGGCAGCGTCGGCATCGGCTTCGCCACCCCCTCCAACATGGTGAAGTCCGTGGTCGCGCAGCTCCGCGAGAGCGGCTCGGTCGAGCGCGGCTGGCTCGGCGTGCAGATCCAGAACGTGACGCCGGATCTGGCCGAGGCGCTCGGCCTCGACGAGGCCGCGGGCGCCATCGTCGCCGCGGTGACGCCGGACAGCCCGGCCGAGCAAGCCGGCGTCAGGTCGGGTGACGTCATTCTCGACTTCGCCGGCCAGGACATCTCGGACGGTCGCGAACTGGCCCGTGTTGTGGCGCAGCAACCGGCCGACAGCGAGGCCGAGATGAACGTCTGGCGCGACGGCAAGGCGCAGGCCCTCAGCGTGACGACCGGACGCCAGCCGGCCGCCGATCAGCTCGCCGAATCCGCCGCGCCGACGACGCCGGGCGGCAGCTACCGTTCCTCCGCGCTGGATGCCCAGCTGGCGGCCCTGACGCCGGAGCTGCGCGCCCGCTACGGCATCACGGAAGATGCCGAGGGCGTCCTGGTACTCGACATCCAGGAAGGCTCAGTCTTCGAGGAAAGCCTGCGCCCGGGCGACATCATCCGCAAGGTGGAGGGAACGACGGTGACCGCCCCGCAGCAGATCGAGCGCCTCGTCGATGAGGCCCGCTCCACGTCGAAGAAAGCCGTGCTGATGCTGGTCAGCCGCAACGGCGCCGATCTCTTCCTCGGCCTCAAGCTCAGCGTCGCCTAGGTTTCCCGTCCCCCCTGGGAACCTGCCCTCCCGATGCTGGGCGCGCAGGGCCGTTCGGCAACCGCCGGACGGCCCTGCGCCTGTCTCGAGGACCCGCCGGCGAGGGCAAGAGAGCTTGCACCTGCGATGCCGCAACCCCCATATAGGACCGACCAAGAGCGCCACACCGCCTGGCCGCATCCAATGAGCGACGGATCGATGCGTATCCTGGTCATCGAAGACGACAAGAAGACTGCCGACTACATCCTGAAGGGCCTCGCCGAGTGCGGCTACACCGCCGACTGGGCGCCCGACGGCCACGCCGGCCTGCACCAGGCCACCAGTGGCAAGTATGACGCCGTGGTGGTCGACCGCATGTTGCCGGGGGTCGACGGCCTGGCCATCGTGAAGGCGCTGCGCGCGGCGGAGATCGGCGTGCCGGTGCTGATCCTCAGCGCGCTGGCGCATGTCGACGAGCGGGTCACCGGCCTGCGGGCCGGCGGCGACGACTATCTCTCCAAGCCCTTCGCTTTCTCCGAGCTGCATGCCCGGCTGGAGGCGCTGCTGCGCCGGCCGCGCGCCATCACCCAGCAGACTCAGTTGCAGGTCGAGGACCTAGTGATGGACCTGCTGACCCGCAAGGTGACCCGCGCCGGCAGGTCCATCGACCTCAGGCCGCAGGAGCTCAAGCTCCTGGAGTATCTCATGCGCCATGCCGGCGAGGTGGTCACCCGCACGATGCTCTTCGAGGGCGTGTGGGATTTCCACTTCGACCCGCAGACCAATGTGGTCGACGTCCACATCAGCCGCCTGCGCCAGAAGATCGACAAGGGCTTCGGCAAGCCGCTGATCCATACCCACCGCGGGGGTGGCTACTGTATCGGCCCAGACTCCTAGCCGATGCACAGGCTGGTCCAGACGTCGATCTTCCGGATCGCACTGCTCTATCTGCTGCTGCTGGGCGCCACCCTCGCGGTGCTGCTCGGCTTCATCTACTGGTCTACCGCCGGCCTCATCGAGCGCCAGAACGACGAGACCGTGCAGGCGGAAATCCGTGGCCTCGCCGAGCAGTACCGCGATGAGGGACTGGTGCGCCTGATGGAGGTGATCCACGAGCGCAGCGGGCCGCGCGGCACCCCACAGAACGTCTACCTGCTGACCGGGCCGGGCCTGCAGCCGCTGGCCGGCAACCTGGCCGACTGGCCGGCCGCCGCCTCCGAGCAGGAGGGCTGGCTGGAGGTCGAGCTGGCGCGGCGCGACGACCCCTCCGACGGACCGCACGTCATCCGCGGCCGCGCCTTCGACCTGGCCGGCGGCTATCGCCTCTTCGTCGGACGCGACACCGTGGAGCGCGCCGACTTCCGCGGCATCGTCGCCGGCGCCCTGGCCTGGGCGGTGCTGCCCGCCGTTGCCCTGGGACTTCTCGGCGGCGCCCTCATCGGCCGCTACAGCCTCGCCCGCGTCGACTCGGTGCGCGCTGCCAGCGAGGACATCGTGCGCGGCGACCTCTCCCGGCGCGTTCCGCTGACGGGCAGCGGCGACGAGTTCGACCGCCTGGCCGCCACCATCAACGCGATGCTGGCGCGCATCGAGACGCTGATGGGCGGCATGCGGCTGGTCACCGACAGCCTGGCGCATGACCTGCGCAGTCCGCTGACCCGCGCCAGGGGCGCCATCGAGATGGCGCTGCGCCGCCACCAGGACGCCGAATCCTACCGCCAGGCCCTGGAGCAGACCGCCGCCGAACTAGAGACCATCCTGCGCACCTTCGATGCACTCATCAACATTGCTCAGGCGGAGGCCGGGCTCAACCGACTGACCCTCGGCGAGCTCGACCTCACGGCCCTGGCGCGGGACCTCCTGGAGGTCTATCAGCCGATCGCCGAGGAGGCCGGATTGGAATTCAGCGGCGAGATCGCCGCGGACGTCGTCATCCGGGGCCATCGCCAGCTGCTCGGCCAGGCGGTCGCCAACCTGCTCGACAACGCCGTGAAGTACAGCCCGCCCGGCGGCCGCATCAGCCTGACCCTCGCCACAACCGGCGACGGCGCGGCGCTCAGCGTTGCCGACAGCGGCCCGGGCATTCCCGCCGCAGACCGCGAGCGCGTGCTGCAGCGCTTCGTGCGTCTCGACGACAGCCGGGCGACGCCGGGCAGCGGGCTGGGCCTCAGCCTGGTCGCCGCCGTGGCAAAACTGCACGACGTCGACCTGGCGCTCGACGACAACGCGCCGGGCCTGCGGGTGACCTTCGCCTTCCCCGCCGCGTGACCGCTGCCGGGTTGCGGCCAATAAACACCGCGTGATCGCCGCCGCGCCTCGGGTGACAGGTCGTGGCGCGCCCTGTAGACTCTCCCTTGCCTCTTTGTGGGTGAAAAAGGGAGATTGCCAAGGATGATCCGCCGCCGCCTGCCGGTCTTTTCCATGCTGCTTGCCGCTCTGGCCACGGCGTCGGGCCTCTGCGCCGCCGCGGCCCAGGCGGCGGAGACGCGGCCCTGGGCGGAGATCCTCAAGGCCGCCGAAGGCCAGACCGTCTACTGGAACGCCTGGGGCGGCGACGAGCGCATCAATGCCTATATCGCCTGGGTCCGCGACCAGGTGAAGCAGAACTTCAGCATCGACCTCCAGCACGTGAAGCTGACCGACACCGCCGATGCGGTCTCCCGTGTGCTGGCCGAACGCGCCGCCGGCAAGAAGGAAGACGGCGCCATCGATCTCATCTGGATCAATGGCGAGAACTTCGCCGCCATGAAAGACAAGCAGCTGCTCTACGGGCCTTTCACGAAGGTGCTGCCGAACTTCGATCTGGTCGACTTCGACAACAAGCCCAGCACCCTGGTGGACTTCACCGTGCCGACCGAGGGCTACGAGGCGCCCTGGGGCATGGCCAAGCTGAACTTCATCTACGACTCGGCGCGCGTCGAAAAAACGCCCGGATCGATTCCCGAATTGCTGGACTGGGCCAAGACGTACCCCGGCCGCTTCACCTATCCGGCGCCGCCGGATTTCCTCGGCAGCACCTTCCTCAAGCAGGTGCTGATCGAGCTGGCGCCCGATCCCGCCTTCCTGCAGGCGCCGGTGGAAAACGACTCCCAGGTGGAACAAGTAGCCCGCCCGCTGTGGCAATACCTGGACGCCCTGCATCCCCACCTCTGGCGCGGCGGCAAGGGCTTCCCGGCCAGCGGCCCCGCGCAGCGCCAGCTGCTCGACGACGGCGAGGTCGACATCACCCTCTCCTTCTATCCCTCGGAAGCCTCCTCGGCGATCGCCAACGACCTACTGCCCGAGACGGCGCGCACCTTCGTGCTCGACAAGGGCACGATCGGCAACACCCACTTCGTCGCCATCCCCTTCAACGCCAAGGCCGTGGAAGGCGCGCTGGTGGTGACCAACTTTCTGATGAGCCCCAAGGCCCAGGCGGTGAAGCAGTCTCCGGAAGCCTGGGGCGACGACACCGTGCTGGCCCTGTCCAAGCTCAGCGACGGCGACCGTCAGCTTTTCGCCACTCTGCCGCGCGGCGACGCCACGCTGTCGCCGGAAGAACTCGGGCCGACGCTGCTCGAACCGCACCCTTCCTGGATGACGCGCATCGAGGCGGAGTGGCAGCAGCGCTACGCCCGCTGAGACGGCGCTGAAGGAATCCCGCGGAATGCCCCGCCGCGGCCTGCTGGCCTACCTGCCTGCCCTCACCCTGGCGCTCTTCCTCGCACCGGTGGCGACCGGACTGGTCGGCACCTGGCTGCCCGCCTTCGGTTACTTCCCGACCCTCGGCGGCGACAGCCTCACGCTAAAGTCCTGGTTCGTGCTGTTCGCCCAGCCGGGGCTCGGCGAGTCGCTGCGCCTGACGATCCTCTCCGGCTTCCTCGCCACACTCATCGCCTTCCTGCTCACCATCCTGCTGCTGGCGGCCTGCCACGGCGGGCGCCTCATCCTCGTCCTGCGCGGCCTCATGGCCCCGCTGATTGCTGTGCCCCATGCGGCGGTCGCCCTCGGCCTTGCCTTCCTCATCGCCCCGAGCGGCTGGCTGGTGCGCCTGGTGTCGCCCTGGGCAACCGGCTGGCAACTGCCGCCGGACGTCGCCACGGTGCAGGACCCCAACGCCCTGGCGCTGACCTTCGGTCTGGTCGTCAAGGAACTGCCTTTCCTGCTGCTGATGACCCTGGCCGCCTTGGAGCATGTGCGCGCCGAGGAACGCTTGGCGGTCGCCCGCTCGCTCGGCTACGGACCGGTTACCGCCTGGCTGAAGGCGGTTCTGCCGGCGGTGTACCGACAGATCCGCCTGCCGCTCTACGCCGTGCTCGCCTATGCCCTGTCCGTCGTCGACATGGCGCTCATCCTGGCGCCGCTGACACCACCGCCGCTGGCGGTGCAGGTGCTGCGCTGGTTCAACGACCCCGACCTTTCCATGCGCTTCGTCGCGGCGGCGGGCGCCAGCCTGCAGCTGCTGATCGTCGCCGGCAGCATCGCGCTCTGGCGCCTCGGCGAGATCGTCGTCGAGCGCCTCGGCCGCGCCTGGATTGCCGGTGGAAGGCGTGGCGGCAACGGACGCATCACCCGCCTGCTGACGATCTGCCTCGTCCAGGGGATCGTGGCCCTCGCCGCGGCCGGCCTCCTCGGCCTCGCGCTGTGGTCGGTGACGCGGCGCTGGCGCTACCCGGACGTGCTGCCCAGCGCCTTCAGCCTGGAGACCTGGGCCCGCCAGGCGCCCGAGGTCGCCGCCATCGCCGGCACCACGCTCGCCACCGGCCTTGCTGCCGCCGCGATCGCCCTGGTGCTGGTGCTGGGTTGCCTGGAGAACGAGCAGCGCCGCGGCCTCAGCCTGACCAACCGGGCGCTCTGGCTGCTCTACACGCCGCTGCTGGTGCCGCAGGTGGCCTTCCTCTTCGGCACCCAGGTACTGGCGATCCAGGTCGGCATCGATGCCACCTGGCTTGCGCTCGTCTGGAGCCACCTGCTCTTCGTGCTGCCCTACGTGTTCCTCACCCTGGGCGACTCCTACCGCGCCCTCGACGAACGCTACGCGCGCACCGCGCTCTGCCTCGGCGCCAGGCCGAACCGGGTATTCTGGCAGGTCAAGCTGCCGATGCTGCTGCGGCCGGTGCTCTTCGCGCTGGCTGTCGGCTTCGCCGTCAGCGTCACGCAGTACCTTCCGACCCTCTTTGCCGGCGGCGGCCGCTTCGTCACCCTGACGACCGAAGCCGTCGGCCTTGCCGCCGGAGGAGACCGCCGGGTGATCGGCGTCTACGCGTTCCTGCAGGCACTGCTGCCGCTGCTCGGCTTCGCCGGCGCGCTGGCCCTGCCGCAGTTGCTGCTTGGCCCCCGGGCGCAGCGGCGCAACCTGCAGGCGGCGGCATGAGCGTCGTCAACCTCAGCCAGGAGCACGGCCTGATCCTCAGCCAGGTTGAGATCCGCCACGCCGCAAGGCGCCTCCTCGGGCCGGTGAGCCTCGAGGTGCCGCCCGGCGAGGTGGTCACCGTCATGGGGCCCAGCGGCTGCGGCAAGTCGAGCCTGCTGGCGTTGATCTGCGGTACCTTGGCTCCGGCACTGAGCGGCAGCGGCCGGGTGCTGCTGCACGGCGAGGACATCTCCGCCCGGCCGCCGGAGACGCGGCGCGTCGGCATCCTGTTCCAGGACGACCTGCTGTTCCCGCATCTCTCGGTGGCCGGCAATCTCGCCTTCGGCCTGCCGCCCGCGGTGCACGGGCGCCAGGAGCGCCGCGAGCGCATCGAGGCGGCCCTGGCCGAGGCCGACATGCTGTCCTTCTACGACCGCGACCCGGCGACGCTCTCCGGTGGCCAGCGTGCCCGCGTCGCCCTGCTGCGCACCCTGCTGTCCGAACCGCGTGCGCTGTTGCTCGACGAGCCTTTCGCCAAGCTCGACGTCGCCCTGCGCGCGCGCTTCCGCGCCTTCGTCTTCGACCATGCCCGCGCCCAGGGCCTGCCGACCCTGCTGGTCACCCACGACCCGCAGGATGCCGCCGACGCCGGCGGGCCGCGGCTGCAGATCGACGCCGAGGGCCACATCCCCGGCGGGCGCCCCGCCGGCCGCGGTCATCGCCCGGCATAGAGGGCCGGCCGGCCGGTGCCGGTAAACCACCGAAAGCCAGCGCCATCAGGAGCTTCCGGCGGGGTCTTTCTTGTCGCGGCGCCAGGGCGTAGACTGAGCCTGCGGAAGGCGCTCCGCCGGCGGGTCGGCCGGCCGACAAAGGACCCAAGGCCATGTACAGGGCGACGACAGACTCTATCAGCGTGACGGTGAAGCCGATCTATCTGGAAGAACAGTCCTCCCCGACCGACAGCCACTATGTCTGGGCCTATCAGGTGCGGATCGAGAACACCGGCAGTGAAACGGTCCAGCTGCTGAACCGGCACTGGCGCATCACCGATTCCATGGGGCGGGTCCAGGAGGTGCGCGGCGCCGGCGTGGTCGGCGAGCAGCCGACCCTGGAGCCGGGCGAAAGCTTCGAGTACACCAGCGGCACGCCGCTCAGCACGCCGTCGGGCATCATGGTCGGCACCTACGAGATGGAGAGCAACAACGGCCGGCGTTTCGACGTCGAGATCCCGGCCTTTTCCCTGGACAGCCCTCACCAGCGCGTGCAACTGAACTAGCAGAGCGCGGCGGCCGGACCCTTCATCGGGACAAGCGGCCAATCCTGCGGACCATGAGGAGGCCGGCCCGGCGTGACCAGCAGCCAGAAGATTCAATCTTTGCAGAACCTCGAACGGCCCTCGCGCGAGCAGGCGCTCAAGGCAGTGGAGACTCTGATCCGCTGGGCCGGCGACGATCCGGCGCGCGAAGGCCTGATCGGCACGCCCGAGCGCGTGGTGAAGTCCTACCAGCAGTTCTTCGAGGGCTACGCCGTCGACCCGGTCGACCTGCTGGAGCGCACCTTCGAGGAGGTCGGGGGTTACGACGAGATGGTGCTGCTGCGCGACATCCGCTTCGAATCGCACTGCGAGCATCACATCGCGCCGATCATCGGCCGGGCCCACGTCGCCTACATGCCGGACAACCGCGTGGTCGGCATCTCCAAGCTGGCGCGGGTGGTCGAGGCCTATGCCCGGCGCCTGCAGATCCAGGAGAAGATGACCGCGCAGATCGCCAACACCATCAACGAGGTGCTGAACCCCAAGGGCGTCGCCGTGGTCATCGAGGCGACGCACCACTGCATGACCACCCGCGGCGTGCACAAGCCGGGCACCTCCATGGTGACCAGCCGCATGCTCGGCATGTTCCGCACCAATGCCTCTACCCGCCGCGAGTTCCTGTCCCTCGTCGGCACGCCTGCGAGCCTGGGCCACGGCGGCGGCTGACCACAGCCAGGGACAAGGCATGAATCGGGGGAAGCAGCCGAGGGGGCGGAGCCTGGCCCAGTTGGCAGGGGGGCCGGGGTGCACTTGACTTCGGGCCGCCGGCGATGATCGAGCTGCGTCCCGTCGTCTTCGTCATCGGCATTCTGCTGACGATCCTGGCGGTCGCCATGGTGATTCCCGCCATGGTCGACATAGCCGTCGGCCATCCCGACTGGCAGGTCTTCCTGGTTGCCGCCTTCGTGACGCTCTTCGTCGGCGTTTCCATGGTGCTGACCACGCGCACCAGTCTGCGGCGCTTCACCGTGCGCCAGGCCTTCCTGATGACCAACCTCGCCTGGATCGTGATCGCCGTCTTCGGGGCGCTGCCGTTCCAGTTTTCCGAGCTGGAGCTCAATCCTGTCGACGCCTTCTTCGAGTCGATGTCGGGCGTCACCACCACCGGTTCCACGATCATCGTCGGACTCGACTTCGCGGCGCCGGGCATCCTGCTGTGGCGCGCCATCCTGCAGTGGCTCGGCGGCATCGGCATCATCGTCATGGCCGTCGCCATCCTGCCGATGCTGCAGATCGGCGGCATGCAGATGTTCCGCGTCGAGGCCTTCGATGCCGACAAGGTGCTGCCGCGCGCCGCGCAGATTGCCGGCGGCATCGCCATCATCTACGTCTTCCTAACGGGGATGGCAGTGCTGGTGCTGTGGTCCCTCGGCATGTCCGGCTTCGATGCGGTCGCCCATGCCATGACCGCCATCGCCACCGGCGGCTTCTCCACCTACGACGCCTCGGTCGGTCACTTCGACAATGCCGGCATCGACTGGGCAATAAGCGTCATCATGGTGCTCGGCTCGGTGCCCTTCGTGCTCTACCTGCGGGTCGTCCGCGGCGATCTGCAGACAGTCTTCGCCGATACCCAGGTGCGCTGGTTTCTCTCCATCGTCTTCATCTCCGTCGGCCTGGTCGCGCTCTGGCTCTACTACACCGATCTCATGGCGCTCCCCGACGCACTGCGCTACAGCACCTTCAACGTCATCTCCGTGATGACCGGCAGCGGCTTCGCCACCGCCGACTTCGGCCGCTGGGGCAGCTTCGTGGTGACCATCATGTTCCTGCTGATGTTCATAGGCGGCTGTGCCGGATCGACCACCTGCGGCATCAAGATCTTCCGCCTGCAGGTGCTCTACGCCACCGCCGAGGCGCAGATCCACCGCCTCATGCAGCCCAGCGGCGTGTTCTTTCCCTACTACAACAGGAAGCCGATTCCCGACGCCGTGGCCACGTCGGTGATGAGCTTCTTCTTCCTCTTCGCTACCTGCTTCGCGCTGCTCGCCGTGGCGCTCGGCCTGACCGGGCTCGACTTCGTCACCGCCGTCTCCGGCGCGGCCACGGCAATTTCCAACGTCGGGCCCGGCCTCGGCGAAATCATAGGCCCGGCTGGCAACTTCGCCACCCTGCCGGACAGCTCCAAGCTTCTCTTGTGCCTCGGCATGCTGCTCGGCAGGCTGGAGCTCTTCACCGTCCTCATCCTGCTGGCGCCCGCCTTCTGGCGCGGCTAAAAAGGGCCCATGGCAAGCATTCGTCCCCAGACGCGCGAGATGATCGACCGCCTGATCGGCTTCGACACCACCTCCGCCAAGTCCAACCTCGCGCTCATCGACTTCGCCCAGGATTACCTGGAAAGCCAGGGCGCGCGCTGCCGGCGCATCCTCAGCGCGGACGGCAGCAAGGCGAACCTCTTCGCCAGCCTCGGCCCAGAGGCGCCGGGCGGCGTGGTGCTCTCGGGCCACAGCGACGTCGTGCCGGTCGACGGCCAGCCCTGGAACAGCGACCCCTTCTGCGTGATCGAGCGCGACGGACGGCTTTACGGCCGCGGCACCGCCGACATGAAGTCCTTCCTCGCGACCGCGCTCGCGCTGGTGCCGGAATTCCAGGCCCAAGCGCTCAGCCGGCCCATCCATATCGCGTTTTCCTACGACGAGGAGGTCGGCTGCACCGGAGTCCGCAGCATGATCGGCGACATCGCCAGGCATCTGCCGGCACCGGGCATGGTGATCGTCGGCGAGCCGACCGACATGCGCATCGTCATCGGCCACAAGGGCTGCTACCTCTTCGAGACGCGCCTGCAAGGCCAGGCGGCCCACTCGAGCCAACCGCACCGCGGCGGCAATGCCATTCTGGCCGCCGGGCGGCTGATCGCCTTCCTCGCCGAGTTGGCCGCGGAAAAGCGCGGCGCCGCCCCGGCCGACAGTCCCTTCGATCCGCCCTATACGACCTTGAACCTGGGCCAGATCGAGGGCGGCAAGGCGATCAACATCATTGCGCAGGACTGCAGCTTCACCTGGGAGTTCCGGCCGCTTCCCGGCGAGGACACTGAGGCCATCGTCGCCGCCTTCGAGGCCTATGCGCAGGGTGAGGTGCTGCCCGCCCTCAGGGAGTTCGCTCCCGGCGCCAGCATCGCGACCGAGCGCCTCGCCACCGTGCTGCCGCTCTCGCCGGAAAGCGACGGCGCCGCCGAAAGCCTGGTGCGACGCCTGTCCGGCGTGAACGATACCGGCGTGGTCTCCTTCGGCACCGAAGGCGGCCTGTTCCAGGCGGCGGGCCTGTCGACTGTGGTGTTCGGCCCGGGGTCGATCGACCAGGCGCATAAGCCCAACGAGTTCATCACCCTGTCACAGGTCGCCGCCTGCGAGGCCTTCCTCCTCAAGCTGCGCGACTGGGCCGCGGGCTAACATCCTCACCCAACTCCGGCTCGGTTCGGAATCGAGCGTCGCCGTGTCACGCCCGCTCGAAGCAGACCTCGGCGCCGATGAAGCGGCTGGCGAAGGCGGAGATCCGTGTCGGGTCGCCCGAGGTGAGGAAGCGCCGGGTACCGGCCTCGCCCGGCCCGGCGGCAAAGCGCTGGTGACGTGCCAGGTAGTCGGCCAGGCTGTCGGCGACGAGGCTCGGCTGGTCGAGCAGGCGCACCGAGGCCGGCAGGGCCGCCGCAAAGAGGTGCGCCACCAGCGGATAGTGGGTGCAGCCGAGCACCGCGGCGGCGGGCACACGGCCTTCGGTCTGCTCCAGCATCTCCGCCACGTAGCCTTCGACCAGTTCGCGCAGCACCGCTTCGGCTTCATCCGCCTCGATGGCGGCGACGAGATGCGGACAGGTCTGACTCACCACCCGCATGCGCGGCGCGCGCAGGCCGATCTCGAAGGGATAGGCGCCGGAGTGGATGGTGCGCTGGGTGGCGAAGACCGCGACCATGCCGTCTTCCGCTACGCGCTTGGGCACCGGAGTGCCGTCGCGCCAGGAGACCGCCGTCAGCGCCTCGACCATCGGCACGAAGACGCCCAGCACGCGGCGCTCCGGTGCCGCCGCCGGCAGCCAGTCCTGCTGCAGGCGCCTGAGCGCGATGGCGGAGGCGGTGTTGCAGGCCAGGAGGACGAGGCGGCAACCCTCGGCGAAGAGGTCTTCGACCGCTGCCAGGGTCAGCGCGTAGATCTCCTCCTCCGGGCGCGGGCCATAGGGCGCGTTGCCATGGTCGCCGAGGTAGGTGAAGGCCTCCGAGGGCAAGCGCTGGGTCAACGCCTGCAGCACGGTGAGGCCTCCATGCCCGGAATCGAATACGCCGATCATGAGCCGGCCGCGCCGCTGACCTTACAGGACGATATAAGGGAAGAAGGCCTCGCGGATGGTCTCTTCGAGCTGCCTGTCGAGGTCGTTCATGGTGTCCTCGGTCAAGCGGTACCAGACCTTCTCGCGATCGTTAAGGGAAATGTCCTCCGCCACGGTGACGGAGCGACGCCCTTCTGCCTTGGCGGTGCCCTGGATCTGGCGGCCGTCGAGAATCTGCAGTTCCACCACGATGTGGGTCTCGTAGCGCGCCGACTGGTCCGTCCTCAGCATGCCCGTAATCCCGCCGGAGGTCGGCAGTTCGGTCTCCACCGCCGAGGCCTCGCGCACGATGTAGCGGAGGGCGAGACGGTCGCCCCGCGCGACCAGGCGGTCCTGGGCCCAGCGCGTGGCGGCATCCTTCGGCTGCACCGGAAAGCGGTGGTCGACGTTGGGCGCCTTGCCCGGCGTCACATAGGCCACCTCGACTTGGATCGCGCCGACGTCGAGGGTGATGTCGGGCTGGTGCTCGAAGGTGATCTGGGCAAAGCCGTTGCTGGGATCGTCGAGGGCGCAGGCGGCCAGAAAGCCGGTGAGACCGACGGCGGCGGCGGCGAGGCGAAATGGGGCACGCATGGCGGGCTTCCTATCGAAGGGGGGCGACACAACGGCTCGGACGGCCGGCAGCGAATCCATCATTGGGGGCCTTATAGAAGGTGACCTATGAATAAGTTCGGAATCGGGCAGGATCAAGGCAGGGGCCTTCCCGACCGCAGCATCCGGCCTGCACTTGGGCCGTCAGCCCGCATAGATGCGCTCGAGGTCGTCGTCGTCGAAGCGGTAGAGCGCGGTGCAGAACTCGCAGGTCACCTCGACGGCGCCGTCGTTCTTCAGGTCCTCGATCTCCATGCGCGGCAGAGTCCTCAGCACGTTCTCCAGCTTCTGGCGCGAGCAGCGGCAGCCGTCCCTGAGCGGGCGCGGTTCGAACACCCGCACGCCTTCCTCGTGAAACAGGCGGTACAGCAGGTCGTGGAAGGCGAGGCTGTCGTCCAGCAGCTCGTCCTCGCTGCAGCTCGCCTGCAGCACCATGGCGCGGCGCCAGTCATCCTCGTCCTCGATGGCGTGCACCGCCTCCTCTGGCAGGCGCTGCAGCACCAGGGCGGCCGAGACCCAGTGTGCGCCGCGCTGCCCGGCCGCCAGCACGATGCCGCTCTGCAGCTGCTCGGACTGCATGAAGTAGTGCTGCAGGCAGGCCGCCAGGGTATCGCCGTCGAGGGCCACGATGCCCTGGTAGCGCCGGCTGTGGCTGCCCTGGTCGACGGTGAAGGCAAGATGGCCCTTGCCGAAGAGCTGCGGCACCGTCGGCCGGCTTCCGCCGCTTTCGGAAATCAACCCCTCGAGGCGGTCCTCGTCGAAGCCGGCATAGCCGCGCATCTCGCCCTCGGAGGTCACGTCGACGACCATCATGCGCAGCGCACCGTCGCCGCTGGCCTGCAGCGTGAAGATGCCGTCGTACTTGATGAGGCTGGCGAGCCCGCCGCAGAGCGCCAGCATCTCGGCCAGCAGGCGGGCCACCGGCGCCGGATAGTCGTGGCGGCTGAGGATGCGGTCGCAGACGTCCTCCAGGCGCAGCAGGCGCCCGCGGATCCGGGAGGATTCGATCAGAAAGGGTTGCACCTGGTCAGCCTGCAGGCTGCCCGGGCCGGTTCTGCCGTCTGGCATCAGTTTTCCTTGCGCTTCAGGCGAGGCACCAGGCGAGGATGCCCTTTTGCGCGTGTAGCCTGTTCTCCGCCTCGTCCCATACCACCGACTGCGGGCCGTCGATCACCGAGGCCGTCACCTCGTCGCCGCGGTGGGCCGGCAGGCAGTGCATGAAGATCGCCGTCGGCCGGGCCATCGCCATCATGCGGTCGTCGACCTGGTAGGAACGCAGCATATTGTGGCGGGTCTCGCCGTCGTCGTCGCCCATGGAGACCCAGGTATCGGTGACCACCGCGTCGGCATCCCTCACCATGGCCTCGACGTCGCTGGAGACCACGATCCTGCCGCCCTCGGCCGCCGCCCAATCGAGCACCGACTGCGGCGGGCGCAGCAGCTCCGGGCAGGCCAGGCGCAGTTCGAACTTGAAGCGCACCGCCGCATGGATCCAGGA
The DNA here is from genome assembly GCA_009377535.1 of Kiloniellaceae bacterium. Taxonomy (GTDB): domain Bacteria; phylum Pseudomonadota; class Alphaproteobacteria; order Kiloniellales; family Kiloniellaceae; genus Pelagibius. Next base: position 114,036 of record WHTV01000002.1, read on the forward strand.
GGTCGCCATGTTGTTGCCGTCGCCCGACCAGGCCACCGCCTTGCCCTCGATGGGGCCAAGGCGCTCCTCGAAGGTCATCACGTCGGCCATCAGCTGGCAGGGGTGGGTCACGTCGGTCAGCCCGTTGATCACCGGCACCGTCGCGTGCTCGGCCATCTCCAGCAGGATCGACTCCTTGGTGGTGCGGATCATGATGGCGTCGACGTAGCGCGACAGCACCCGTGCGGTGTCGGCCACGCTCTCGCCGCGGCCGAGCTGGGTGCCGCTCGGCTCCAACACCACCGCATGGCCGCCGAGTTGGCTGGCCGCCACCTCGAAGGATACGCGGGTGCGCGTCGAGGGCTTCTCGAAGATCATTGCCAGGGTCTTGCCGGCCAGCGGCTTGGCCTCGCCGTCGTGCGCCGCGCCGCGTTTCATGCGCCCTGCCGTCTCCAGCATGACGCGCAGCTCGCCGGCATCGACGCGGTTGAGATCGAGGAAATGCCGGGGCTTGGCCCGTTTCAGCCCGGTCATTTCAGGCCGCCTTCGCGATGGCGCTGCAGGCCCGCTCGATGGCCTGCACGGCTTCCTCGACGTGGCGCTCCTCGATGATGAGGGGCGGCAGCAGGCGCAGGACGTTCTCCGCCGCGCCCACCGTCAGCAGCCCCTCCTCGCGCAGCCTGGCGACCAGGTCGGTGTTGGTCACCACGCACTTCAGGCCGATCATCAGGCCGACGCCGCGGACCTCCGCGATCACGTGGGGGAAGCGGCTGGCGAGTTCCTCCAGCCGCCGGCGCAGCAGCCTGCCGGTGCGCTCGACATGGCTGATCGCCGTGTAGGCGCGGATCGCCGCATCGGAGAGCAGCAGGAAGAGCGCTGCGATGCCGACCAGGGTGGCGAAGAGGTCGAGCCACCAGCGCACCCGGTCGGAAGCCAGGACATGGAAGACGGTGATCCCGATGTGTCGCTGCTTCAGCGTCACGTAGCCGGAGGAGATCATCCAGGTGGCGGCGCAGAGCACCATGACGACTTCGAAGGCCCACTGCGTCGGTGCGTTGAATACGTAGCGCGCGACCACCTCCCAGAGCGTCGCGCCGGCGGCCACCAGATAGAGCACCGAGACGGCGATGCCGGAGAAATGGCTGACATGGTCGACGATGCCGTAGCGCGAGAACGGCAGAGCCGCTTCGCCATGCAGCGGGTCGTCTGCCGCAATCTCGATGTCAGCGGCGTCGATGAGTTGGCTTGAATTGCTCATGGGGCGACCATTGCCGTTCCTGAGCGCCCTTGCGGGCGGCACCGTCGATGGAGGCGAAGCCTGCCGCTATCGCGCGAACGCCGGCCGATAGCGCAGGAACAGGAGAAGCCGAGGTCACGCCCGCCCCTTTGACTACCCTGGGACGGGCGTGATCCCTTCGGTCAGAAGTCCTTTGCCAGGAGACCGAGCTTTTTCATGAAGCTGACATGCGTCTCGTAGACCTGCGTTGCCATCTCGGATGATGCAGCGAAGTCCTTCCACGCGCCGACAGCGATCTCGCGGAACTTGTCGCGCTCCTCCTGGGGCCAGTCGATGACCGTCAGGTCGCCGGCCGCCTTGTCGCGGGCGACCAGCGCGCGGTCCTCCATGTCGACGATGCGGCGCATGTCGTTATAGGCCGCGACGTACCAGGTCTCCAGGGCGGACTGCTCCGCGGGGGTCAGCTTGTCCCAGACGCTCTGGGATATCGTGAACTGCAAGATCGGCGTCGAGTGGATGCCCGGGAAGATCGGGAACTTGGCGACCTTGTGCAGGCCGTTGGCGTCGTTGTTGGCATAGGCCGAGTTGTCGGCCGCATCGATGACGCCCTTTTCCAGGGAGGTGTAGACCTCCGAGCCCGGCAGCGAGACCGGCGAAGCGCCGGCGCGCTTGAAGATCTCGGAGGCGAGGCCTTCCGGCGAGCGCACCTTCACGCCCTTGAAGTCGGCGACGCTGTGGATCGGCACCTTGGAGACGAAGGCCTCGCGGGCATAGGCGCCGCAGCCGATGACCTTCACGCCCGGCTGGAACTCGTCGTACATCTTCTGCAGCATTTCCTTGCCGCCGCCGTTGGCGCAGAAGGCCTGGATCTGGTCGGCACTGTCGTAGCCGGCGATCAGGTCGCCCATCAGCGCGAAGGACGGATCGCGGCCGGCGAAATAGTTGATCGAGGTGAGGTCGCCGTCGAGAATGCCCATGGAAACGGCCTCCGGCGTCTCGCGATGCGGCACCACCGCGGTAATCGGCAGCAGCTCGATCTCCAGCGACCCGCCGGTCATCTCCTTCAGCTTCGGCACCCAGTTCTCGTTCAGGAAGGCCAG
>WHTV01000300.1:0-268 GCA_009377535.1 Kiloniellaceae bacterium
TTCACCACCGCGCTGCCGCCGCACGTGGCAGCGGGCGCGCTGGCCGGTGTGCGGCACCTGAAGGCGAGCGACGCCGAGCGTCGGCAGCACCAGGCGAAGGCCGCCCACGTGAAGCAGCTGCTGAGGGAGGCGGGCCTGCGAGTGATGCCCTCGCAGAGCCACATCGTGCCGGTCCTGGTGGGCGATGCCGCGCTGTGCAAGCAGGCAAGCGACATCCTGCTCGACCGCTATGGCATCTACATCCAGCCGATCAACTACCCGACGGTGG
>WHTV01000300.1:278-511 GCA_009377535.1 Kiloniellaceae bacterium
CCGGCCATGCTACCGAGAGTGGCGGTCCCTGAAGCGCCCGGGTGAGCCGTCGGCTTGGTGCCAGTGGGGACCTTGGCCTGACTTTGGAGGCTTTCCAGCACAGCGGCTGCCAAGCCCGATGCCCGGCAGGAAGGGCGATCGGCGATGGAGAGGTCGAAATCGTGGTGGACACTGCTGCTTTGCCTGAGCTTGGTCGGGCAGAGCCTGCCGGGCGCACTCGGCGCCGACCATCG
>WHTV01000301.1 GCA_009377535.1 Kiloniellaceae bacterium
ATGCCCCACCGCGTTCCGTCTCCGAGCAGGCGTTGGAAGCGCGGCGTGTCTTCCGGAGTCGAAACAACCAGGATTCGGCGAATGTCCGCCAGCATGAGCGTGCTGAGCGGGTAGTAGATCATCGGCTTGTCGTAGACCGGCAGCAGCTGCTTGGATACTGCCTGCGTTATCGGATAGAGCCGTGATCCCGTTCCGCCGGCGAGGATGATGCCCTTGCGGTTCACGCGTTCCTCCCGCCGTAGTTGCTGTCAATCCAGTGACGGTACGCTGCGCTGGTGACAGCCTTGATCCATTCCGCGTTGGAAAGGTACCAGGCAACGGTGCGCCGAATGCCATCCGGCAGGTTGACATTGGGATGCCAATCCAGCTCGCGTTCGATCCTGGAGGAATCGACGGCATAGCGCAGATCGTGACCCGGGCGATCGCGCACGTGCTCGATCAGTTTCGCATGGGGGCGAAGGGGCGACGCTGGGCATAGCTCGTCCAGCGTGCTGCACACGAGTCGGACGAT
>WHTV01000302.1 GCA_009377535.1 Kiloniellaceae bacterium
ACCTCGTACTGATCCCGTTCGGCTGGATGGCGATCAAACTCGCCAAGCGGCTTCTCCAGGCACCGCGGAACATTCTGATGCCGGTCATCCTGGCCTTCTGCATCGTCGGGGCCTTCGCCTCCAACAACGCCGCCTACGGCATCGTCATCATGCTGGCCTTTGGCGTGCTCGGCTTCATCATGGAGGAGAACGGCATACCGCTCGCCCCCTGCATCCTCGGCATCGTCATCGGGCCGATCGTCGAGAGGAGCTTCGTGACCACGATGATTAAGGCCGACGGCGACCTAGTCGCGTTCTTCGAGCGGCCGATTGCAGCCGGTCTAGGGATCGTGGTGATCCTGATCTGGGCGCTTTCGCTCTACGGCTGGGTGAAGGGGCAGAAACGACCACTTGCGCCGTAATGTCTGACTTATACCAAGGGAGGCAAATAATGATCCCTGGAGATTGCCTTGACGGCCCTTCGGAGGGCGTCAGGAAATCTTGCCGATGCCCCCGCATCGCCTGCGCCTT
>WHTV01000303.1 GCA_009377535.1 Kiloniellaceae bacterium
GAGGTCCGTGACGCCGCACAGGTCCAGCTGGTGCTTGCCGAAGGCGTACGAGGCCAGGTGCACGTGGCAGTCGCTGAGACCGGGCACCACCCAGTGCCCACCGAGATCGACCTCGGCGGTCGCCGGCCCTGCCGCCGCCCGGCACTCCGCGAGGCTTCCCACAGCCGCGATGCGCGCACCGCGGACGAGCAGCGCCTCCGCCCGCGGGCGGCCGGCGTACAGCGTGGTGAGGTGCCCACCCGCGTACAGGACGTCCGGCATGCGCTGCTCCTGGCTAGCGCCCACTGGGCGGTGGTCACGCCGCCGCCGGGCTCTGCGGAAATTCCCCCAGGGGGCGGCGCGGGAGGGGCCGGTCAGGTGGGGCGCTGGACCTTGGCGAGGAAGCGTTCCCTGTCGACGACGACGCGTTCGACCTGTCCGCTGGCGACGGTCCGCTCGTCCTCGTACACCGCCACGAAGAACAGTAGCCGTCCGCCGTCGACCTCGACCAGCTCGGCGTTGACGGTCAG
>WHTV01000304.1 GCA_009377535.1 Kiloniellaceae bacterium
CGTGCGAGCGACAGTCGGCATGGGCTTCATCATCCTGGTTGCGGCGGTGCTCGGATTTCTCGGGATGGGCGAGCCGCCGCCCGAGCCAGAGTGGGGCAAGGCCATCAACGAAAGCCGTGAACATTTGCCGGATGCATGGTGGCTAGCGGTCTTTCCCGGCCTCGCCATTTTCGCACTGGTGCTCGGCTTCAACTTGCTGGGCGACGGGCTGCGGGACATCGTCGATCCCAAGATCAGGCGCTCGCGATGAGCGCAGGACCGGTGTCGCTGCGGAGTACAAACGCCTTGCTCGACGTCCGCGACCTGCGGATGACACTGCGCACGGACGACGGGCCGGCGCAGGTGCTCGACCGTGTCTCCCTTTCGGTGCGGAGCGGCGAGATCCACGGCCTGGTCGGAGAGTCCGGTTGCGGGAAGTCCACGCTTGTGCGTGCGATTCTTGGAATCTATCCGCGCACGGCGACGATCGAGAGCGGGCAGATCCTGTTCGACGGCACCGATCTGCTGCG
>WHTV01000305.1 GCA_009377535.1 Kiloniellaceae bacterium
GGTGACAAGATCACCGCGGAACAAGCGGACGAGCTGAACCTCGTCTACCGGCTAGTGCCCCCGGAAGACCTGGAGTCCACCACCAGGCAGCTCGCCGAACGCCTGGCCGGCGGCCCACGGATGGCCTACGGCGCCACCAAGGCGCTGCTCACCAGGGAGCTCGACATGTCCCTGTCCTCCTCGGTCGAGACCGAGGCCATCGTGCAGGCGCTTCTGATGACGACCAAGGACCACGCCGAGTTCTTCAACGCCTTCACCGAGAAGCGGAAACCGGAGTGGAGCGGCCGTTGAGCGAGTGCCTGCTCCCGGGGGACGGCCGACCAGCCCGGCCACGTGTCAGCCGAGAGCGCGCAGCAACTGTTCGACGCCGTGCGTGCCTGGCTCGGCGGTGACGGGAACGACGAGCGGCTCGACGCCTGCCTCGGCCAGGTCGGCGAGCTTCTCCCTGCAGTATTCGGGCTGCCCGAGGATCGCGGTCTCCTCCACCAGCGTCGCCGACACCGCCTGC
>WHTV01000306.1 GCA_009377535.1 Kiloniellaceae bacterium
GTCGGTGCTGTCTATTCCGGGATCCCGATCTCGTATGGTCGCCGCGAGGCCGGATTCATGCTCAGACGGACACGCGCCAAGGTGCTTGTGGTGCCCGAGAGGTACCGGGACCGGGACGTCATCGGCTTCGCCGGGGAACTGGCCGGGGAGACGGAGCATCTACGCTGCGTCGTCGTGCTCGGAGAAAGTCCGTGCGACCCCGGCTGGATGTCGTTCGAGGAACTCACTCAACGTCCGTCCCAAGCTTGCGCGACACCCGAGGAGACGCCCGCTGGTGCTCTGGTCCACCTTGGTTTCACGTCGGGTACGACGGGTGAACCCAAGGCGGTCATGAACACCCACCAGACACTCGATGCCGTGTTGACGGGGTGGGTCGAACACGTCGGGCGTTCCACCTTGGGCGAGCGCCCTGTCAACCTTGTTTGTTCCCCGATCGGCCACCACACCGGCTTTCTCTGGGGAGTCCTTCTCTCGGCCTACGTCCAGGGAACGGCTGTCTGCCTGGATC
>WHTV01000307.1 GCA_009377535.1 Kiloniellaceae bacterium
ACCATCTTGTCCGCCAACACGGCATCGACAGGTGGGCGGACATGCCCGCCGGCATGCAGGCGCAGGACAGGCTGCACACGTCCCTGCATCACGACGACCTCGATGCCGATGACCGCACCGAGGGGCTCGAAGAGGCTCTGGCCGAAGATGAGCACGGCCCGCTGTCCGCATCCGTCGACAGCATGGTGCTGCGCCACGAGAAGGACATCCTCGGCGTCGTCGAGTCGGTCCACTCGCAGATGGAAGCCGGCGACCCCGAGCACCATGTGGATCAGGCGCTGGTACTAGTCAACCTGCTCTGGTCGAGGATCATCCACTCGGACACCCCGGCGTTGCTGCTGGGCGCATCCAGAGCCGCCGTAAGGCTGCTCGGCGACAGCCTGGAGCGTCTGGGCGCCCTCGACCGGGAAACGGCTCTGAGAGCCGCCAGGGAAGCCGTGGAGGCCGCCGCCGTCACGTTGGAAGCCGCCATCGGCGCAGCCCAGCAGCCGCGCCTACCCCACGACC
>WHTV01000308.1 GCA_009377535.1 Kiloniellaceae bacterium
GCCGACCGTCGGTACAGGGCCCGCATCAGCCAGTCGTGCGGCGCCTGCAGCCAGCCGTAACGCGTACTGACCGCGTGCGCGCCCACGACGATCGCACCGCGCGGCGGGAACAGCAGGACGAGGACTACTGCCCACGGATTGGGAACGTGCACATGCACCACGTCGGCTGTCTTTCGGGCGGCGAGGTAAGCACGGGCCATCGCCAGAGACAACGGCGCCGATGCGAGCGTGCGGCAGCGGCGCAGCACGACATTCGGCGTCACATCTTCGTTACCCGACGCCGCACCGAAACACAGGAATGTCGACGTGGTACCCCGAGGGTGCCGCGCCAGCTCCTTCATCAGCTCGGCAACGACGGTCTCGATGCCACCCTGGGCGGTCTGCACGATGACCGGAACATGGATACCACGCTCGCGCATCGCCTTCAGCACGCCAATGCCGTCGAGGCCCGGCATGACGAGGTCGAGGATGACCACCGACACGTCGCGCGCATTGGGCCCGTCGAG
>WHTV01000309.1 GCA_009377535.1 Kiloniellaceae bacterium
GACATGGGGATGACCGTGCGCGAATTTGCCAAAGGAAAGCGCGTGACGTTTGCCCGTCTGCCGATTGGCTGGCCCGGCGAAGCCTACGAGTTTGACGGACCGCTTTCGTTTATGGGCAATGACGGCGGCGGCGCGGTCGGCACGGGGCCCGGGCATACCATCGGCGCCGCACTGGCGCTCAAGGAAACGGATCGCCTGACCATCGGTGTCATCGGCGACGGCGATTATCTCATGGGGGTAAATGCGCTGTGGACTGCTTCTCACTTCGAGATTCCGGTGATGATCGTCGCCGCCGATAACCGGTCGTACTACAATGACGAGATGCATCAAGAGCGCGTGGCGCAAATGCGCGACCGGCCGCCGCAGAATCGCTGGATTGGGCAGCGAATCGACAAACCCCGTGTGGATTTAGTCGCCATGGCGCGCGCGCAAGGCTTCGAGAGCGAAGATCCCGTGTCGACTCCCGAGGAATTAACTGCAGCGCTGCAAAGAGGCGCCGAAGTCG
>WHTV01000030.1 GCA_009377535.1 Kiloniellaceae bacterium
CATAAAGCGCCCGGGCGGCCTGCAGGTTGATCTTGATGTTGCGCAGAGAGCGCGCTTCGGCCGTCGTGTGGAAGCGGGCGATGGCGTCCGCCAGCGCGGTCATGATCGCGGGCGTCAGCTTGCCGGCTTCCGCGAGGACGCTCAGCAGGCAGTCCTGATCGAAGCGCTGCATGACCAGCACCCATTCGACCGCCTCGCCCGCACCGCCGAGGTGCAACTGCCCGCCGCTCTGCGTCACGGGAACGACGTCGAGGTAGAGCTCCGGCGCGTTGCGGTGGTTGATTTCCCGCTCGCGCAGGCAGGCGCTGCGGCGCTTCTCCAAAGTCGAGAAATCCATGTAGGGATAGGCCACCGCGCGCTTCACCTTGTAGGCGCGCGCACCGGCCAGGAAGACGATGGCGCCGTGGGTGTCGATGCGCTCGACCTCGACTTTGCCGCCGTAGGTCGCCGCATCGCCGAGCAGGCGCAGCGCCGCCGCTTGCTCCGCGTCCCCTGGTCCGGCGGGGCCCGGCTGCCGTTCTGATGGTGCCTTGTCCGGCAAGGCGGCTTCCTTCCTGCCTGCTGTCGCCATTACGAAGGGGATGCTAGCATCGCAACGCCGCGTTGCATTGAGTTGGCTCAAGGCGGCTCGCGACCGCGGCGGCTTGATTTCTGCCGGCCGCGCCCGCAGTCTTCCTTGGTGGGATCAACGTTCTCTGCGCTAGGAAGTTCATCATGGATGCAACTGACTTGAAGACCATGCAGGCACCGATCAAGGCGCGTTACCGGGACGAACCGGGCGCCGCCGTGGTCACCTTGAAAGCCGAAGGCACGATCGGCGAAGGGCTCAGTTGCTCGGTGCAAACCGGCCGCGCCCTCGTCGAGGCCGGGCTGCATCCGGCGACCGGCGGGTCCGGCCTGCAGGCCTGCTCCGGCGACATGCTGCTGGAGGCGCTGGTCGCCTGCGCGGGTGTTACGCTGAACGCGGTGGCGACGGCGCTCGATCTGAGAGTCCGCGCCGCCAAGGTCAAGGCGGAGGGCGATCTCGACTTCAGGGGTACACTGGGCGTCGACAAGGAAGCACCTGTCGGCTTTCGCGACATCCGCCTCACCTTCGACATCGACGGCGACCTCTCAGAGGAGGAGACGGCGACCCTGCTGAAGCTGACGGAGCGCTACTGCGTCGTCTACCAGACCCTGAAGGCCGCCCCGCCGATCACGGTGACGGCGCGCTAACCGGCGGCGGCGACCGCGGCTTCCTCGTCGAGATGGTCGAGCAGGGTGATGGCATCGCTGACGGCGAAGGGGTCCTCGCCGCCGTCGCGGTCTTCAACGAAGATTCTGGCGATGACGCCGTCGCGCACCACCATCGAATAGCGCCAGGAGCGCTGACCGAAGCCGAGGCGGCTCTTGTCCACCAGCATTCCCATGGCGCGGGTGAAGTCGCCGTTGCCGTCCGGCAACAGGGTCACTTCGTCCTCGACGCCCTGGTCGCGCGCCCAGGCGTTCATCACGAAGGCGTCGTTGACGGCGATACAGAAGATCTCGTCGATCCCCATTCGCTTGATGTTGCGGGCGAGGGCGACGTAACCGGGCAGATGGCGGCCCGAGCAGGCAGAGGAAAAGGCGCCCGGCACCGCGAAGACCACCACCGTGCGTCCCTGGAAGAGTTCCGCGGAGGACTTCTCCAGCCACTGACCGTCGCAGCGCAGTCGAAAGGTCACCTCGGGCACCTTGTCGCCGCGCCCCCGCATCGCTGGCAGGGTGTTCCGCTTTGCCATGACGTCCACCCTCGGATCTAGTGAAGCGTCGGGGCGCCGGTCGTAAGCACCGGCTGCCATTCGGTTTCGCCCGGCACCTCTTGCTGCCGTGCGCTTTCCTTGCGCGCCGGCGCGCTGGCCGCGGCGAGCGCTGCCAGGTCCCAATCGCGCAGCGGCAACGCCTGCTCCATTGCCAGCAGGGTGCGGGCTAGGCCGCGCGCCGGGTTGAGAGAGAGCCGCAGTACAGCCCGCGGCAGCCAGTCGCCGAGGGCGGCCTCGGCCGGCTCCACGATATCGCGTTGCAGCCAGGCGACGGCCTCCAGCAGGCGTGCCTCGTCCGGCGACAGGCCGGGGCAGGCCGGGCAGCGCACATCGACCGGCCGGGTGGCGGCGAGCGTCGTATTGCGCAGCAGGGCGTGCAGGCTGAGACCGGCATCGTCGCCACCGCGGCGGTCGCCCCAGAGCGTGCCGGAGGCGTTGAACTGTCGCTCGAAATGATCACGCGCGGCGGCCAGCGGATCTTCCTGTTGCTTGAAAGCGACGACCCAGAGCCTGAGGCCGCGGATCAGGCCTTCCTCGGCCGGTCGCAGGTCCGCCGCCGATCTGGCGGAGGGCAGCGGCTGGGACTTCTCGGATCCATCCTCCAGGGCCAGCCCCTGCCGGTGCGGCGCCTCATAGGGAATCACCTGGCCGGCTTCGCGCAGGCTGCGGGCGAACTGGCCGGCCGCCGCCAGAAAGACGCTGCGTCCCTGCGGCAACAGGCACCATTCGCTGAGCGCCCTGGCCTGGGCGGTCTCGCCCTGCTGCAAGGCCGCCAGGGTCGAGAGCAGGGCCTCCTCGGTGGCGTTGATCCGGTCGTCGTCGACCAGCGAGATCGCCTGCGGCAGACGTGCCGCGCAGACCAGGCTGTCGGCCAGGCGGGTGAAGGCGGCGAGGGTCGCCTCCAGGCGTGCAAGGCCGAGGGCGCGGGAGAACTCCGGCGCGAGAGCGGCCGCGCGCGCTTCCTGGGGCAACTGGCAGGCGGTGTAGCGACGCAGCGCCCAGATCACCAGGATCTCGGGGAAAGCCAGGTTGGCCACGCTGCGCGGGGCGGTACCACGGCCGAGCGGCAGGGCAGGGAAGGCAGACAGGGTAGAATCCATTGCAACGGCATCCTCGGGGAGGGGGCAGATGCAAATGAGAATGACTCGCAATATCGCCGGGGTCAAGGCCGAGGTCCGCCGGCGCGGCGTCAAACTTGAGGCGGGTGCTCAGGCGCCGGTGAAGCGGGCCGGGCGTTTCTCGATGAAGGCGCGGACGCCCTCCTGCCCGTCGGGGCTGGCCCCGGCGGCAGCGATGGCCTGGGCCTCCAGCTCCATCTGGGTTTCCAGGCTTCCGCTGGCCGCGCTCTGCAGTAGGGCCTTCACGCCGGCGTAGGCACCGGTCGGACCCGTGGCCAGCTCGCCGGCCAGGGTGCGGGCCTCCGCCGCCAGGTCCGCCGCCGGCACCACACGGTTGATCAGGCCCCAGTCGTGGGCTTCGGCAGCGGAGAGCACGCGGTTGGTGAGGTAGAGCTCCATGGCCCGGCGTGCTCCTACCAGGCGGCTGAGGTAGTGAGTCGAACTGCCGTCCGGGGTCAGGCCGATGCGCGTGTAGGCGCTGGTGAAAGTGGCGCCTTCGGCCGCCAGGGCGAGGTCGCAGCAGGTGACGAGGCTGAAGCCGGCGCCGGCGGCAACCCCGTTCACCGCTGCGATCAGCGGTGGCCGCATGCGCGCGAAGCGCGACACCGCGGCATGCAGGTAGGTCGTCATCTCTTTCACCAGCACCTCGATGTCGTCGAGCCGCGCTGCGAAGGCGGAAACGTCGCCGCCAGCGCAGAAGGCCTGATCGCCGCTGCCGGTTATGACGGCCGCGCGCACGCCGCGGTCGCTGCTGCAGCGATTGGCTACGTCGCAGAGCTCGCGGGCCATCGCCGGATCGAGGGCGTTGAATCGCTCCGGCCGCTTTAAGATGATCCAGGCGACGGCTTCGCGGACGTCATAGTCGAGCGTGGTGTAGATCATGGAACCCTCCGCCTCTGCTGCCTTGGAAGATTTCTTCTACCGCGAAGCGGACGGCGGGCGATATCGCGGAGTTGCGATCGCCAGGCTGCGATCGCTAGGCCCTGAAAAGCTGATGGCGGGGCCAGGGCCCCGCCATCAGCGAGCGGTCCCGGCGCGCGGCCGGGATCGTCCGGTCCTGCTACTGTGCGGCGGTCTCGCCGATCAGGTCGTCGGCTGCCGCGGCGATCTCGTTTTCCCCTTCAACGGAATCTTCGCCGGAGTTCTCCTCGGCCAGATCCTCGCCCTCAGACTCGTCTTCGGACGTCTCGGAGGTGCGGGCGGTCTCCGCCTTCGCGGCCACGTCTGCTTCCTCCTCAGGCGTCGACTCGATGCCCATGTTCTGGTTCACCGCGGCGACGACATCAGCTGTGATCTCCTTATTGGCCGCGTCGGCCAGAGCCTGTGCGGCGGTCTCCACGTCGCCGCTTTCCATGGCCGCCGCATAGGCGCCGAGCTTGCCGACCTGCGAGTTCGGTGCTGCATTGGCCCGAGCTGTCGCGGAGGCATGGCTGGCGTTCAAGCTGCCGAGATTGTTCTTCGCAGTGCCGAGGTCACCCTCCTCAGTGCCGCGCTCGGATTTGTTGTGGCCGGGGGCCGAGGCGCTCTTGCTGGCGGCGTCGCTGCTGGCGCCCTTATTGCCGCCGCCATTGCCCCCGCCGTTGCCACCACCATTACCACCGCCGTTGCCACCGCCATTGCCACCGCCGTTGCCGCCACCATTACCGCCCTTCGCGAGAGCGGAGCCTGCGCCTAGCTCGAAATCACCGAGGAAACCGGCGGGCGCCCCGGTAAGAGCCGCAGCAACGACAGCCGCCACGAGCAATTTACCGGTTCGGTTTGCCATCTTGAATTTGATCATCGCACCACTCCCTGACTTTCTAGGATTCATTATAAGAGCAGCCAGTCCAACGAACGGGCCGATCAAGCACGGGCAACTTTGTCACGTCGACATTAAACCCCTCCTAACAATCAGTCCAATTCGCTTCAAATCCAAGCGGTGGCAAAATAAGGGCGGCGGAGCTTGCCGCTCCGCCGCCTGTGCTCGCCTGTAGGGCGCCGCAGCGTCATGCAAAGCCGACTCAATACGGCAACCCCTCTTTTTCCTCGGCATTTGCCGCTGCGACGATCTGTGAGGACCTCAGCGAGGTCTGCACGTCCAGTTCCTCGTTCACGTGCTCGACCAGTTCCGGGGTGATGGGTTCCCCAGTCGCGTCCGCGAGAGCTTCTGCAGCAGCGTCGAGGTCGTCGCGCTCGGCAGCTTCGGCGTAGTACTGGAACTGTGTGCTGCCGGTGTCCACCGCCGCCAAGTTGGGGGTGCCCACTTCGGCGTCGGGATCGCCGACGAACTCTGAGGCTTCGCCATTCGGGGCCTCTTCACCCGTGGCGCTCGCCGCTGCCTCTGAATCGTCGCTCTCGACATCGGAGGACTCGGCAGACTCTGCGCCCTCGGCGTCACTGTCGTCATCGCTTTGCGCGACGGTGGCATCGTCTGTCGTCTGCGCCACTGCGCTGTTCGGCGCGGTGGCAATACCGCCGAAGCCGATCGGCGCCGCTGCCATTCCGGCAGCCAGCACCGCGGCCAATGTGAACCGCGAAGTAGTTATGAACCATTCGTTCCTGGTCATCTGACTTTCCTTTCAGCTGTTGTGCCATGTCTCACGATTGGCTGAATTTCCGGGAAGCGGATGACGGCAAGGCTGGTTCCTCGCAAGCCTGCAGAATGCGCCGCCTACCATGGAACGTCGGTCGTTTCTGGCAAGCGAATCTGGCAAGCGAATCCGCCATCTGCTTCTGGCCGGCCAACGGGACCTCCCTTGCAGAGGTTCCAGGAAATGTAGTGCGTTGTATTGTCGCAGAATCACGGTGCGTGACTTTTGCGGCCAACGAGAAGGCCTCTAGATCACCGGCCCGCTGGTGCTCGGCGGTGCGGCCGGCGGCGCCGGCGGCCGTCCGCGCTGGCTTTCGTATCTCAGGCTGATGTAGTTGCCGCAGAAGATGACGAGGGCGCCCAGCAGGATCTCCGGTTCGAAGGCTTCTGCGTAGAGCAGGAATCCTACCGCGGCGACGAGCGGCAGGCGCAGGAATTCCAGCGGCATGATGAAGGTGGCGTCGGCCTCGGCGAGAGCGGAGGTCAGGCAGTAGTGCGCCGAGAGCCCGGTGACCGCCATCAGCAACAGCCAGGGCGCCTGTTCCAGCACCATCGGCTGCCACACGAAGACCGAGGCGACGGCGCCGAAGGCCGACTGCATCAGCACCATGTAGAAGATGATGGTCAGCGCCGTCTCGTTCCGGGTCAGCCACTTCGTGGCCACGCCGGTCGCGCCGAAGAAGAAGGCGCAGATCAGCATGATGAAGATGCCGTCGCTCACCTCGATGAAGCCGGGCCGCACGATCACCAGCACGCCGAGGAAGCCGAGGGCGAAGGCCGCAAGCCGACCGCGGTTCATGCGTTCTCCCAACAGCAGCACCGCCAGCATTCCGGCCCACAGCGGCGAGGTGAACTCGATGGCCGAGACCGTCGCCAGCGGCAGCAGGGCAATGCCGAAAATCCAGAACACCTGGCCGGCGAAGTGGATGACGTTGCGCAGCAGGTGGCCCGGCAGGTACTGACGGCGGATCTGGCTCCAGCCGCCGCGCCCGTTGCGGCTGATGATCGGCAGCAGGATCAGCACGCCGATGGCGCTGCGAATGAACAGCGTCTGGAAGGCGTGCATGTCGCCGGTCAGCTCGCGCACCGAAACCGTCATCACCGCGAAGGAAGTGAGGGCGCCGATCATCCAGGCGATTGCCTTGAAGAGGCTGGTGTTGGGCTGCATGGGGCGGGAGTCCAGGGAACGGCTGAACGGCGGAACGGCTCAAGGGGCAGGGCCGCACCATGCCACGCGGCCGCCGCCGGAGGCCAGCGGAATAAGGCTGTCCGTCAGGCAGGGGAGCTATGCGCGGGTCAGTCCAGGCGCGCGATGGCGAAGCCGCCGCCGTGGTAGCGATTCACCGGCGCCTCGGAGGCAGGTTTGTCGCACTTGGCATCGATCATGGCGCGGAACTTCTCGGAGCTGTCCTTGGGACGCCAGCCGAGGAAGCCGGCGCTGCGGTTGTCCCACCACTGTTCCTCGTTGTCGGAGGCAGCGAAGACGGTGACGCAGCCGAGCTTGGGCGCGTTGAAGACCCGCCCGATAAGGGCGATCAGGTCGTCCTCGGAAAGCCAGGTCGCCATCATGCGGTGGTCCCTGGGCTCGGGAAAGCAGGAGCCGATGCGCACCACTGCCGTCTCGACGCCGTACTTGTCGTAGTAGTAGCGCGCCAGCGCTTCGCCGAAGCACTTGGAAACGCCGTAGAGGCTGTCGGGACGCACCGGGTCGCTGGCGTCGATGCGCGTCTCGCGCTCGTAGAAGCCGATCGCATGGTTGGAGCTGGCGAAGAAAATGCGCTTTACGCCGCAGAGCCGGGCGCACTCGTAGATGTTGTAGGTTCCCTGGATGTTGGCCGGCAGGATCTTGTCCCAGCTGTCCTCTACCGAGATGCCGCCGAAGTGGACGATGCCGTCGCAGCCCGCTACCAGCCGCTTCACCTGAGCGAAGTCGGCAAGCTCGCAGGGAAGAATCTCCTCATGGGCGGCCGCCTTGCCGAGGTCGGCGATGTCCGAGAGGCGCAGGATCTCCGCCAGGTCCGTGAGGCGGCGGCGCGCCAGTGTCCCTAGGCCGCCCGCCGCACCGGTGATCAGGAGTCGCTTCATGGGGAATCTCTCCAACTGCTGCCAAGGGGAAACTGTAACGGACTAGCCGGGCATCGTGTCCAGCAGGTTCGGCAGCGTCAGCGAGGCGGCGGGCATGAAGGTGACGATGGCCAGGGCAACGAGGATCGCCAGGTAGAACGGCCAGATGGTCCTCACCGCCTTGTCTATGGGGACGTTGCCGATGGCGCAGCCGACGAAGAGGCAGGCGCCCACCGGCGGCGTGCAGAGCCCGAGACCGAGGTTCATCATCAGAACGACGCCGAACTGCACTGGGTCCATGCCCAGAGCCGTCGCCACCGGCAGGAAGATCGGCGTGCAGATGAGGATGAGCGCCGCCATGTCCATGATCATGCCGAGCATCAGCAACATGACATTGAGGATCAGCAGGATGACGATGGGATTGTCGGAGATGGCGGTGAGCAGGAAGGTCAGCTGCTCGGGCACGCGGTAGAGTGCCAGCAGGTAAGCGAAGGCGGTGGCGCTGCCGACCAGGATCATCACCATCGCGGTGGTGCGCACCGACTGGCGCACGGCCTCGCAGAAATCCTTGAACGACAGGCTGCGGTAGGCCAGCGCGGTAATCAGGAAGGCGTAGATGACGCCGAAGGCGCCGGATTCGGTGACCGTGAAGATGCCGGAAAGCGCGCCGCCGACAATGATGACGGCAGTGAACAGGCCGGGAATCGCGGCGACCGCGGCGACGGCCAGCGCGACGAAGCCGGGAAAGGCTTCCTTTGGGTAGCCTCGGCGCAGAGCGACCCAGTAGGCGGCGACCCCCAGGCAGAGGCACATGAAAATGCCGGGGATCACCCCGGCAACGAACATCTTCGTCACCGAGATGCCGCCGCCGGCCGCCACCACGTAGAGGATCATGTTGTGGCTCGGCGGAATCATGATGCCGGCGATGGAGGAAGTGACGGTGACGTTGACGGCGTAGTCGGCGCCGAAGCCCCGCTTCTTCATGACCGGGATGAGCAGCGAGCCGAGCGCCGAGACGTCGGCCACGGCCGAACCCGAGATGCCGCCGAACAGCATGGAGGCGAAGACGTTCACGATGCCGAGGCCACCGCGCATCCAGCCGCAGGCTGCGGCCGCCAGGTTGATGAGGCGGGCGGCGATGCCGCCGCGCAGCATCAGCTCGCCGGCGAAGATGAAGAAGGGGATCGCGAGCAGCGAGAACACCGACACGCCGGAGACGATGCGCTTGAAGCCGATGAGCAGCGGCAGCCCTTCGTAAGCGAAGGTTGCAATGGCAGCAACGGCGAGCGCAAAGGCGACCGGAACGCCGATGGTGACGCAGAGCGCGAAGAGTCCAAGAAGCAGCAACAGGCCCATATGGCGCTACTCGAGCCCGCGGACAGGAGGTTCAGTTTCCGACCGCGGCGGCGGCTCGCCCAGGGCGAAACGCTTCACGGCATTGGCGGTGCAAAACAGCGCCAGCAGGACTCCGCAGACCACCAGCGGCAGCGAGCGCAGGCCTTCCGGCACATTGAGCATCGGCACCTTGGTCGTCCAGGCGAAGAGGGCGAGGTCGAAGCCCTTCAGGGCCATCAGCAGGCCGAAGCCGGCGAGAATGAGGTCGATCAGTGCCAGCAGCCAGCGGCGCCAGCGCCAGGGCAGCATGAGCGGCAGGATCTCGACGCTGAGGTTGGCACCCTCACGCGTGTTGCTGGCAGTCGAGAAGAAGGTGATCACCACGATGAGCAGTAGGGCGACCTGCTCGACCCAGGTGGGCGTCGCATTCAGCACATAGCGGCCGAACACCAGCCAGCCGAAGAAGACGACGAGCAGCACAAGGCAGAGGCCGGAAATCACCGAGACGGCCCGCGCCAGCAGCGCCAGCAGTCGGTCGAATGTCCTCAGGGCGCTTGCGAAGGGGGGCATCCCGGTGAGTCCGGTCAGGAGGTGTAGGGCAGGAAGGAGATAGCGGCCCGGCGATCCCCGGACACTCGGGAGGCCGGGCCGCAGTCTAGGCTAGCAACTAGTCGACGGCCTGAACCGCCTTCACCAGGTCTTCGAGGTCCGGGTTGGCGGCGATGAACTTGTCGTAAACCGGCTGCATGGCCGACTGGAAGGGGCCCTTGTCGGCGATCTCGTTGTACTTCACGCCGGCCGCCAGCACTTTGTCGCGGCTGGCATCAATTCGCTTGCCCCAGAGCTCGCGCTGCAGCTCGGCGCTGTCCCGCGCGGCGCTGGAAACAATCTCCTTGTCCTCGGCGGAGAGGCTGTTCCACAGCGTCGTGCTGACGCAGAGGCACTCCGGGATGATCAGGTGCCCGGTGTCGGAATAGTAGCCGGCGACCTCATAGTGGCCCTCCGAGTCGTAAGATGCCCAGTTATTCTCGGCGCCATCGACCACGCCGGTCTTGAGCGAAGTGTAGACCTCGGCAAAGGCGATCGGCGACGCGTTGCCGCCGAGAGCCGAAATCATGTCGACGAAGAGGTCGTTGTTCATCACGCGCACCTTCATGCCCTTCACGTCCTCGGGCGTCGCGATCGGCTTCTTGGAGTTGTAGAACGAGCGCGCGCCGGAGTCATACCAGGCCAGCGGGACGAGGCCCTTCTCCGACATGGCGTCGCTCAGCTGCTCGCCGACGGGGCCGTCGACCACCCGGTGCATGTGGTCGAGGTCATTGAAGATGAAGGGCAGATTCACGACGTTGGTCGCCGGCACCACCTGCCCCATCGGGCCGAGGTTGAAGACGGCGAAGTCGATCGAGCCGAGGCGCATCTGTTCGATGGCGTCCGGCTGGTTGCCGAGCACGCCGGAGTGATAGGTCTTGGCGGTGAGCCGGCCGCCGGACTTCTCGGCGATCTCGGCGGTGAACTGATCCATGCCGAGGGAGACTGAATATTCCGGTACATGGATGTTCCAGCCGCGCCATTCGGCCTGTGCGGCGCCGGCCAGCATCAGGGTGGCGGTCGCCGCGGCGGCGGCGAGAGATTTGATCCGGATCGAGCGTGTCATAGTTCCTCATTCCTCCCTAGGGGGCCGGGGCGATTGTATGATGCCCCGGATTGTATTAGCGGGTATTGTCATATAATTGATATGATGACTGGTCAACGGCTTTTGCGCGAGCCTTTATGTGGCGGGGCCGAATCTCGGTGCGGCCGGTACGCAAACCGTCGGAGCTTGCGAGGAAAGGGTGGGGAACATGCAGCAGGTTGAGGAGAGCCGCCCGCGGCAGGGCCTGACCCACAGGGTGATTGCCGAGTTGCGGAGCAGAATCGAAAGCGGCGAGTTGAAGCCGGGCGACCGCTTGCCGACCGAACAGGCCCTGATCAAGCATTTCGGTGTCAGCCGGACGGTGATCCGCGAGGCCGTCGCCGGCCTGCGCGCCGACGGGCTGGTGCAGCCGCGCCAGGGCGTCGGAGTCTTCGTGCTGAAGCCCACCGCGCCCAACGGCGAGCTCCCGCTGCTCACCCTGCCGACCCGCAAGATCTCCGACATCATCGAATCCCTGGAACTGCGCACGGCGGTCGAGGTGGAGGCCGCGGGCCTCGCCGCGGCCCGCTGCTCGCCCGCTCAGGAGGCGGAAATCCACAGCTGCCTGAAGGCTTTCGAGGTGAGGCTCAGGGCCGGCGAGCCGACCGCGGCAGAGGACTTCGCCTTCCACGTCGCCGTCGCGGAGGCGGCCAACAATCAGCAGTTCAAGGAATTCCTCGCCTTCCTCGGCCGCCGCACCATCCCGCGCTCGCAGCTGCGCCAGGCCGTCGGCGCCTCGATCGAACCGCCGGCCAGCGACGACACGCTCTATGGCGAACACTGCGCCATCTTCGAAGCCATCCTGGCCCGCGACGTGGAGGCGGCGCGGGCCGCCATGCGACGTCATCTCGCCGGCTCCATGGTGCGCTATCGGGCCCTGATCCGGCCGGGCGGCGGCGCCTCCTGAGCGCAGCGGCCCGCCACGCCATCTGCGATGAAGTCATATGATGAGTTGACAGGGGAAGCGGCCATCATATGATGTGGCCGCGCGCCCGGCGCCCCCATCGCCCCGTCGCCGGCGTCCGCCATCGACTTCTCCTGTAAGGCCCCGAGCAATGACCCCCCAAGACATCAAAGCGCAGATCGGCTCCGGCCTGCTGTCCTTCCCGGTGACCACCTTCGATGCCGCCGGCGACTTCGATGCCGGCAGGTACCGCGAGCACGTGTCCTGGCTCGCCGAATATCCGGCCGCCGCGCTCTTCGCCGCAGGCGGTACCGGCGAATTCTTCTCGCTCTCGCGCAGCGAGATCGTCGAGGTCATCCGTACCGCCAAGCAGGCGGCCGGCGCGCTGCCGATCATCTCCGGTTGCGGCTACGGCACCCGCATGGCGATCGAGATCGCGCGCGATGCGGAGGCCGCCGGCGCCGATGCCCTGCTGCTGCTGCCCCACTATTTGATCCGCGCGTCGCAGGACGGCATCTACCAGCACGTCAAGGCGGTCTGCGAGTCGGTCTCCATCGGCATCATCGTCTACAACCGCGACAACTCGCAGCTGACGGCGGAAACGCTGGAGCGCCTGGCCGAGACCTGCCCCAACCTCATCGGCTTCAAGGACGGCAGCGGCGACATCGCCACCGTGCGCGAAATCACCACGCGGCTCGGCGATCGTCTGGTATATGTTGGCGGCATGCCGACTCACGAGCTCTTTGCCGAGGCTTACGACGGCGCCGGGGTGTCCACCTATTCCTCGGCGGTGTTCAACTTCGCGCCGCAAGCGGCCCTGACCTTCTACGGGGCGCTGCGCGCCGGCGACAAGGCGAAGATGCAGGCCATCCTGACCGACTTCTTCTATCCCTTCGCACGCATCCGCGACCGCCGCGCCGGCTATGCCGTTTCCATCATCAAGGCGGGCCTGCGCCTGGTCGGGCGCGATCCCGGCTCGGTGCGCGCGCCGCTCACCGACCTCACCGACGAGGAGTTGGAGATGCTGGGCCCGCTGGTCAGGAAGTTCGCCGCGTGACGAGCGCCCGCGAGAAGTGCGCCTCATGAAGATCGTAGCCGTCCGCACCCACGTCCTGCGCCACCAGCTGGAGCAGCAGTTCCAGTCGGCCTTTTCCACTTTCACCGATCGCTGGGCCTGCCTGGTGGAGATCGAGTGCGACGACGGCACGCTCGGCTGGGGCGAGTGCCTCGGCCCTGCGACGGCCAACGCCGCGGTGGTCCAGGCCATGGCGGCGCTGGTCATCGGCCGCGATCCGCTGGAGATCGAGCCGATCTGGCTGGAGCTCTACAACCAGTTCCGCGACCAGGGCCAGCGCGGCCTGACGATCACGGCGATCAGCGGCATCGACATCGCGCTCTGGGACATCGCCGGCAAGCACTTCGGCGTGCCGGTTCACGTGCTGCTCGGCGGCGCCTTCCGCAAGCAGATACCGGCCTATGCCACCGGCGGCTTCCGCCCGGTCGGCCGCGATCGCCGCGCCGCCCTGGAGGCGGAGACCGCCGGCTATATCGCCGAGGGTTTCAAGGCGACCAAGATCAAGATCGGCTTCGGCGTCGAGGAGGATGCCGAGGTGATCGCCGCGGTGCGCGCGGCCATCGGTCCCGAGGCGCGCCTGATGATCGACGCCAACCACGGCTACGACGCCATCGAGGCGGTAGAGCTGGGCAACCGCGTCGCCGACCTCGGCATCGACTGGTTCGAGGAGCCCGTGACGCCGGAGCTGCTGGACGCCTACTGCGACGTGAAGGCCGGCCAGCCGCTGCCGGTGGCGGCCGGCGAGACCTGGCACGGCCGCTGGGCCTTCGCCGAGGCCATCGCGCGGCGTTGCGTCGACATCCTGCAGCCGGACGTCTGCGGCTGCGGCGGCTTCACCGAGATGAAGAAGATCATTTCCATGGCGGAGGTCGCCGGCATCCGCCTGGTGCCGCACGTCTGGGGGACGGCCGTGGTGCTGGCCGCCTCGCTGCAGGTCCACGCCATCCTGCCGCCCAGCCCGCCGCGTCATGACCGCTACCAGCCGCAGCTGGAATTCGACCGCACCTTCAATCCCTACCGCCAGGCGATCATCGCCAGGCCCATCGAGCATGTGGACGGGATGGTGGCCGTGCCCGACGGCCCCGGCCTCGGCATCGAGATCAACCGGGCGGCAGTCGAGAAGTACAGCGTCTGATCCGCAGAGAAGGAGCAGGGACATGCCCCGCAAGCTGAGCGGCGCGCCGCCGCGCCTGAAGCTGCCGCCGAAGGCGACCGACACCCATATGCACGTCTACGACGACCGCTTTCCTGGGCAGGCGGGCGGCCCGCCGAAGCCGCCGCTGCCGGCCACTCTTGCCGACTACCGGCAACTGCAGGCCTGGCTCGGCCTGGAGCGCGTCATCTTCGTGCAGGGCGCTGCCTACCAGTTCGACAACGCCTGCCTGCTGAAGGCGCTCGAGGAGTTCGAAGGCGAGGCGCGCGCCATCGCCGTGGTCGGGCCGGACGTGGACGAGGCGACGCTGGCGGAACTGACCGAGCGTGGCGTGCGCGGGGCGCGCATCATGCACCTGCCGGGCGGCGCGGTCGGCATGGGGGATCTCCTGGCCATTCATGCGCGCACGCGGCCGTTCGGCTGGAGCCCCATCGTGCAGTTCGACGGCCGTGCCATCGCCGACTACCTGGCGATCCTGGAAGCGCTGGAGGGCGACTACGTCATCGACCACGCCGGCAAGTTCCTGGAGCCGATCGGCGTCGAAGCGCCGGAATTCAAGGCGCTCTTGAAGCTGATAGACCGCGGCAACTGCTATGTGAAGATCTCGGCCTGCTACGAGACCTCCAAGGTGGGGCCGCCGGACTATGCCGACGTTGCTGCGCTCTCCAAGGCCCTCATCGCCCACGCGCCCGAGCGCATGCTCTACGCCAGCAACTGGCCCCACGTCTCCAAGCCGATCGACGACCAGCCCGACGACCGCCTGCTGCTCGACCTCATGGCCGACTGGGCGCCGGACGAGGCCGTGCGGCAGATTATCTTCGTCGACAACCCGGCAAGGCTCTACGGCTTCTGAGCGTCGAAGGCCTCACGCCGCCCCGGCCTCGCGGCCGTAGTGCTGGAAGATGCGCCGCTCCAGCGCCGGGTCGATCGCCATGCCGGGCTCGTATTCCGGCGCCGTCTCGATGGTTTTGCGCTCGGCATCGACCAGCAGCTTTTCGTCGCTCCAATCGATGCCGCGGGCCCAGGCGGGCGCCACCAGCACCTTGCGCCCCGGCAGCCAGTTGCGGGTGTCGGCCACCAGGTAGCGCAAGGTCCAGTCGCTATCGTCGATCAGCAGGTCGTCGATATGGCCGATGTCGCCGTCCTTGGCCGCCACGTGATAGCCGCTGACCTCGGCCGCACTGCGCAGGTTGGGATCGCCGCGCGGAATGACTTCCTCTTCCTGCGGCGTCGGCGGGCTGGCCAGCGACTGGTGCTGCAGATGGGAGATCATCGGCGCCACCCCCACGCCGCTCGGATAGTCTTCCCAATAGCGCGGCCAGCGGAAGTGGTCGGCCAGGGCGATCTCGTTCTGGCGCGACACCGGGGCATCGGCCTCGATGCCCGGGCTCTCCTTGATCTCGTCCTTGGTGAGGGACAGGTCGACCTTGCCCTCCTCGGGCTCGATACCGGTGACCGTCTCGGGCGAGACGATCACCCGGCGTCCCGGCAGCCAGTTGCCGGTGTCGACCACCAGGTAGCGGACTTTCCAGCTGTGGTCGTCGAAGAAGACATCGTGGACGTCGCCCAGGCTGCCGTCCCGGGCGGCGATGTCATAGTTGCGGAGCTCGTTGATGCTGCGGATCATGCGATGCACCTCCAATGACTGGGGTTTCGGGCGCCCCTGCAGGGGCTCACCGCTGTCGCTTAGTCAACGCGTGCTCGTCAGCGGCGTTCCTTGCCCGGCGCGGGCCGGGGGAACCCGCCCCGCTGCCCTGCCGTTGCCGACTCGGCACCACAGCTCAATACGCAAAAGAGGAAGGGAACAGCCATGTCCGACCACGTCTATTCCGTCACCGAGGTCTACGGCTCCTCGCCGGACTCGCTCGACGATGCGATCCGCAACGCCGTCGGCACCGCCTCGTCCACCTTGAGGAACCTCGAGTGGTTCGAGGTGAGCGAGATCCGCGGACACATCGCCGACGGCAAGGTCGGCCACTTCCAGGTCGGCGTGAAGCTCGGCTTCCGCTACGAGAAGTAAAGCGCGCCGCTAGTCCTTGGCGCTGCCGCCGCTGCCGCCGCTCCGCCCATTGCTGCCCTTGAACATGCGGCCGAGCAGCATGGAGGTGCGCGGGATGTAGCGGTAGGGGGTGCGCGGCCCGGTGCCGTGGCGCTGGGTCATGCGGAAGAGGGTGAAGGCGACCAGGGCGATGTGCACCGCCGCCATGAAGAAGAACATGGCTTCCGGTCCGGCCTCGGCGATCAGCCAGGCAGAGATCGTCGGGCTGACGATGGCGCCGAGCGAGTAGAAGAAGATCAGGGCAGCGTTCAGTTCCACCATGAAGTCAGCGGCCGCCAGGTCGTTGGCGTAGGCGGCCGAGACCGAATAGATCGGATAGGCGGTCAGGCCGAAGACGAAGGCGCCGAGGTAGAAGCCCGCAGCGTTGCCGGGTTCCATTAGGGTGGCGATGCCGAGGCAGCTGACGGCCGCCAGCACCGACAGGCCGAGCAGCACGCGGCGCCGGTCGGTCTTGTCGGCGACCCAGCCGACGGGGTACTGCGCCGCGACCCCGCCGAGGATGGCCGAGGCCAGAAAGATGGCTATCTGCGTCTGGGTCAGGCCGTTCTCAAGGCCGTAGATCGGCCCCACCATGCGAAAGCCGGCGCCGGTGATCCCCGCCACGATGATGCCGAGCACGGCGGCCGGCGAAAGCAGCGCCGCCTTGATCGGCCGCAGGCGCGGCGCCTTTGGCGTCGCCGGGGCCACGCGCTGCGAGAGCGCCAGCGGCAGCAGGCAGAGGCAGCAGAACATGGCGACCAGGTTGTAGGCGGCGTAGCTCGCCGGCTCCAGGACGGCGATGATGCCCTGGGCGCTGAGGGCGCCCACTAGGTCGACCACCCGGAATATGCCGTAGACCCGCCCGCGATTCTGGTTGTCGGTCTTGGCGTGCAGCCAGCTTTCGACCACGGTGTAGGCGGCGGCGATGGCGAGGCCGGTGAGCACGCGCAGCAGGGCCCAGGTCAGCGGCCCCTCGATGACCGGATGCAGCAGGGCGCCGATGGCGCCGATGGCCGCGGCCGCCGCGAAGGTGCGCGTGTGGCCGATGTCGCCGATCAGCCGCGGGGTCACGTAGCAGCCGACGATGTAGCCGACGAAGTGGGCCGAGCCGAGGAGACCGATCTCCTCGGTGCTGAAGCCGACGACCGCACCGGAGAGGGCGTCGAGCGGCCCCAGGGAACCGGAACCCAGCTGCACGAGGTAGATCGAGGCGAAGAGGGCCGTGAAGGACAGCAGGGTCCCCATCTGCAACTCCTGAGCGGCACCGGCGGCTCTCGAGGGGCCGGCGCCGGACCCACGAGCATGCGGCCCAGATAGCATCATACGGAGGGAAAGGGCAGGCCCAATCGCCTTCGAAGCGGGACGGCGGCTTGCTGGCTGAGGTGGCAGCGGAGACACACTTTTCGCCCCCTCCGCGCTGCCTTTTTTCTTGGATAGGAAAGTTTTTCTCTCCGATAATGTCTGTGGAGCCGGAGGAAACCGGCAAGGCGGGCAGGGTAGTCCGGTCGCAACGGCAACGCGCCTCGTGTGGGCTTGGCGCGTAAAGAGGTGTGCTTATCCGAGACAGATGCCCAAGGAGCCTCCCGACGTTGACCGATCATGCGGCCCAGGCGCGGCTGCATCGACGAACCGCTCCTCCGAGGGCCGGACTCTATCGCCCGGCCCAAAGAAATTCTGAAGCATGGGAGCAAGAACGATGATTCGACATCTGCGCCGGACTCCGGTTCGAATGATTTTGGCTGCCGCCGGGCTGGCCCTGCTGTCCGGCTGCGCCGGCTTCGGCCTGCAGGAGGCGGAGACTGTTCCTCAGCAGGGCGACTCCTTCGATCGTGCTCTGCGCGACGGCTACCTGGAGCTATCGCGTGCGGAGTTCGACGAGGCCGACTATTGGGATTCGGATCGCTTCGCGGAGCGCTCGATGGCGGCGGCCGAGGGCGAGGACGTGCAGCCGGAAGCGATCTCCGCGCGCGATCTTCCGTCCGATATGGTCGGCACCTTGACGGCCGCGCGTCAGCGCCTGGCGACGGCGCTTTCGGCCGGTGCGGCGCAGACCAGGCCCTTTGATGCGGCGGAGGCCCAGGTGGCCTTCGATTGCTGGATGCAGGAGCAGGAGGAGAATTTCCAGCCGGACGACATTGCGGCCTGCCGCGAGAGGTTCTTAACGGCGATGGCGACGCTGGAGGAGCAGCCGCCCGCGGCCGCACCGGCGCCGCCGCCGCCGCCGCCCGCCCCGACGGCGGTGGAGCCGGCACCTGGTCCCTTCGTCGTCTACTTCGATTTTGACCGCTCCAACCTGACGCCGGACGCCCAGACCGCCCTGGCCGACGTGATCCTGGCGGCACAGCGATCCGACAGCGGGACGATCAGCATCACCGGCTATACCGACCTCGCGGGCGCCGAAGCCTATAACCAGGTGCTGTCCGAACGGCGCGCCAACTCGGTCATCGAGTTCCTGGTCGACGGCGGTGTTGAAGGCCCACGAATCGTCGGTCGCGGACTTGGCGAGTCCAATCCGGTTATCGCCACCGAAGCGCCTGAACAGCGCAACCGCCGGGTCGAAATCGAGTTCCAGCCCTAAGCGTCCTGGCTGGGGCACTCAGACCCGCCTCCGCGTCCCGCGCGGCGTCCCTATTCGTGGATGTCGCGCGGCCGACGCAGGCGGTCAGGCGCGGATGCCGCGAGCGCGCTTTCGCCGGGTTCCAGCGGGAACTCGCGGGCGGTGAGGTTTTCCTCGATGGCGTTGCGGTGGCGCCGCGCCCGCAGATTGCTCAGCAGGTTGACGGAGACGATGGCGGTTCAGCCGACCAGCGCGATGAAGAGGATGGCGAGGGCATGGCGGCACTGCAATGGTTCAGCGCGGCGAGGGAACTCTGCCCGGCCTGCCGCCGTTTTGCGCGCAACAGCCAGCTGAACGGGAGATGTCTGGAATGTCCATCACCGAGAAGAAACAGTCGGCGCCGCTGTGGCGCTGCCAGGACTGCAAGGAAACGCTCAGCGGCCGCGACGTTTCCCCTGAGATCGCCAATGTCGACGATGCCCACGACGTCTTTTCCAAGCATCGCGGCCCGGCCGCCAACATCTGCCCGCGCTGCGGCGGCCAACTGACCCTGGTCGGCCGGTTGTAGGAAGGCAGGGTTGCGGAGAAGGGGAATGGTGCCGCCGGGGTGAATTGAACACCCGACCCCACCCTTACCAAGGGTGTGCTCTACCCCTGAGCTACGGCGGCACGATGCAGGGCTTGCTGCCCAACGGGGCCGGAACATGCCATCGGCAATGCCGGATGGCAAGGCCAAACCCCCTTCCGGCGGCCGGAATCTGCGCCGGAGCCGGGGCGATGCCGTTCATAGAGGCCGCCGCCTTAACGCCGCCTTAACGGCGCGATTCCGCCGCTTTGCGGCCTTGACCTCGCCATGAACGGGGGGCAGTGTCGCTGGCCATGTCGTCCGATCCCAAGAGCCCGCAGGATTGCCCTGCCAGATCCGCCCGCAAGGCCGCGCCGCAGCCGCCTCGCGCGCCGGCTGATCCGCGCGAGGCGCGCCGGGCCCAGGCCCTGCGCGACAACCTGAAGAAGCGCAAGGCGCAGCAGCGCCGGCGCCAGGACGGTTCCACCGACGACGGGGGCGCCTCCGGCGGTGGCGCTTGAGCGGCCGCGGCCGCGCCGCCGGCGGAGGCGACGCCGCGGCCTTGAGAATCCCCCGGCCATTCAGTAGAAACGCGCGGTCCGCCTCGGCCCCCCGAGGCGGTCCTGACCTCGAACAGACGGGAGCCTGACGGCCATGTCGATCATGCCGGACAGCTGGATTCGCGAAATGGCCGAGACCAAGGGCATGATCGAGCCCTTCGTGGAGGCCCAGCGCCGCGAGGGCGTGATCTCCTATGGCGTCAGCTCCTACGGCTACGACGCCCGGGTGGCCGAGGAGTTCAAGATCTTCACCAACGTCGACAACGCCATCGTCGATCCCAAGAACTTCTCCGACCAGAGCTTCGTCGAGCGCAACAAAGAAGTCTGCATCATCCCGCCGAATTCCTTCGTGCTGGCGCGCACGGTCGAGTACTTCCGCATCCCGCGCGACGTGCTGGTGATCTGCCTCGGCAAGTCGACCTACGCGCGCTGCGGCATCATCGTGAACGTGACGCCGCTGGAGCCGGAGTGGGAGGGCCATGTGACCCTGGAGTTCTCCAACACCACGCCCCTGCCGGCCAAGGTCTACGCCAACGAAGGTGCCTGCCAGTTCCTCTTCCTCAAGGGCGCGACCCCGCCGGAGGTGTCCTACGCGGACCGGGCCGGCAAATACATGGGCCAGCGCGGCGTCACCCTGCCGCGGCTCTAGATCAGGGCTTTAGAAAAGAGACCGAATGGACCAGATCGTCATCCACGGCGGCCGCCGCCTCGTCGGCGAGATCCCGATCAGCGGGGCCAAGAACGCCGCCCTGCCGCTGATGGCCGCCAGCCTGCTGACCGCCGATACCCTCAGCCTCTCCAACGTGCCGTACCTGGCCGACATCACCACCATGGCGCACCTGCTGGCCCAGCACGGCGTCGTTCTGCACATGAACGGCAACGCCGAGAACGGCAGCCCCGAAAACAGCGGCCACGGCGGCGTCATCGACATGCGGGCGGAAACCATCTCCTCTGTCGTCGCGCCCTACGACCTGGTGCGCAAGATGCGTGCCTCGGTGCTGGTGCTGGGCCCGCTGGTGGCGCGCGTCGGCGAGGCCAAAGTCTCGCTGCCGGGCGGCTGCGCCATCGGCACCCGCCCGGTCGACCTGCACCTGCAGGGCCTCGAGCGGCTCGGCGCCGAGATCAGGCTGGAGGAAGGCTACATCCACGCCCTGGCCCCCCGGGGCCTGACCGGCGCCAAGGTCGTCTTCCCCCAGGTCTCCGTCGGCGCCACCGAGGATCTGCTGATGGCGGCCTGCCTGGCCAAAGGCGAGACCCAGCTGCTGAATGCGGCGCGCGAGCCGGAGATCGTCGATCTCGGCGAGTGCCTCATCAAGATGGGCGCCGAGATCGAAGGGCTGGGGACCGACCGCATCACCATCCGCGGGGTGGCGAAGCTGAACGGCGCCGCGCATGCCGTGGTGGCCGATCGCATCGAGACCGGCACCTACGCCATCGCCGCGGCGATCACCGGCGGCACGCTGGAATTGATCGGCGGGCGCGCCGACCACCTGGCCGCGGTCATCAAGGTGCTGAACGAGGCCGGCGTGACGGTGGAGGAGACCCCGCGCGGCATCAAGGTGCAGCGCAGCAACGGCCCAGTGCGCGGCGTCGACGTGATGACCGAGCCCTATCCCGGCTTCCCGACGGACTTGCAGGCGCAGATCATGGCGCTTATGTCCACCGCGGAGGGTGCCGCCATGATCACCGAGTCGATCTTCGAGAACCGCTTCATGCACGTGCCGGAGCTGACCCGCATGGGCGCCAATCTCAACGTTCACGGCGCCTCCGCCATGGTCCGCGGCCGTCCGCAGCTGACCGGCGCCGAGGTCATGGCCACCGATCTCCGGGCCAGCGTGTCCCTGGTGCTGGCGGGTCTTGCCGCCGAGGGCGAGACGGTGCTGAACCGGGTCTACCATCTGGATCGCGGCTACGAGCACCTGGAACAGAAGCTGGCCGCCTGCGGTGCCGACATCGCCAGGCGCCGGGCGCCGGTGTAGCGTCGGGAAAGGCCGCCATGGCAGAGGACAAGTCACCCGCCGAAAAACCCTTGAAGCTGCGCGCCCGCGATCCGGCCGACATGGACGTGATCGCCGCCCTGCTGCAGGACGCCCTGGTGCCGCTCAGCGACATGGCCTACCTCGCCCCGGAAAAGCGCTTCGTCATGGTGGCCAACCGCTTCCGCTGGCACGGCGATCCGGCCGAGGACGCGCGGCCCTCGACCCCGGCACCACAGCTCGACGGAGAGGACGTGGCCTTTGCCGAGGAGGGCGACGCGCCGCCCTTCGAGCGGGTCAACAGCGGCCTCTGCTTCGACAGGGTGGAGCGGGTGCGCTACCGCGGCCTCACGCCCGGCCGCGACGACGAGATTCTCAACCTGCTGACCATCACCGCCCGGCCGGACGCCATCACCCTGATTTTCGCCGGCGACGCGGCGGTTCGCCTGGAGGTCGCGGCGATCCGCTGTCACCTGGAGGATATCGGGGAGCCCTGGCCGACCCGCTGGCGCCCCCAGCACGACATAGCGCCCGGCCAAGGCGCCTGACGCCGGCCTCGGCACGAGATAAATAGTTTATGGCATAAACTAAGTTCCCCATGCCGGGGAGCGCTCTCCTGCCCGGCCTGAAGTGGCGCGCCCGCGAGTCCTTCGTTCGCCGGGCGTGGCAAAAAGTCGGTGGCAATTGCGGGGAAAAATCGCCATACCAAGGGCCGCCCCTCACGGGCTTTTGGGCCGCCGGAAGCCTGTCCGGCCGCCTTTTGAAGACCAGCAGTCGCGGAGCCTTAGCCTTGACCTCCAACGAGCCCCTGATCCTGGCGGTCCCCAAGGGCCGGATCTTCAAGGAATTAAGTCCGTTGATGGCGCGTGTCGGCCTCGAGCCGGAGGCGGCCTTCTGCGACGACGATGCCCGCCAGTTGCGCTTTTCCACCAACCACCCGGGCCTCGACATCATCCGGGTGCGCAGCTTCGACGTCGCCACCTTCGTGGCCTTCGGCGCCGCCCATCTGGGGGTGGCCGGCAACGACGTGCTGATGGAATTCGACTATCCCGAACTCTACGCCCCGGTCGACCTGAGGATCGGCCATTGCCGCTTGTCGGTCGCCGCGCCGCGGCGCCTCGCCGAGAGCGACGATCCGAGCCGCTGGAGCCACATCCGCGTGGCCACCAAGTACCCCGGCATCACGCGGCGCCACTTCGCCGCGCGCGGCGTGCAGGCCGAGTGCATCAAGCTGAACGGCGCTATGGAGCTGGCGCCCGGCCTGGGGCTCTGCCGGCGCATCGTCGACCTGGTCTCCACCGGCTCTACGCTCAAGGCCAACGACCTGGTGGAAGTGGAAACCATCGCCGAGGTCACCTCGCGCCTCATCGTCAACCGGGCGGCCCTGAAGACGCGCTCGGAGGAACTCACCGGCTGGGTCGAGCGCTTCCGCGAGGCCGCCGATGCCGCTTAGGCTCGACAGCACCGCCGCCGGCTTCGAGGACGCTTTCACCGCCCTGCTGAACGGCAAGCGGGAGGCGGCGGCCGACGTCAACGCGGTGGTGGCGGAAATCATTGCCGAGGTGCGCGACAGGGGCGACGCCGCACTGCTCGACTACACCCGGCGCTTCGACCGCCTGACGCTGACGGCCGAGGGCCTGCGCATCCCTGCGGCGGAGCTCGACGCGGCCGCCGGGGCCTGCGACGCGGAAACCATCGCAGCGCTGGAGCTGGCGGCCGAGCGCATCGCCGACTATCACCGCCGCCAGAAGCCGGAAGACCTCGACTACCGCGATTCCGTCGGCGTCCGCCTCGGCCACCGCTGGACGGCGGTGGAGGCTGCAGGCCTCTATGTCCCCGGCGGCACCGCGGCCTATCCCTCCTCCGTGCTGATGAACGCCTTGCCGGCCAAGGTCGCCGGGGTCGAGCGCCTGGTGATGACGGTGCCGACGCCCGACGGTGTGGTGGCGCCGCTGGTGCTGGCGGCCGCGCGCCTGGCCGGGGTCACCGAGGTCTACCGCGTCGGCGGTGCCCAGGCCGTGGCGGCGCTGGCCTTCGGCACGGCGACCATCGCCAAGGTCGACAAGATCGTCGGTCCCGGCAATGCCTACGTCGCCGCCGCCAAGCGGCAGGTCTTCGGCAGCGTTGGCATCGACATGATCGCCGGCCCCTCGGAGATCCTGGTGGTGGCCGATGCCGACAACCGGCCCGACTTCATCGCCGCCGACCTGCTGTCCCAGGCCGAGCACGACACCGCCGCGCAGTCGATCCTCATCACCGACGACCTTCGCTTCGCGGCGGCCGTGGCGGCGGCGGTGGAGGCGCAGCTGAAGGCGCTGCCGCGCACCGCCATCGCGCGGGAGAGCTGGAACGCCCACGGCGCCATCATCACCGTCGCCCGCCTCGACGACGCGGTAACACTGATCGACCGCATCGCGCCGGAGCACCTGGAACTGGCCGTGGCAGACCCCGACGCCCTGGCGGCGAAGGTGCGCAACGCTGGGGCCATCTTCCTCGGCCGCCACACGCCGGAGGCTATCGGCGACTATCTGGCCGGGCCCAACCACGTGCTGCCGACGGCGCGCTCGGCGCGCTTTTCCTCCGGCCTCTCGGTGCTCGACTTCATGAAGCGCACCTCGCTGATCTCCTGCGATGCCGAGGCGCTGGCGGCCATCGGCCCGGCGGCCGTGCGCCTGGCCAGGGCCGAAGGGCTCGAGGCCCACGCTCAGTCGGTCGCCCTGCGCCTTGCGGCCAACCCGGAGCCCTCCTGACCGGAAAGCAAAGCCAGCGGGCATGACCGATGACGCCGAAAAGGATGCCCTGCCGACGGAGCGGCTGAGCAACATCACGCTGGACGACAGCGCGGTGATCCGCCGCAGCCCGGAGGTCGAGCATGAGCGTGCGGTGGCGATCTACGATCTGCTGGAGGACAACGCCTTCCGGCCGCTCGGCGACTACGCCGGCCCCTACCATCTGCATCTTTCGATCACCGAGAACCGCCTGCAGATGGAAATCCGCGACGAGTCCGGCGGGGCGCTCGACACCGTGGCGCTGCCGCTGCTGCCCTTCCGCCGCGTGATCCGCGACTACTTCGCCGTCTGCGAGTCCTACTATGAGGCAATCAAGACCGCGAGCCCGGCCAGGATCGAGGCCATCGACATGGGCCGCCGCGGGCTGCACGACGAGGGCTCCGAGCTGCTGCGGGAGCGCCTGGACGGCAAGATCGAGATTGATTTCCAGACGGCGCGTCGGCTCTTCACGCTGATTTGCGTTCTTCATATCCGCGGCTAACAGATGGGCGATCTCCCCGAAGCGGTGCTCTTCGCCTGCACGCAAAACTCGGTACGCTCGCCCATGGGCGAGGCGCTGCTGAAGCACCTTCTCGGCCACCGGGTCTACGTGGACTCCGTGGGCGTCCGCTCCCACGAGATAGACCCCTTCGTGCTGGAGGTGATGGACGAGATCGGCATCGACCTTTCGAAGCACCGCCCGAAGTCCTTCGACGACCTGGAGGACACCTCCTTCGACCTCATCATCTCGCTGTCGCCGGAGGCGCAGCATCAGGCGGTCGAGCTGACCCGCACCATGGCCTGCGACGTGGAATTCTGGAACACCTTCGATCCCAGCCTGATAGAAGGCAACCGCGAGACCCGGCTGCAGGCCTACCGAGACGTGCGCGACCAGCTTAAAAAGCGCATCGAGGGGCGCTTCACCCTCGACCTGAAACCTCAGCACTAGCCGCCGGAAAGGGCCGGGATTGGCGGAATTCCGGCATTTCCTACCCAGCTGGGGTGCCTTGACAGGGGTGTTTGTTCTTGCGGAAGCTTTTCTGTATGATCCGCGCGCTCTCCCGAAAAGCCAAATGGCCGCGGGAGAGCGAGGGGACGAACCGGGCCGACGCGAGAAGCCGTGGCGGCGGATTGATCAAGATAAGAAGGACAGATGGCCAAGGAAGATCTACTGGAATTCCAAGGTACCGTCGTTGAGCTGCTGCCCAACGCGATGTTTCGCGTGAAGCTGGACAACGATCATGAAGTGCTGGCGCACACCGCCGGCAAGATGCGCAAGCACCGCATTCGCGTTCTTGCGGGCGACCGTGTGAACGTCGAGATGACGCCCTATGACCTGAGCAAGGGCCGCATCACCTTCCGTTACAAATAATCCAACGGGCCAGATCATGGCCGCAATTCCCGCAGAGAAAGTTCCGTCCGCCGACACGCGGCCGGCACCGCCGCTGGTGCTCGCCTCGGCGTCGCCGCGGCGCCTGCAGCTGTTGCAGCAGGTCGGCATCCGGCCGAGCGACGTGGATCCCGCCGATGTCGACGAGGCACCGCGCCGACGCGAGCTGCCGCACCACTACGCGCGCCGGGTCGCGCTCGACAAGCTGTCGGCCGTCGCCGCGCGCCATCCCGGCGCCTTCCTGCTGGCCGCCGATACCGTGGTGGCGGTCGGCCGGCGCATCCTGCCCAAACCGGAAGACGAAGCCGAGGCGCGGCGCTGCCTGGAACTGCTCTCGGGCCGGCGCCACCGCGTGCTCGGCGGCGTCGCGGTGCAGGCGCCGGACGGCCGGCGCGTCGATACCCTGGTCACCACGGCGGTGATCTTCAAGCGCCTCTCGCAGTACGAGCTCAACCGCTACCTGGCCGGCAGGGAATGGCGCGGCAAGGCCGGGGGCTACGCCATCCAGGGCGCCGCTGCGGCCTTCATCCCCAAGATCATCGGCTCCTACCCCAACGTCGTCGGCCTGCCCTTGGTGGAGACCTGCAATCTCCTGGCCGGTCTCGGCTACCGGGCCTGACCTGCGATGACCGTCGAGCTCGTCGTCTCCGCACTGCCCGGCGAGCTGCGCGCCGCCGTGCTCCGCGACGACGTCCTGCAGGATCTGGTGATCCTGCGCGACGATGCGGCCCCGCAGGCGGGCGACCTGTTTTTCGGGCGCGTGCAGCGCTTCGACAAGGGCCTCGACGGCGCCTTTGTCGATCTCGGCCTGGAACGTCCCGGCCTGCTGGCGAGCCGCGACGCGCCCGACGGCCTGCCGCCGGAGGGCGGCACGCTGGCGGTGAAGGTGGTCCGCGCGCCCGCGGCCGACAAGGGGGCCCGGGTCAGCGCCAAGACCCTCGACCTCGACCCGGCAGTGCTCAAGGGCCTCACGGCGCCAACTCGATTGCCGGCGGGGGCGGCACCGCTGAAGGCACTTTTCGCGGCAAGCCGGCCGCAGCAGGTGGTGGCCGACGACGCGGCCTTGCTGCGGGCGCTGAAATCCGACGGCGGCGACTGCAACTTCCTCCTGCACAGCGGCGCCCTGGCGCTCTTCGAGGCGCGCGGCCTGGAGGAGACCGTCGAGCAGTTGCTCGGGCCGCGGGCCGAGCTGCCCGGCGGCGGATTCCTGCTCATCGAACCCGGCCAGACCCTGACCGCCATCGACGTGAACGCCGGGCGCCACGACGGGCGCGGCGGGCAGGCGGCCCAGGCGCGCGAGGTAAACCTCGCAGCAGTGCCGGTCATCGCCCGCCAGCTCCGCCTGCGCGCCCTCTCCGGCCTCATCGTGGTCGACTTCCTCGCCATGAAGGGTCCGGAGGACCGCAAGGCGATCGCCGCGGCGCTGCGCAAGGCCGTGGCCGACGACCCCGAGCCCTGCCAGGTCTTCGGCATCTCGCCCTCGGGCCTGCTGGAGATGACCCGGCGGCGCGGCCGCGTGCCGCTGCACGAGCTGCTCTGCCGGCCGTGCGGCCTGGCCGGCAGCGGCCGGGAGAAAACGCCGGAAACCTTGGCCTACGAGGCGCTGCGCCACACCGCCGCCGAGGCCCTTGGCAAGGTGGTGACGACGATCACCCTGCGCGTTGCGCCGGCCACGGCGGTGGCGCTGGAGGGCCCGCAGGCCGCGGCGCGTTCGGCCGTGGAGCGGCGCCTCGGGCGCGCCATCGAGATCGCTGGCGACCCCTTGGTCGCCGGCCACGAGCTCGTGCTAGGCTGAGGCCATGGCAGACGATCCGGATGACCTCGACAAGCGCGTGGTGCCGCTGCCGCGCAAGGACGGTGGGCGGCGCAAGTGCCCGGTCTGCAAGGCGCCGACAGTGCACCGCTTCCGCCCCTTCTGCTCGCAGCGCTGCGCCGACATCGATCTCGGGTGCTGGGTCAGGGGCAGCTACCGCATTCCCACCGAGCAGGCGCCGGAAGGCGAGGCGCAGCTGGACCGGCCGGAAGAGGACGACTGAACCATGCAGCGCCGCGCGGTCGTCGCGTTCGCTGCCGTCCTGCTGACGGCCGCCTTGGCCGCGTCGCCGAGCGCCCGCGCGTTTGATGCCAGGGTGCTGGACTCGGTGGTTTCGGTGCTGCCGCAGTGGCCCGGCCAGGCGCAGGGCGGCCAGCCGGACCTGCCGCCCGGCGTGGCGCCGGAGGGCACGGCGGTGGCCGTTGCGCCCGGCGGCTATCTGGCGACGGCGCTCCACGTGGTCGATCAGGCGCTCTCCGTCACCGTGCGCCTGCCCGACGGCCGCCATGTCCCGGCCGAGGTGGTCGGCAGGGACGCGGCCAGCGATCTGGCGCTGCTCAAGGTGGCGACCAACCTGCCGCCGCTGCCTTACGCGCCGGAGCCGGTGCTGGGCGCGCCCGTCTGCGCCGTCGGCAACCAGTTCGGCCTCGACCTTTCGGTCACCTGCGGCGTGGTCTCGGCACTGCACCGCGCCGGCACCGGCTTTAATCCGGTAGAGGATTTCGTGCAGACCGACGCGGTGGTGAATCCCGGCGCCTCCGGCGGGGCCCTGGTGGACGCCGAAGGCCGCCTGGTCGGCCTGCTCTCGGCGATCTTTTCCATGGAGAGCGACGCCAACATCGGCGTGAACTTCGCCGCCTCGGCCGCCTTGCTGGCCCGCGTGGTGGAGGATCTCCAGGCCCACGGCGAGGTGCGCCGCGGCAAGGCCGGCCTCGGCCTCGACGACCTTGCGCTCGGGGAGCGGGCCGAGCGGGTCGGCGTACGGGTGCGCGGCGTGCTGTCCGGCGGCGCGGCGGAGACCGCCGGCATCCGGGCCGGCGACCTGCTGACCGCCATCGAGGAGCGACGGATCGTGAAGGTCGCAGAGGCCATCGCCGCGATCCAGCTGAAAAAGCCCGGCGAGGGCGTGCGCTTGACCCTGCTGCGTGGTGGCGAAACCCTGACCCTGACACTCGTTCTCGCGCCCTAGCCGCAGGCCGGAAATGCGGGGCTGATTTCCGCCCGGCAGGGCTGGACAGAGCCGGCCTCAGGGCCTATAAGCCTGCGTCGCTGCTAGCGCAGCGCATTCGGGGCCCGGCGGCAATTCGGCCGCCCAATACCAACCGGCCCGCAAGTGTGCCCAGGTAGCTCAGTTGGTAGAGCACATGACTGAAAATTATGGTGTCGGTGGTTCGAATCCGCCCCTGGGCACCATTCCCTCTTCTCTCCACATACCTTTCTGCCGAACCTCCTGCACTGACCCCGCCTTAAGCCTCTGACTTTCCCCGTCTTTTAGCGACGTCGGCGCTCCGGGGGGCAGGTGGGGAGAGACCGTCGCACCTGGGTGAAGCTGCAGAAGCTCTCCGATGGCGGCGGGCTCCAGCTTTGGGTGCAACCGACCGGCGGCTGACTGTGGCGGCTCGCCTACCGGTTTGGCGTGCCGGGAACCGCCTCGCGCGGATTGGCGAGGAAGGCCTCCAGTGTCTCGGCGTTCCAAACTAGGCCGGAGTCCCGAAGGGCGGACGAGTAGCGCGCGCCCTCAACGATTCCCGCCGTGCGTCCGGCGAGGCCTGCCAGTGCGGGGCCGATGCGGCTCTGGCCGGGCTCCAGGCTGTGACAAGCAGCACAGCGTGCCCTGAACAGCGTTTCGCCTTCGGCCACGAGATTCTGACCGAGGACAGCCGTCGAAGGGCCGTCGGGGCCGGCCAGGACAGTAGCAAGGACAAGGCAGCGACGGAGAGTCATCAAGAAGCGATCCTTTGACGCTGGGAGAGGCAGTGGTCGGGCAACGCCCGGCTCATCGCCGTCTGGGTGTCCTGGGGGGCGAGGCTGTCGGCCGACTGCGTGGGCTGGCGATCACCAGCGAGTTGCAAGACGGCGCTCACCGAGAGCGCGAGCGCGAAGAGACCAGTCACGGCGAGGTCGATGGCTCGGCGGTCGGTCGTGAGCACATGGTCCTGCCAACGGTAGCTGTCGAGCTGCATGGCTTCCTCCGGTTCCGTCCGAATGGGGGGCTGGGCGGGAGCGGGCGCGAGGACTTTCTTCCTCCGCAAGGTGGACGCTACCGGACGCCGACCCAGGGCGCGCAGCAGGACGCTGGTGTGGAGGTGGCGCAGGAGTACTGCCCGCCAGGGACCTGCGCAGTGCCCCGAACCCACACCACAGCGTAGGCGCCAGCCACGAGCGTCAGCGATCATCGATCGGTCCTTTCGCTTGCTACCAAAAGACGACGGGCGAAAGCCTGGCAGGCAGCTGTGGCAGAAGTTTGCCGGAAGGGAGCCTCAACCGCCGCGGAATGTCGCAGCGCGGCACTCTGACACAGGTTGATACAAAATTCCGGCGCGGCTTCAGATCACTTATGTTATCGATAGAAGAGATCGATACGGCGCGAAGATAGCTAATGGAACCGACGCCGCACATCGCCATCGTCGACGATCACAAGGACATTCGCGAGCTGGTCGCCCGCTACCTCGGCGAGCACGGCTACCGGGTGAGCGTTGCCGACAGCGCTGCCGCGCTGCGGCGGCTGCTGCAGCGCGGCGCGCCCGACCTCGTCGTTCTCGACATCATGATGCCCGGCGAAGATGGCCTCTCGCTCTGCCGCGACCTGCGCACCACGGGCAACCTGCCCATCATCCTGCTGACCGCGGTGGCCGAGGACACCGATCGCATCGTCGGGCTGGAGATGGGCGCCGATGACTATGTGACGAAGCCGTTCAATCCGCGCGAGCTGCTCGCCCGCGTGAAGGCGGTGCTGCGCCGCGCCCAGAGCCTGCCGCCGCGGCAGGCGCTGCCGCGTAGCAAGGCGATCTGCTTCGACCGCTGGACCCTCGAGGTCGGCCGCCGCGAGCTGGTCAGCGCCGATGGCGTCGCGGTGCCCCTCAGCACGGCGGAGTTCCGCCTGCTCTCGGCTCTGCTCGACCATCCCGGCCTGGTGCTGACGCGCGACCAGCTGCTCGACCTGACCGTTGGGCGTGCGGCCGACGTCTACGACCGCAGCATCGACAACCAGGTCAGCCGGCTGCGCCGCAAGATCGAGATCGATCCGAAGAACCCCCTCCTCATCAAGACTCATTGGGGCGGCGGCTACAGCTTCGCGGCCGAGGTGAGGCCGGCATGAGGTGCCTCTGGACGCACTGCCTGTGGACCAGGAGCCTTACCGGGCAGCTGATCGGGTTCATGCTGCTCGCCCTGGTGCTGTCGCAGGGCATCAGCTTCATCATCTACTGGGACGAGCGCGGCCATGCGCTGCGCGAGGCGTTGAAGGAGGAGTTCCTCGTCAGGAGCGCCTCGGTCGCGCGCCTGCTGGAGACGACACCGCGCGTCTACCACGCCGACATCCTGCACGCGGCCGGCACCAACTACACCCGCTTCTGGGTGACCAGCGAAAACTCGGAAGATATCGTCGTCTGGCAGCAGGAAGCCTGGCGCCAGCTGAAGCAGCCGCTGCCCACGCATGCAGTTCACGAACCGGTGCACGCGGCGCCCGATACTGCCGGGCGCGGCGCCGATGGCGGGGCGCACGCGGGTGGCGCACTCGTCGGCCGTCCAGCGGTCGCCGCCGAGGCGACTTCCTGGAGCCCGCTCTCGGCCGCCGCCTGGGCGTTGCAGCGTCCGGCCCGCTACGTGCGGCTCGACAAGGCCTATGGCTCGGGCCTCACGGTGCAACTCGCCAACGGGCAGTGGCTGAATGCTGCCTTCGCCAAACCGACGGCGGGGCCGATCTGGCTGTCGCAATCGACCGTGTCGCTGGCGATCACCGCCCTGCTGCTGTCGCTCATCGCCGTCCTCGTGGCCCGCCGCATCGCGCGGCCGCTGCGGCGGCTCGCCTATGCGGCCGAGGCCTTCGGCCGCGGCGAGGAGACGGCTCACCTGCCCGAGGAGGGCCCGAGCGACATCCGCCGCACGGCAGAGGCCTTCAACCGCATGCAGGAGCGCCTCCGGCGCTTCGTCGCCGACCGCACCAGGATGCTGGCGGCAATCGGTCACGACCTGCGCACGCCGATCACTTCGCTGCGCCTGCGCGCCGAGTTCGTCTCCGACAAGGAGATGCGGGAGAAGATCCTCACCACGCTCGACGAGATGCAGATGATCACCGAGGCGACGCTTGCGTTTGCCCGCGAGGACGCGGCCGGCGAGGCGACGCGCCTGGTCGATCTGGCCGCCTTGAGCGAGAGCCTCTGCAACGACCTCGCGGACCTGGGCTGGGATGTGAGCTTCGTCGAGTGTGACAGGGCGCCCTATCGCTGCCGGCCGGCCGCGCTGCGGCGCGCGCTGCGCAACCTCATCGAAAACGCCGTGCGCTACGGCACGGCAGCCCGCGTCACCCTGCTGCGCTGCGCCGACTGGCTGGAGATCGTCGTTGACGACAGCGGGCAGGGCATTCCCGACGCCCAGCTCGAGCAGGTCTTCGCGCCCTTTGCACGCCTGGAAAGCTCGCGCAGCCGGGCGACCGGCGGCGTCGGGCTGGGGCTGTCGATCGCCCGCACCATGGCGCGCAGCCATGGCGGGGACATCCTGCTCAGCAACCGGCCGGGCGGCGGGCTCAGGGCGGCCATCCGCCTGCCGCAGGACCGCACGGCTTCACAACAGAAGTAGCGTCGGCCGGACGCTGCGCGACCCTGCCGCAGCGCAAGCACCAGGAAATTGTATCGAACTGTGTCACCGAGCCGTTTGGTGAGACTTCACGACAATTGCCGGGCGGCCGGACAAACTTCGACGACAGAAGGCACCTAGGCTGCACCTCTCCAAGTCGGTCGCTGCCGCCTTCCTGCGGCGGACATCCGGAGAGAAAACAGAACGAAAGGGAACAGCCATGGCTCGCCTGACCATCAACGGAGCGCCGCGCGATGTCGAGGTGGATCCGGATACGCCGCTTCTCTGGGTCCTGCGGGAGCAGCTCGGCATGACCGGTACCAAGTACGGCTGCGGCATCGCCCAGTGCGGCTCCTGCACCGTGCACCTCGACGGCGTCGCCACGCGCTCCTGCGTGCTGCCGGTCAGCGCGATTGGCCCGGAACAGCAGATCGTCACCATCGAGGGCCTGTCGCCCGACGGCTCGCATCCGGTCCAGCAGGCCTGGCTGGCGCTGGACGTCCCCCAGTGCGGCTACTGCCAGTCCGGCATGATCATGGCCGCCGTCGGACTGCTGCAGCAGAACGGCAACCCGACCGACGAAGACATCAATGCCGAGATGACCAACATCTGCCGCTGCGGCACCTACAACCGCGTGCGCGCCGCCATCAAGCTGGCCGCCGGCAACAGCAAGACTCAGGCAGGGTGAGGGAGAGAGCCATGTTGACCGTACCGACCGTAACGCGCCGCAACTTCATTGTCGGCTCCGCCGCCGCCCTCGGCGGCCTTTCCCTCGGCTTCAGCGTGCCCTTTCCCGGCGGCGCGCAGGCCGACGCCATCGCGCCCGAGATCAACGCCTGGGTGGTGGTCCGGCCGGACGAGACCGTGGTCATCCGCATCGCCCGCTCGGAGATGGGCCAGGGCACGCTCACCGGCCTCGCCCAACTGGTCGCCGAGGAACTGGAGTGCGACTGGTCCAAGGTGACGACCGAATACCCGACACCGGGCGACAACATCGCGCGCAACCGCGTGTGGGGCAGCTTCTCCACCGGCGGC
The DNA here is from genome assembly GCA_009377535.1 of Kiloniellaceae bacterium. Lineage (GTDB taxonomy): Bacteria > Pseudomonadota > Alphaproteobacteria > Kiloniellales > Kiloniellaceae > Pelagibius. The sequence continues at coordinate 33,168 of WHTV01000030.1, forward strand.
AGCCGGGGCATTCGCGAATCGCAGGACTACGTCCGGCGCGGAGGCGCCACGGCGCGCGAAATGCTGATCGCCGCCGCCGCCGACGAGTGGCAGGTGCCGGCGTCGGAGTGTATGGTGGCTAGGGGAGTGATCACCCACGGCCCCAGCGGGCGCAGCACCACCTTCGGGAAGGTGGCGACGGCCGCCGCCGGCATGACGCTGCCGGCCGAGGTCACTCTGAAGGACCCGAGCACCTGGACCATCGCAGGCAAGCCGCTGCCGCGGCTCGACACCGCCGAGAAGCTGACCGGAAAGCAGATCTACGGCGTCGACATGGTGCGGCCGAATATGCTGAACGCGGCGATCCGCGCCTGCCCGGTGTTCGGCGGGCGGGTCACCGGCTTCGATGCCGTCTCCGGCATGCCCGGTGTGCGCAAGGTCGTGCAGGTCGACGACACGGCGGTTGCCGTCGTCGCCGATACCTGGTGGCAGGCGAAGACGGCGCTCGACAACCTGCCGATAGAGTGGGACGACGGGCCCAATAGCGGCGTCACCAGCGAGACCATCGCCGCCATGCTCGCCGAGGGGTTGGAGGCCGAGGAAGCCTTCCTCGGCAACGAGGCCGGCGATGCCCGTGCCGCGCTGGCCGGGGCGGCGCAAACCGTCACCGCCGTCTACTCCTTTCCCTTCCAGAACCACGCCACCATGGAGCCGATGAACGCGACGGCGGTCTACACCGACGACCGTTGCGAGGTCTGGTGCCCGACGCAAAACGGCGAGGCGAGCCTGGCGGCGGCGGCGGAGGCCTCGGGCCTGCCCGTCGAGCGCTGCGAAATATACAAGCTGCACCTCGGCGGCGGCTTCGGCCGGCGCGGCAACTTCCAGGACTACGTGCGCCAGGTGGTCAGCATCGCCAGGCAGATGCCCGGTACGCCGATCAAGCTCATCTGGTCGCGCGAGGAGGACATGCTGCACGGCGCCTACCACCCGATAACCCAGTGCAAGCTTACCGGTGGGCTGGACCCCGACGGCAATCTCACTGCGCTGCACATGCGCATCTCCGGCCAGTCGATTCTCGCCGCCGTGCGCCCGCAGGCCATGCAGGGCGGGCGTGATCCTGTGGTCTTCCAGGGATTGCATGCCGGCGGAGACGAGTATGCTCTCGGCTATTCGATCGACAACCTGCTGATCGACCACGCCATGCGCAACCCGCCGATTCCGCCGGGCTTCTGGCGCGGGGTGAATCTCAATCAGAATGCCATCTACATGGAATGCTTCATGGACGAGTTGGCGCACGCTGCCGGTCAGGATCCGCTGGCCTTCCGGCGCAAGCTGATGGCCAATCACCCCAAGCACCTTGCGGTGCTGGAGGCCGTGGCCGAGCGCATCGGCTGGGACAGCGCGCCGCCGGAAGGCGTGCATCGCGGCCTTGCCCAGATCATGGGCTTCGGCAGCTACGTGGCGGCGGCGGCCGAGGTCTCGGTGACCGACGGGCAGCTGCGCGTTCACCGCATCGTCGCCGCGACCGATCCCGGCCACGTGGTCAACCCGGCCCAGGTCGAGCGCCAGGTGGAGGGCTCCTTCGTCTACGGTCTTTCCGCCTGCCTGTACGGCGAATGCACCGTCAACGGCGGCCGCATGGAGCAGGAGAACTTCGACACCTACAATGTCCTGCGCATGGCAGAAATGCCGGCGGTGGAGACCATCATCATGCCCTCCGGCGGCTTCTGGGGCGGGGTCGGGGAGCCGACCATCGCCGTGGCGGCGCCGGCCGTGCTGAACGCCATCTTCGCCGCCACTGGCAAGCGCGTCCGCCGGCTGCCGCTGATGAACCATGACCTGCGGGCGGTCTGAGATGCCGCCGGCCGCTCCGCCCTGTCGCCGGCCGCTGCGGCATCCGATCGGGCGGGGCGGCCTCTGGCTCATCGCCGCGGTGCTGGCCTTCGGCGGCCCGGCGGCGGCTGAGATCGCGCCCTCCGGCGCGGCCTCCTGCTCCGGCTGCCACGGGCCGCCTGGGGACGGTGGCCTGGTTCCCAGCCTGGCCGGCCGCCCGGCGGAGGAAATCGTCGCCGCGCTCATGCAGTTCAATGCAGGCGAGCGCGCGGCGACGGTGATGGATCGTATCGCCAAGGGGTTCACCGATGACGAGATTCGCGCGATCGCGGAATGGCTTGCCGGCGGTGGGGACCAGGCTGCGCACAGCAGCCAGCCGTAGGTCGGTCCTCAAGGTGCTGGCGGCGGGCGGCGCCGCCGCCTTCTATGCGCCGCGGGCGCTCGGCCAGCAGGCGGCGCGCGTCGTTGTAGTTGGTGGTGGTTTCGCGGGGGCGAGCTGCGCGCGCGCCCTCAAGCGGCTGAACCGCGACCTTGCCGTCACTCTCATCGAGCCCTCCGAGCGCTTCATCGCCTGTCCCTTCAGCAACACCGTGATCGCTGGTCTGCGCGACCTCGAAGGCCAGCAGTTCGGTTACGACGGCCTGAAGCGGGTCGGCATCGAGGTCGTGCCCCAGGCGGCGGTGACGGTCGACGCGCACGCGCGCCGCGTCACCGTTGCCGACGGCACCACCTTCGACTACGAGCGCCTGGTGATGGCGCCCGGCATTGAGCTGCGCCTAGACGCCATCCCCGGCTATGACGAGGCCGCAGCGGAGGCCATGCCGCATGCCTGGAAGGCCGGTACGCAGACTCTCACGCTGCGCCGCCAGTTGGCGTCCATGGAAGACGGCGGCGTGGTGGTCATGTCGGTGCCCGCCAGTCCCTACCGCTGCCCGCCCGGCCCCTACGAGCGCGCGAGCCTCATCGCCCACTACCTGAAGACCCACAAGCCGCGTTCCAAGCTCATCGTGCTGGACGCCAAGGACCGCTTCTCGAAGCAAGGACTGTTCGAGGCGGCCTGGCAGGCGCTCTATCCCGGACTGCTGGAGTGGGTGTCGCTTTCCTTCGGCGGGCAGGTGACCGCGGTCGAGCCGGCGGACATGACTCTCGTCACCGACTTCGCCCGCCACCGCTCCGACGTCGCCAATGTCATTCCGCCGCAGCGCGCCGGCGCCATCGCCGCGGCGGCCGGCGTGGCCGATCAGACCGGCTGGTGCCCGATCGATCCGGTGACCTTCGAGTCCCGCCTACAGCCGGGCATCCACGTGATCGGCGATGCCGCCATCGCCGGCGCCATGCCGAAGTCGGCCTTCGCGGCCGACAGCCAGGCCAAGGTCTGCGCCGCCGCGGTGGCGGGACTACTGCGCGGCGAGGCGCCGCGCGCCCAGAAGCTGGTCAACACCTGCTACAGCCTGGTGGGACCGGACTACGGCATCTCGGTCGCCGGGGTCTATCATCCGCGCGACGGCCTGCTGGCGGAAGTCGAGGGTGCCGGCGGCGTCAGCCCGGCGGATGCGCCACCGTCGTTCCGCGCGGAAGAGGCGCGCTACGCGGAGGCCTGGTTCCACACCATTACCTCCGCCGTGTTCGGATGAAGTGGGAGGGAGTCCTGCTGGCGTTTGCAACAACAGTGGTGGCGGGGGCGCCGGCCGGCGCCCAAAGCCCGCTGCTGGACTACCAGGTGAACGGCGACTCCATCGAGCGTCCGCTGATCGGCCAGCCGGGCGATGCCGCCCGCGGGGAAGTCCTCATTGCCGACCGGCGGCGCAGCCTCTGCCTGCTCTGCCATGCCGGGCCGTTTCCGGATCCCCATGCCCAAGGCACCCTGGCGCCGAACCTGGGCGGCGTCGGCGCCCGCTTGAGCGAAGGCCAGTTGCGGCTGCGCGTGGTGGACATGCGGCGCGTCGTGCCGTCCAGCATCATGCCCTCCTACTATCGCATCGACGGCCTCGAGCGCGTCGCGGAACCGTGGCAGGGCAAGCCGGTGCTGACGGCCGAGGAGATCGAGGACGTCGTCGCGTTCCTGGTTACGTTAAAGGAGTAAGGCATGGGCGCCGAGGCAGCCGCAGACCCTAAGGCAGCGCTGGAGCGCCGGCTGGGACGACGCGACCTTCTTGCTGGCGTCGTCGGCGTCGCCACGCTCGTCATGGTGCGGCCGGCGGTTGCCCGCCCCAGCCTGGACGCGGCGGTGGCGCTCTTTGCCGGGGGCAGGGAGGTGCAACCCGGCCGCGTGCGCTTCGACATCCCACCGCTGGTAGAGAACGGCAACGCGGTCGGCGTGGCTATCTCCGTGGACAGTCCGATGACCGAGGCCGACCACGTGAAGCGGGTCGCCTTGTTCAACGAGAAAAACCCCCAGGCCGACATGGCGCTCTTCCATCTGGGCCCGCGCGCCGGCCGGGCGACAGTGTCGACGCGCGTGCGGCTCGCCACCTCGCAGACCGTCGTCGCGCTCGCCGAGATGAGCGACGGCAGCGTGTGGTCGAGCAGCGCGAACGTGGTGGTGACCCTGGCCGCCTGCATCGAGGACTTGCTGTGATGCGCAGCATTGTCAACGTCCCCAAGACCGCGCGGGCCGGCGAGGTCATCGAGATCAAGACGATGATCGCGCATCCGATGGAGACCGGCTATCGGACCGGCACCAACGGCGCGACGATCCCGCGCAACATCATCAGCCGCTTCGTGTGCACCTACGACGGGGAGGAGGTCTTCTCGGCGGAACTGTTCCCGGCGATCGCCGCCAACCCGCTGATCGCCTTCACCACGGTTGCTGTGCAGACAGGTACGCTCACCTTTGCCTGGACCGACGACAGCGGGGCCACCGAGACAACCACTGCAGAGATCACGGTCATATGAGGCTGTGGCTGCGCTGCTGCCTGGTGGTCTATTGCTTGCAACTCGCCGCCGTTGTTATGGCGACCGCCGAAGAGATGCCTCCCTTCAAAAAGCGCTCCGGTCTCGAATTCGTCTCGCCGGAGACGCGACGCTTGCAGGAGGACGACACCAGCAATCCGGGCATGCTCTGGGTGCTCGAGGGCGAGCGGCTATGGCGGGAGGCGGTCGGACCCACCGGCCCTGCCTGCGCCGGATGCCACGGCGAGGCGGCGGCCAGCATGCGCGGCGTCGCGGCGCGCTATCCGCTGTTCGATCCGGCGAGCGGCCGCCCGTTCGACCTGCAGGGACGCATCAACCTCTGCCGCTCAGAGCACCAGGGTGCGCCGCCGCTGGCCTTTGAAAGCCAGGAACTGCTGGCGCTCACCGCCTTTGTCGCGCACCAGTCGCGCGACCTGCCGGTGACCGCGCCGAACGACGAGCGCCTCAGTCCCTTCATCGAGAACGGGCGCCGGCTCTACCGCCAGCACCTGGGCCAGGTCGACCTCGCCTGTGCCGACTGCCACGACGAGCGCTGGGGCGAGCGGCTCAGCGGCAGCCTCATCCCGCAGGCGCATCCCACCGGCTATCCACTCTACCGGCTGGAATGGCAGACCATGGGCTCGCTGCAGCGGCGCATCCGCAACTGCATGATCGGCGTCAGGGCGGAGCCCTTCGACTTCGGTGCTCCGGAGCTTGTCGAGCTTGAGCTGTTCCTCATGCAGCGGGCCGCCGGCATGCCGATCGAGACGCCGGCCGTGCGGCCATAGCCCATGGTTTGCTAAAGGGGTAGGTCTGAGCCCCACAGGTGATGCAGTTTGCCTCGATATGTCTCCGGTGGCTCCGGTGCTACCGCGGCAGCGCCGGGGGGCGTGCGGACCGCCATCGGCGATCGACGAGTCGAAGAGGGTCCAGATTCGACACAAGCACCGAGCTGTCGTTACTTGCGGTCAGCGGACGAGCCCGTTTCTCAGCGCCAATCCGACACCGACGTGCCGGGGCACCTAGAACGTCAGCTGTTGGCACTCAGCCGTCGTTCATCAGGGGCGACGAGCAGGTCTGTTCGCTATCACCAAGCTGACGTTGAGGTGTCGGAGGACGAAGGCGAAGGGATGATGGCTCACCCCCTCTGAGCAAGTGCACCTTCGGGCGGGAGGTCGGCATGCTCCTCGCGGCCTGCTCCGTTGCAGGTGGCAACCAACCGGCGGCGAGCCCTGCCTGAGTACAAGCCGGCTCTATCGGAGGCCGGAGCCTGGCCCCAGAATGTGCATATCGATGACGAGGCGCTGCCGCCGATGATGGCGGCAAGGGTCGCCTCACGAACCTGTCATTCGGAGTACAGACCATGAAATCCACATCCTTGATCGCCTTG